>CAZMOT010000059.1:0-19679 GCA_964568065.1 uncultured Anaerolineales bacterium
GGTTGGACAAGTGCCGCCCTTCCAATTTACCAATATACCGGTTTACCAGTCTATCCCGCACAATCACGGCGGCCAGACCTACGACCAACGCCAATGTCATCCCAACGTACCCCGCATACGCGTTGGGCTGCTCGAAGGTGCCGTAGGCGCGGTAGAAACGGCCACCGAGGATGCCAAAGGGCTCTATCCAGCTCACCCACGCGCGCTCCAAAGCAGAGGGCTTCCATCTGTAGAAACGACCGCCGAGGACAGCAAAAGGATCTACGTTTTCGCCGCGCAACCCGAACTGCCACGCACCCACAGCGGCCTGGAAGAGCCCGGTCGCGAACAGCACGCCCAACAGCCAAGGCAGGCGCCGATGCGTGAGGTAGTCACTGACGAAGAGAAACAGCAGCAGAATCTGCGCCCACTTGATCAGTTCAGGGATGCCATAGTCGGCCAGTCCGACCGCATCCCACAGAGAGAGCAACGCCGCGCCGAGGAAGATCAGCAACGGCAGGAGCAGGGGCAGATGAGGGACACACAAGTCACGGCGGGTCAACCCCCGCGCCAGCCAGACGGCTAGCGTCAGTGCGACGAAAACGTGGGCGATCCAGGCGGGCGCTTGCGGGATCCAGGTGCGCAGGTAAGCCTGCAAGAGGCCGAGGAAGAGCGCGGCGCCCAGGCCAACCAGCGGTTCGATCACGGTCGCCACGCCGACGACGGCCAGCACGACGAAGAGCAACCCATCCAGTGGCGTGAGCCGGATAAGCAGCAAGCTGGCAAGGAGGGCCAGTGCCAGTGCCAGGAGCGTAACTAGCGGGCCGTTCCAGGCTAGTGCGCGACTCAGTACTCTACCCACAGGTCTCCTACTTCCAAATCAGTCTCCTCCACCATCTCGCGCCGGGCCGTATCGCGAGGGGATTCACCCGTCTCCACCTTGCCTCCTGGCGCGATCCACAGTCCAAGGTTGGGCTCCTTGTTGCGATGCATCAGCAGCACCTCGTCCCCGCGGCGGGTATAGACCACGACCGTTGAGACTTTGTGTTCCATCTATTCTACATCCAGCTTGTTTCGGAAGTACGCCACCGTCTGCCGCAGCCCCTCTTCGAGCGGCACCTGCGGCTCCCATCCCAACATGCGCCGCGCCTTGCCGATATCGGGGCAGCGCACCTTGGGATCGTCGGCGGTACGGGCATCGGTGGGCATTACAAATTCTATGGATGAACTGCTGCCGGTCAACTCCAGCACCTCGTGGGCAAAGTCGAGGATGGTCATCTCAGCGGGGTTGCCCAGGTTGACTGGGGTGGTCTCGTCGAAGTGGAGCAGGCGCACCATGCCCTCGACCATGTCAGAGACGTAGCAGAAGGAGCGGGTGCGGGAGCCATCGTCGTAGACGGTGAGAGGATCGCCGCGCAGTGCCTGGCAGACAAAGTTGGGCACCACGCGCCCGTCGTCCATCCGCATGCGAGGTCCGTAGGTATTAAAGATCCTGGCGATGCGCGTGTCCACGTCGTGGTAGTGATGGTAGGCTATTGTGAGCGCCTCGGCGAAACGCTTGCTCTCGTCGTAGACGCCGCGCGGACCCACGGGATTGACGTTGCCCCAGTAATCCTCGTGTTGAGGGTGCACCAGTGGGTCACCGTAGACCTCGGAGGTGGAGGCCAGCAGGTAACGGGCACCCTTTTCCATCGCTAGGCCCAGTGTCTTGTGCGTGCCCAACGCGCCTACCTTGAGGGTCTGGATGGGCAGGTTGAGGTAGTCCACCGGGCTGGGCAGGCTGGCCAGATGGAGCACCGCGTCAAGGTCGCCTTCGACGAAGATGTAGTCGGTCACGTCGTGCTTGATGAAGTGGAAGCGCTCGTGCCCGGCCAGATGGGCGATGTTGTCCACGCTGCCGGTGCTGAGGTTGTCCATGGCGATGACCTCGTGGCCATCGGCCAGCAACCGGTCGCAGAGATGGGAGCCGATGAAGCCGGCCCCACCGGTGATGAGAATGCGCATTTGCCTCTCCCTGATGTAAAGTCGGGAGAGATTATACCGCAGGGTGGCGAAATTGCCAGTTTTCCACCATTATCCACGCCTGCAAATGGTGGCTCCGGTTCAATGGGAGCGGGGCCTTTATTACGTGCTCCGCAGCCTCGACGAATTGCTGCCATCTTGACTCTTCTTTCACTTTGCTGTATCCTTGTCACAGGACAATGGAGCGATAAACCACCGGGGGCTATCGTGAATCTCGTTGTCGTAAGGAGCAATTCCTTTTGTCCCTCCGTCTCAAAGGCCCTGCACCCAGAACGAAGGTATCCGTCCGAGAACCCGATGACCCGATGGGTCACGCAACACACATTACTATGGAGGTGTAAAATGAAAATGTCAAGACTTTGCATTACTTTGGCCCTGCTGCTGAGCTTGCTGTTGGCTGCCAGGGCAGTGTCGCCGGCCGTGCCTGCTGCCCGCGCCGTCCGTTCACCCCAAGCGACCTCGCAGGACGCTTTATTGCCCTTTATCGAAAACGTCGGCCAGTTCGATGAACGCGCCCGCTTTCAGGTGCGCGGTGGGCCGGGCACCCTCTGGTTGACCGAGGACGCGCTCTGGGTAACGGCCGTCGAACGCTCCGTTGAACCGTCAGAACGTGTGGGCGTGGAACGTGCCGACGGGCAGCGTGAAGCCGAACCACGCCAGGGTGTGAACCTGAGACTGAGTTTTCCCGGCGCTGACCCTCACCCGCGCCTGGAACCCTTCGACCGTCTGGATACGACAGTGCACTACTACCAGGGCAATGACCCGTCTCAATGGCACACCGGCGTCCCGGTGTGGGGCGGCGTGCGCTACGTGGATCTCTACCCCGGCGTGGACCTGGAAATAACCAGTGAGAGCGGGCGCTGGGCCTGGAGGCTCGTAATTCACAATTCACAATTCGCAATCTCCAACGTGCGCCTGCGGGTGGAAGGGAGCGAGGCCGTCGCTACCGAAGGCGGCTACCTCCGCCTGACTACCGCCGCGGGCGAATTCGCCCTGCCCCTGCTGACCGTTGACGGGGCAGTACCCGATAGCCAACCCACCACCACCCGCGTGACCCACGACACATTTGACGTCACTGCCCCCTTCTCCACCTCCGCCCCCGGTGTGCTTTTCCCTCAGGACGTCGCAGGGGCACTTCTCTTTAGCACCTACCTCGGTGGCAGTGACCTTGACCGGGGCGAAGACATTGCGGTGGATGGGGACGGCAACATATACGTGACGGGATTGACAATGTCGTCTAACTTCCCGACGACCACTGGCGCTTATGACACATCGCTGGGTGGCAACGCCGACGCCTTTGTGACCAAACTGGGGAAAGGAGCCACTCTCATTTCCCCCGTCTACAACACCTACATCGGAGGATCGTATCAGAATGACAACTGGGACATCAACGAAGTCGGCCACGGTATCGCCGTGGACGGAAGCGGTGCGGTCTATGTGACCGGCTACACCATGTCATCCGACTTTCCAACGACGACCGACGCCTACGATACCACCTACCATGGCCCCATGGAAAATCCTGACGTCACTCCAGCCTGCCACGGCAGCGATGCCTTTGTCGTCAAGCTGGATAGTTCAGGCGTGCTGGCCTACGCCACCTACCTGGGTGGTTCAGGCTACGACATCCCTGGCGGGGGCGGGCGCGGCGGTGGTGACGACGTGGGACGGGCAATCGTCGTGAAGGACGGCATCCTCTACGTCACCGGATATACTCGGTCAGAGGACTTTCCGACCACTTCTGGGGCCTACGACCAGGTCTACGCTGATGCGGCCGTCGGCCTCAACGACGACGTGTTTGTGGTCAAACTGAACCCTGCCATCAGCGGTCAGGCCGGCCTGCTGTACAGCACCTTCGTCGGTGGCGGTTGCGAGGAGCGGGGCTATGACCTTGCCGTGGATGACGCCGGGATCGTGTACGTGACCGGCTATGCGCGGGGCGACATTCTCCCATTTAACAGCGATTTCCCCACCACATCAGGAGCCCTGGACGATTACCTGTGGCAAGGTGACTTTGATGGTTTCGTCTTCAAGCTGAACCCGGCCGGAGGTGGCACAGCCGACCTACTTTATTCTACATTTCTGGGCGGCGCCGACAACTGGGACTATGGCCACGGCATCGCGGTGGACGCAGCCGGGACGGTGTACGTCACCGGCGAGACCGCCTCGCCCGACTTCCCTACCACGACCAACGCTTACGACACGACCTGTGGCACTGATGGAGAGTGTAATGAGATCCCCTTCTGGGGTGCTTATGCCGACGCTTTCGTCAGCAAGCTGGACCCAGCCGGCAACGGTCAGGCCGATCTGCTCTACTCCACCTTCCTGGGCGGGAGTGATTCTGAGAACGATGTCATCTATCTGAGCGACATCGCTTTGGGTGCTAGTGGAAATGTCTATGTCACCGGCCAGACGAGGTCGGACGATTTTCCTATTACGATGGACGCCTTTTCCCAGAACAGAAGCGGCAACTTTGACGTCTTTGTGACGCGCATGAGCCTGCAAGGTAACGGCGCGGACGACGTGGTGTACAGCACCTACTTAGGCGGGTCGTCGAGCGAAGCGGGCATGGGCATCGCCCTGGGCACCGACGACACGGTTTACGTGACCGGCTACACCAGGTCGTCGAACTTTCCCACGACGGGCGATGCCTTCGACAAATTCTACAACGGCGATGGCGACGCCTTTGCGTCCAGGCTGGCAGCGCCTCCTCCACTCCCCAATCTGTCCCCTTCGATCAAGACGGTTCATCCCGACGAGGCCACCGCCGGGCAGGTGGTGACTTTTACTGTGCAGTTGGTCAACAGCGGGGCTCTCAGTTCCACGACGCTCTTCACCGACACCCTGCCCACCACACTCCTGCTGCAGGGCAGCCCGACCTCCAGTTCAGGCGGTGCGCCCACGGTAAACGGCCAGACGATCACCTGGTCGGGGACGATGAGCGACGGCGCAGTCGTTACCATCACCTACGCCACTTTGCTGACCTCTACCACCGCGATCACGCCAACAGCCTTCAATCAGGCCGAAATCAACGATGGCAACGGCAATGTGTATGGTAACGGCAACGTGTATACGCGCCGGGCCTATGTGAATGGATACGAGGTTTTTCTGCCCATCGTCCTTAGAAACCGGTGAGGAGCAGGTTAGACAAGGAGAGAGAAGACGGAGAGACAACAGGTTCATAGTATTCCAATGGGTATGGCCCGCGCCTATCTGGTCGAGAGTGACGCGGGCCTGATACTGGTAGACGCAGGTCTACCCCGCTACGAGCGCAGGGTGCTGCGGCGGATGCAATCACTGGGGCGGGACGACCTGCGGCTTATTTTCATCACCCACGCCCACCTCGACCACTACGGCAGCGCGGTAGAGCTGCGGCGGCTCACCGGCGCGCCTATTGCCGTTCATCGTGCCGATGGGGACGCGATGGCGCGGGGAGAAACTCTTGTCGGTTCAGTGCGTGGCCGGGGTTGGTTACTGTGGGCGCTCCTGTCACTGTTCGAGCCGTACCTGCGACCGGAACCGACCCCACCCGACACCCTCCTCGACGATGGCGATGACCTGTGTGCCTACGGCCTGGACGCTTTGGTGCTCCACATGCCGGGTCACACTCCTGGCTCCAGTTGTCTCATCTTCGAGGGGTGCATCGCTTTCGTGGGTGACCTGTTGTCCACTTCGGGCTGGCCCCGCGTGCAGAGTTGCTTCGCCGACGATTGGTCGCTCATCCCAGATAGCCTCGCCCGCCTGCAGGCCCTCAGGCTCGAATGGGTCTACGCTGGCCACGGACGCCGTCCTATGAGCGGCGAGAAGTTGCAGCGTCTGAGGGCCAACTGCTCGTGGGGCCAAAGATCGTGATGGTGATATCCGAGTTCTGAGACTGCTATGCACAAACGTCTTATCATCAATGCTGACGATTTGGGCTATGCGGGGGGCTCTGTCTCTGCTACTGCCGCTCTCCATGAAGCAGGCATCGTCACCAGCACCACCGCACTGGTCAACCAGCCGTACTGGCCTAAGGCTGCCGCCTACCTGCGCGACCACCCCGGCCTGGGTGCGGTTGTGCACCTGGTGATGAACGAGGGCCGCCCTATCCTCCCGCCGGAGCAGGTGCCATGCACGGTGGAGTACCTGCTGAGTCTGCTGAATGCCCTTCCCGACGGCATCACCGAACTGCTGGTCCACCCCCGCACCGAGGGCTGGCACGAGAGGGAGTGTCGTGTCTTACTCGATCCACGGGTGCGGCAGCGCATGGGGGAATTAGGCATCGAGCTCATCTCTTACGGCGATCTCAACAGATAGAGGCTTCAGTTCCTGACCCAAAACCTGAATTCCTACACTTGACAGCTTGACTGTATTGGTGTACAATTAACTCGATAGAGTTTATAGACTTTATGGGTTAGCGGAGGTTCAGTGAAACTCTCCAAACGAGGCGAATATGGTTTGCGTGCCCTGCAGGATTTGGCGGCGCACTACGGCGAGGGGCCGGTAGTGAACAGAGACCTGGCCGAGCGGAACAACATCCCGCCCAGGTTCTTGCAGCAGATTCTGCTCACGCTTAAGCACGGCCGGATCGTGCATAGTCAAAAAGGACCCCGAGGGGGGTACTATCTGGCCCGTCCCCCGCAGGAAATCACCCTGGCGGAAATCGTGCGCCTGCTGGATGGGGCGCTGTCGCCCATCAGTTGCGTGAGCGAGACAGCCTACGAGCCCTGTGGCTGCCCCGATATGGAGGCCTGCGGTTTGCAGCGGGTGATGCAAGGGGTCCGCGATGTTGTAGCTGGGATTATGGAAAGCACCACTCTGGCCGATCTGCTCGTCGCGTAGACGCCTTCCTGAACACTTTTTTGGCGTAAATCCTATAATATCACTAGGAATTATGTATTATGAAAGGAGGGACGAATCCACTTAATATCGAAACTTTTTTTCACTCGATTTACGATAAAATCACTGGAAATTATGTAATATCATCCGAAAGGAGAACAAGGATGTCCATTCAAATACTCTGGCCAATCGTCTTGCTCGCGCTGTTCTGTGAATATATAGATTCGGCGCTGGGCATGGGATATGGTACGACCCTCACTCCCATTCTGCTTATGATGGGCTACGAACCGGTGCAAATTGTTCCCTCGGTGTTACTTTCGGAATTCCTGACTGGCATCTCGGCAGGTATACTCCACCACGAGTTCGGCAACGTCAACTTGAAACCAGGCTCACGGCCATTCAAGGTCGTTATGGTCTTGGCGGCGTGCAGCGTCGTCGGCACGTTGGTAGCCGTCTTTATTGCCGTGAGCATACCCAAGTGGGTGCTCAAGACTTACATCGGCGTGCTCGTGCTGGCCATGGGCATCACTATCTTGCTGACTGTGGGCAAAACCTTTGTCTTCTCCTGGAAGAAAGTGATCGGGCTGGGGCTCGTGGCCGCGCTCAACAAAGGGCTCAGCGGTGGCGGTTACGGCCCGCTCGTCTGCGGCGGTCAAGTGCTGGCGGGGATGGACGAAAAAGCGGCCATCGGCATCACGTCGCTGGCCGAGGGTCTGGTGTGTATCGTCGGCGTGATCGCTTACGTGCTGACGGGGAACGGTGGAGTGGACTGGAGACTGGCTCCCTCGCTCGCTCTGGGGGCTATGCTCTCGGTGCCCCTCGCTACTCTCACGGTGAAGAGGATACCCATGCGAAAGCTGCGTGGAGTTATCGGCAGTGCTGTCACGGCGTTGGGGCTTTTCACCTTAATCAAAATCGTGTGGTAGGGGGTGAGGACGCGAGCTTTGTGGGGTGCAACCCTTGTCAACCGCGTAGCAGGATGGTATAATCCACGTCGTAGTAAGCCAGGAGAGGTAGCATAGTCCGGCCTAATGCGCGCGCCTGGAGAGCGCGTGAGCAGAAATGCTCCGCGGGTTCGAATCCCGCCCTCTCCGCCACCACGGGGCGGCCCCACGCGGGGGTCGCCCTGCTTCCTTTCAGGAGAATGCCGATGCAGGTAGCCATCCGGTGCGCCACGCCCGACGATGCCGAGGCCATCTCCGCCGTTTGGGAGGTTGTCTGCGCGGAGCGGGTCTACACTGCTGTGAACCGTGCTTTTACACCTCAACAGGAGCAGAGCTACATCGCCTCCCTCTCTGATCGGGAGGGCATCTTTCTGGCGGAGGTGGACGGCCGCGTCGTCGGCTTCCAGTCCCTCGATCTGTGGGCCAAGTACACCGACTCCTTCGATCACGTCGGCGTGATGGGCACCATCATCCTTCCTGAATGGCGACGGCAGGGCATTGGCCACCGCCTGGCGCAGTACACGCTCGACTTCTCGCGTGCCAACGGCTACGAGAAGATCGTCATCTACGTGCGGGCGGGCAACAGCGGGGCCCAGGTTTTCTACCGCAGCCTGGGCTTCGTCACCAAAGGGATACTGGCACGGCAGGTCAAGATTGATGGGTGGTACGAGGACGAGGTTTTTATGGAGTTGTTCCTCTGATGCGGAACCTTGCCAAGATTTACAACTTTGCAAGGTTGCCACTGCCTTACCGGATGTGGAGAGGCGCGATGACACCAGCTTCAAACCCGCAGGCCTGGTAGAAGTCGCAGGCGGCCGGATCGCCCCGGGAGGTGTCCATCAGCAGGTGGGTGGCTCCTTGCCGGTTGGCCTGCTGTATCGCCGCCTCCACCAGCGCCGCGCCGATCCCCTGCCGCCGGTATGCCGGGTCCACGGCCAGGTCGTCAATCAAGGCCCGCAGCCCAGAGAGGACGGGAACAAACGAAAGAGCGAGAAAGCCCACCACCTGTCCATCCACCTCCGCGACCAACACATTCATCGCCAGGCTCTCGCGGAAGCGTTGAGCTGCGGCCTGTATCTCGACCGGGCTCAACGCTGCGTTCGCGGGGATCAGCGGCAGCAGTTCCATGACCCGAGCTTCGTCCTCGGTGCGAGCTTCCCGGATGACGATACCGGGCACGTCGGCGCAGGACTCTGGCGAGCGGCTGCGCACCCAGCGCGCCAATACCTCACGGTGAGTGCGGAAGGCCAGCGGTTCGGGCAGAGCGTCTGGGGGAAAGACGCCCACGTTCTGTGCATCGTCGCCGGCCCGCAGTTCGCCACCCACCGGCCGGGCGCGGTAGAAGATGATGATGCCGGGCTGTACTGGTCCCTCTGGAAAGGAGTAGACGCCGAACAACTCCAGGAGTTCGATGTCGAGCCCGATTTCTTCCTTGCACTCCCGTACTGCCGCCTGCTCGACGCTCTCGTCGGCCTCAATGTAGCCGGCCGGGAGCGCCCACCAGCCCACGAACGGCGATTGGCCTCGCCGAACCAGCACGATGCCGGCCTCCCCTGTCGGGGAGGCTTGCATCTCCACCAGTACACCGACGCCAGGCACCGGGTTGCGGTACAAGATAAAATCGCAGGCGGGACAGACCTCGCGCACGCGCCCGGCGACTTTTGCTTTCTCCATTGCCGTCCCACAATGGGGACAGAAAGTTGTCGTGCTATTCTTCACTCTCCATCTCGGTATCTGGGTCCAATTCAGCGACCATCCGCGTCGCCATCTGTCGCCCGACTCCCAAGCCCGCCAGCCCGGCCAGAATCAGTGCAGGCACACACAACCACTCCTGTGCCAGCCCCAGGCCAACCCCGCCCGCAGTGAGCAGCAGAATCACTCCCACGATGACCCATCGCTCCCGCAGGCGCAAGCGGCGCGCGACGGCGACCAAGATGAAGCACAACACCCCGCTCAGAGCCAGGAAAGCCGCCGCCCAGGGCATGTTTCGGCGTACCAACCAGGAGACGATGGGCGAGATTCGTCGCTGTTCCCGCACTTGCCGGCTAGCGAACCCCCGCCCGTCCCAGGCGAAGGTCTCGACGCGGTAGGGCCACCACAGCGGCCCCCCGGTCGGTGGGATGTCTTGCACGGTCTGGATGGCCGGCTGGCCTCCCCACTCTCCCACCGTTGATTGTGGGCGTGTCACGCCTGACTGGCTGCTGCTGAACGTCCCCAACTCCACCATGTGCAGGTCTGGCGTGGGCGTGAACACGGTCAGGTGGTCGGTGTATCGAAACGGTGTCACAAAGTCTCCTAATTGTTCCTCCGCCTCTTCGGTGAAGACGAGCAGTTCGGGGAGTCCGTCGCCGGTCAGGTCACGCAACTCTGCACTGGCGTTGATGCCGTCTAGTTGGTGACTATCGGTTATGCTCCATGCTCCCCTCCGCTGGCCAAACAGCATGGCGTAGGTATCACCCAGGTAGGACACTGTCACCGGAATTCTCAGGGTCAGGACTGCCAACACCTCCATAGCGCCGTCGCCGTTTGCGTCCAGTTCGTGGTAGCTGACCAATTCGTACCCAGCTTGAAAAAGAGGGCTAGCGAGCATGAGGGGCATTTGGTCGAGGGCTATGTCCGGTAGAATATCTGGGGTCGTCTCACCGGCGCATCCAAAAAGCAGGAGGCTTAGACTCACCGCAACCAAGACTGTGATGCTTCGTTCGTTCATCTTGGTGCTCCTGCTTCCGACACGGTTCCGCATTATCCTGGCAGCAACTCGGCCCGCACTTGGGGTGCGTGGGTGTCAATAATCCGGGGGGTGATGGCGCCAGCCCGGATAATGTCGGCATATAGTTCGGCACTGGGACGCGGCTTGCGAGTCTGCTCTTGGGGATCAAGCGCGATGAGGCCGAAGGGTAACGTCCACCCCTCGGCCCACTCGAAGTTGTCTACCAGCGTCCAGTGGTAGTAACCCATCACCGGGCAGCAGAGCTGGATCGCGTGCCACATCTGGTGCAGGTGGGTCAGGAGGTAGCGCGGCCGTTGATCGTCGTCATCGTCGGGGAGACCGTTCTCCGTGATGTAGATGGGCAGGCCCAGACGCTTCAGGCGTTGGAGGCAGCAGAAGATTCCACGGGGGTAGAGCTCGCCGTAGCCACCGTCGAGCAACTCGGCGTCGTCGGCGTGGAGTCGGCGACTGAAGAGTGCCTGACGCCGCGTGCGGTCGAAGGCGACCAGATCACGAGTGTAGTAGTTGAGGCCGATCCAATCGAGAGTACGCCGCAGTCTCCAGGCCAGGCCCAAGCCCAGGGGCAGCGTCCAGCGGCCCTTGGTCAGTGCAGTGAGGATAGCCTGATTGTAGAGGCCGTCTGCCATCCTGGCGACGCGCCGATCCAATAGCGAGTGAGGGTTGGCCGGATCGAGGAGGCGCATGTTGTGGGCGAAGCCGACGCGAGCCTGGGGCTGGAGCGCGTGGATTTCCTGGTAGGCAGCAGCGTGGCCCGCCAGCAGGTGGCGGATGACACACATCGCCGTTCGGAAATCGGATTTGCCAGGAGGGAAGACACCCTCCAGGTAGCCCATGTAGCCGTAGACGTTGGGTTCGTTGATGGTGCACCACAGGTCGCAGTGCTGGCCCAGGGCCTCGACGACCCGGCGCGTGAAGCGGGCGAAGAGTGTGATGGTCTGCGGGTTCTCCCAGCCACCCTGCTCGGCCAGCCAGCGGGGGCTGGTAAAGTGGTGCAGGGTGACCATCGGTTCGATGTTGCGCGCACACAGGCCCTGCAGCATTTCACTATAACGCTCCAGAGCAGAGTCGTCGAACTCGCCAGGGCGGGGCTCGATGCGCGACCACTCGACCGAGAGGCGTAGCGCGTTCAGGCTCATTTCGGCGGCGCGGTCGAAGTCGGCCTCGGCGTTCTCCCACCAGTCGCAGGCCCGCCTGGACTTGTGCCCTTCTTTGATGCGACCCTCCCGCTGTTCCCAGCTCCACCAGTCGTTGTTGATGTTGTTGCCTTCGACCTGGTGGGCGGCGGTGGCGACACCCCATCTGAAGTCAGAGGGGAAGTAGAATGTGGCCTCGGGCCTAGATGTTCTTGCAGAGGCGACGCCGGTTGGGCGAGTCGTTCGAAGCGGCTCCGGGGATTGGGGTTGGACTGGCTGTGCAAACTCTACAAAGGCTTGCTCGGGGGCAGGCGCGTCGGCTGCGCTCAAGACAGGCTCGGCTTCGGCTTCGGCTTCGCCGAGTGCGATCTTGACCTCTTCCTGAGCCAACGTGGGAAATAGCTCATCCCTCTCCCCGTACATCCATTCCATGTCCATGTCTTCGAATGGATCGTGGCCCAGGATCTTGATGGATAGTTCGCCCTCCTCCCACTCTATCCATTTCATATCCAAGCCTTCGAATGGATCGTGGCCTAGTATTTTGTCGGCCTCTTGCTTTTTCTTAGCCATCACTAAGCACCCTCTCTACCAGACGTTTATAGTCGGCCGCAGCTCCGCTGCGGGATGAATACTCATAGATGGTCATACGGTGACTGGGCGCTTCGGTAAGCTTTACGTTCTTCCGGATCGGCTCAGTCACCTTCTCGGCAAAGTGACGTCGCAGGATTTGCAGTACCTCGCGATCCTGCCGCACTCGAGCGGAGTAGAGAGTGGGAACGATCAGGTATAGCCGAGCCCGATGGTTGGGTGGCCGACCGATGTCTTTGAGTGCTTGGATCACTTGCCGGGCTCCTACCATGGCCATATAGCCCATCGAGACCGGCACGATGAGGTCGCGAACGTATCCCAGCCCGCTTTCGCTTAGCAGGCTGGCCGAAGGCGAGAAGTCGAGAATGACGTAATCATATTCGTCATCCAGGCCGCGCATTCTATTGACCAGCATTTGCCGGACCATCCGGTTATCGTTCAAGCGCCACATTTTTCCTTCAGCTTGAAGGAGGCTGCCATCGCTGGCGATGAGATCGAAATTATCCCGCGCCTGAACGATGCAGGCTCGCGATTCTGCTTGCCCCAGCAACAAGTGGGCAAGGGAATGGGAATAACGCACGCCCAGGCACGTCGCCAGGCTGCCCTGGGGGTCCAGGTCAACACAAAGAACACGCATCCCACGCAAGGCCAGGCCAGCGGCCAGGTTTACTACCGTAGTTGTCTTGCCTGTGCCACCTTTGTAGTTCAGCACGCCGATGTGCTTACTCATCTCGATTTCTCCCTATCCTTCATCTATGGGAACTCTCGCATGGAAACTGATTGTAATCGTCAGATAATTGTACAACGGGTTGAGAGGGAGAGCAAGTGTGATACCATTCAGATCTGCGCTGCGAACGCGGACAGCGCCTGCCGTCGGCGAACATGTAGGACTGGCAGCCGACGCAGCGATCCACGTCTATCACTGAAAGTCGTTTGGCCATCGCTACTCCCTTGAGAGCGACCCCGCGTCAGTAGTGATAGGGAGAAGGATGGTGAAGGTGCTCCCCACATCAACCCGACTCTCCACCATCACGCGTCCGCCATAGACCTCGACGAGTTCCTTGACCAGCGCCAGCCCTAGCCCCACGCCGTCATATCGCCGTCGGGCGCTCCCGTCTACCTGGTAGAAACGCTAAGATGCGTTCCAGTTCTTCGGATGGGATGCCGACGCCCGTATCGCTCACCTCCAGAGCGATTTGTTCCCCCTCTCGCCGCACCCGCAGCCTGACAACGCTCAATGAAATTATAGCACAGCCGCCAGTGGCTGGCAATCACAGTCGAGGTCTTCGAAGCAAATCAAAACTCATACTCGATGCGCAGATGATGCAACGTACTGCAACCGATGAGTCGTGGCCTCCAGGCCGGTCTTTCATCATTGACTTTTGACGGTGAATGTGTTAAGATAATGATATCGGGCCTTATCAGTGAGGATCCCCTTATACTGCCGTTGTACAGTTCGGTTGTGCGAACTCATTGTTTATATTCATTCATTTTGCACTGCGAAACCGTTTGTACAAAAACCGAAACTGCATTGGGGCACGCTTGTACTACGAGTTGCAGGGGTGCATTTTGGCAGGTGAGGGCCTTGCTGGTGCTCACCTGTTTTCGTGTAGGGTCCGCGGGGCAGGTCTTATTATCAGGGAGGGTACCTGTGAGTGTGGAGTTCATTTCTCGTATTATAGGCATGATCCTGGCGGCTGTTGGAGGGGTCGTTTTGGGTATCTACGTAGCAAATCAATTAGGGGGCCCACCCTACCAATATGCGGCGATCTTCCTGCTCGTTGGAGCGCTGATCGGCTTGGTTCTGACACCATACGTGACGGTACGGCCTTTCTTGGCTCTGCGTAGACGCATCCGCCAGACACCAGCGCAGCAACTGTTAGCTGCTGTGCTGGGGTTGATCGTTGGGCTGCTGATCGCTGCTCTGATATCGTCCCCCATCTCATTGCTCCCATCACCCTTCAACCAGATTCTGCCCTTCGTCGTTGCTATGCTCTTCGGCTACATAGGCGTCATGGTGATGACAACTCGTCAGCACGATATTTTCAACATCATCCGGGGGCAGTTACCGGGGAGAGGCGGGGATCTGGAAGACGGGGGCGATTGGCATAGACCGGTGTTACTGGACACCAGTGTCATCATTGACGGACGTATTGCTGACATCAGCCGCACGGGATTTATCGAAGGCGAAATGGTAGTCCCACGCTTTGTGCTCAACGAACTCCAGCACGTTGCCGATTCTCCCGACACCCTGCGTCGCAACCGGGGCCGTCGTGGGTTGGACATGTTGCACCGGCTTCAAAGCGAATCTGTCACGCCGGTGATTGTCACTGACATGGATGTCGAGGGTGTGCGAGAGGTTGACGATAAGCTGGTGTTGTTGGCAAAGCGGCTGCATTGTCCCATCATCACCAACGACTACAACCTCAATCGTGTAGCGGAGTTGCAGGGCGTGAGGGTGCTCAACATCAACGAACTGGCTAACGCTGTCAAGGCTCTCTTTCTCCCTGGTGAGTCGTTCACTGTTAGGATCGTTCAGAAAGGAAAGGAGATCGGCCAGGGTGTAGGGTACCTGGACGATGGTACTATGGTTGTGGTAGAAGACGGAGAGTCGCATATTAACCGAAAAGTGGAAGTGGTTGTGACCAAGGTACTGCAGACGGCGGCTGGTCGCATGCTTTTCGCCCGATTATCAAAGTAAGGGCCAATGGAGATGGCACAATGAGTCTGCAAGTTTTCAACTATCTGACCCGCACGAAAGAGCCCTTCGAACCGCTGGAGAGGGGGCGAGTGGGAATGTACGTCTGTGGTCCGACGGTGTACGACCACGCTCACCTGGGCCATGCCAAGACGTACGTGGCGATGGATGTTATGGTGCGTTACCTGCGCCACCTGGGCTACAAAGTTCGCTACGTGCAGAACATCACCGACGTGGGCCACCTGCTGGATACGGGGGAGGATCGCATTCTGAAACGGGCGCGGCGGGAGCGCATTGAGCCGATGGAGGTGGTGGAGACCTACACCAGCTCCTACTTCGAGGACATGGACGCCTTGGGGGTGGTCCGCCCCAACATCTCCCCTCGCGCCAGTGGCCACATCCCCGAGCAGATCGAGATGGTCAAGACACTGCTGGAGAAGGGGTATGCCTACGAGACGGAAGAAGGCAACGTGTACTTCTCGGTAGAGGAGTTCGCCGAGTACGGCAAACTCTCAGGACGCAAGGTCGAGGAACTGGAGGCCGGGGCGCGGGTGGCGGTGCGGGAGGAGAAGCGACATCCAGCCGATTTCGCGCTGTGGAAGCACGCTGAGCCGGAACATGTTCTGCGCTGGCCCTCTCCCTGGGGTTGGGGCTATCCGGGCTGGCACGCCGAGTGCACGGCGATGGCGACCAAGTATCTGGGTGAGACGTTTGACATTCACGGAGGCGGGTTAGAGAATATCTTTCCTCATAATGAGTGCGAAATCGCCCAATCGGAGGCTGTCACCGGCAAACCCTTCGCTCGTTACTGGATTCTGACTGGCTCCCTGACCGTCAACGGGGTCAAGATGAGCAAGAGCCTGGGCAACTCCCTTACCCTCAAGGACGCGCTCAAACTCTACAGCCCGGAGGCGATCCGTTTCTTCATCCTCTCGAGCCACTACCGGGGGCCAATGGACTTTAGCCGCGACGCAGTACTGGCCGCAGAGCGGGGGGTCGAGCGGCTGCATAACACCGTGCGGGCACTGCGAGCGCGGATGGTACCCGCTGTGCCAGCAGGCACGGCGGATCTTTCTTACATGACTGACCTTGACACTCACCGTGAAGCATTTATGGCGGCGATGGACGATGATTTCAACACGCCCCAGGCTATTGCTTCCCTCTTTGACTTTAGCAAAGAAGTGAACGCGTTGTTGACCTCAGGACAACCGGTGAGCCGGGGCACGCTGGCGGCGATAGACGGTCTCTATCGTGAGTTGGGCGGCAAGGTACTGGGCATCATTCCCAAAGACCTGACTCAGGATGTCGGTAGCGAGTTGGTTGAAGGGCTTATGGACGTCATCTTGGGCATTCGTCAGCGATATCGTGAGACCGAGGATTGGGAACTGGCGGATGCGCTGCGCCAACAACTGAGGGAACTTGGCATCGCGGTCGAGGATCGGCCTGAGGGTCCAACCTGGCGGGTGGAGCATGGAGGAAGATGAGGGAAATTCTCTATGGCCGAAACGCCGTCTGTGAGTCGCTGCGGGCAGGACGGCGTAAGCCCCATAGACTGGCACTGGCCGAAGGCGTCCGGCAAACGGGCGTCGTCGGCCAGATTGTTTTTTTGGCCAAGCAGGCCGGGGTGACGGTGAGTCTCACCGAGCGGCGCAAGTTGGACCGGCTCGGCAATGTCAACCACCAGGGCGTGATGCTGGAGACAAGCGAGTATCCCTATAGTTCGCTGGACGACATCCTGGCACTGGCCCAATCGCGTGATGGGGCTTTCCTGCTCCTGCTGCTCGATCTGCTGCAGGACCCTCAGAACGTGGGGAGTCTGCTGCGCACGGCTGATGCTGTGGGCGTGCACGGGGTGGTGATTCAGCGGCGCAGGGCGGTGGGCATCACACCGGCGGTAGTCCACGCCTCGGCGGGCGCGGCGGAGCATCTATTGGTGGCACAGGTGACCAATCTGGTAGACACCATTGGCAGACTCAAGACACACGACGTGTGGGTGGCCGGATTGGAAGCGGTGCGCGGTGCACAGCTTTGCCACGAGGCCGAACTGAACGGGCCGTTGGCGCTGGTGGTGGGCAGCGAAGGGGAGGGGCTGCGGCGATTGGTACGCGAGCGCTGTGATTTTCTGCTGCGACTGCCTATGCTCGGCCGGGTCACTTCGCTCAACGCGGCCGTGGCGGGGTCGGTGGTGCTCTACGAGGCGCTGCGGCAGCGGGAGGCACGGGCGGCAGGTTGAGCGACGATAGGAGGCCCGGGAACGACGAGGTGGAACGTGCTGTGCCAGGTGCGGACCGGCCGGCCTATCAATTGAGACCGGCCGGTGTTGTCGTTTGGGAGAGGTGTGGTAGAATGGCAAGCCTGAGAGAGACTCACTGACGACAACAAGGTGTCAATGACAGATAGGGGGCAGGTGAAAGTCGGAGCAGAACGTATGCGCCGCGTCAACTGGAGGGTCATCGTCGGCCTGATAGTAAGCGGCGTGTCCTTGTACATCGCCATCCGGAAACTGCAGCCGGTGGAGGTCTGGCTGGCCTTCAGGCAGGCTCACTATCTCTGGATTGCGCCAGCGGTGGCGTTATATCTCCTCGCACTGGCAACTCGTACCGCCCGGTGGCAGACGCTTCTCTCCTCCGAGCGTCACATCCCCCTGCGAGAACTTTTGCCAACGATGGCTATGGGCCGGGGAGCAAACAATATCTATCCCTTTCGCACCGGTGAGATTGTGCGCGTGCTGCTGCTCAAGCAGCGCAACTCTATCTCTGCTGCTGCCGGGCTGGCCTCCATCGTGGTCGAGCGCGTCTTCGATGGGCTGACAATGATCCTGTTCCTCATCCTGGTGGCCTTCATCGGAGGCATCCCCGATTATCTGCGCTACGTCGTGTGGGGGGCAGTAGCGGTTTTCGGCGCTGCTCTGGCGCTGATCTATGCGATTGTGTTGTGGCCTGGCCCCGTTCAGCGCCTGGCAGAGTGGTTCATTGCACGTCTCATCCCACACCGTTTCCGCTCGCGATTGTGCGATGTCGCCGGACGCTTCATTCGTGGCTTTGCCTCCATCAGGTCTGTCCTGACGCTGACGCTGGTCCTGGTTTTCTCCGTCGCCGTGTGGGCAGCGGAGACGTTCAGCTACCGGTTGCTGATGAACTCGTTCGGCTTCGGCGTTGACCTCCACCACCTGCTGTTGATGAGTAGCGCGGCCAATCTGGCCACGGCGCTGCCCTCCGGACCGGGCAACCTGGGCACCTTCGATGCCCCATCCATCCTGGTGTTGACCCGTGTCGGCATCCTCGGGAACACGGCCATCAGTTACCAGACGTTGCTGCACGCTGTATTATGGTGCACGGAGACCTTTGCCGGGCTGTGGTTTATGTGGCGCAGCGGTCTCAGAAAGGCTGACCTGGACCGGACGCTGGCTGGACAGCCGGGCAAGTGAGACGGTGCGAGTTTGAGGTCCGCCTATGAACATCGGCGTCATTGGCGCAGGAGTCACCGGTCTGGCGGCCGCCTACGATCTGACGAAACGAGGCCACGCCGTCACCGTCTACGAGGCGCGGCCTTATGCCGGAGGGCTGGCGGCGGGCTTCCGCGACGAGCGGTGGGAGTGGCACCTCGACCGTTTCTACCACCACTGGTTCGCCTCCGACGTCGTCGTCGTCCGCCTGATAGATGAACTGGGAGCCCGCGATAGGCTCTTTTTCCCGTGGCCCACTACCTCCATCTACTACCAGGGGAAACTCTACCCGCTTGATAGCCCTGTTCCCTGGCTAAAGTTCATCCCGATTTCTCAGTTGCATCGTGCCATCCGCGTGCTTCAGTTCACGCCGTTGTCGCTGCTAGACCGGTTGCGGGTCGGGTTGGTGGCATTCTATTTGACGTTGACCAGGGATTGGCTTAAGCTGGAGTCCGTTTCGGCGCATGAGTGGATGCGCCGGATGGTCGGTGAGCGAGCCTACGAGGTGTGGTGGAAGCCACTGCTCATCAGCAAATTCGGCGAGGATAACTACCGGGACGTGAACATGGCCTGGATGTGGGCCAGGGCATACAAGCGCACCGCCAGGCTGGGCTATTTCGTCGGCGGGTTCCAGGGCTTTGCCGATCTGCTGGTCGAGCGGGTGCAGGCGCAGGGCGGAGAGGTGCGGTTGGAGACGGCAGTGCGGGCTATCCGTCCCGCCGCCGATGGTCGCCTACGGCTGGAGACATCGGCGGGCGTCGGTGAGTACGAGCGGGTCGTTGCTACTTGTTCCCCGCAGGAAATGCTGCGGTTGGCCCCCGATCTCCCCTCTGACTACATCGCGAAACTGGGGCGGCTCAAATCAATGGGCGCGGTGGCACTCATCCTGGCCCTCAAGCGTCGCCTGACCGACGGCCACTACTGGATCAACCTACCCAAGGGTGAAGACATCCCCTTCATGGGACTGGTCGAGCACACCAATTACGTCAGCCCCGAGCACTATGGCGGCGACCACCTGGTCTACTGCGGCGACTACCTACCGCCCGACCATCCTTACTTCGGCTACAGCAAGGAGCAGTTGCTGGAGACCTATCTGCCGGGTTTGGTCAAGATCAACTCTGGTTTCCGCCTCGACTGGGTGCGTGCCAGTTGGATGTTCACTGAAGAGTACGCCTAGCCAGTCCCCACGCTCAATCACTCGCGCAACGTCCCGCCGCTGAAGACGCCCATCCCCGGGCTGTGGATGGCGAACATGAGCCAGGTCTATCCCTGGGATCGGGGGAGCAACTACGCGGTGGAGATGGGGCGGCGGGTGGCATGGGAG
>CAZMOT010000060.1:0-19675 GCA_964568065.1 uncultured Anaerolineales bacterium
GGCCAACGTGGCGCGGCGCAAGGGGCTCACGATCCGTATGTCCCGGCGCATGAAGTCCGTCTACCCACGCGCCATCGCACTGGCCGAGCGAGGGCTGGTAAACGTGCGTACGCTCGTCACTCATCGCTTCCCGCTGGAGCGAGCGGCGGAGGCTTTTGAGTTAGTGGCCTCCCTGAAAGACGGCGTCGTCAAGGCGATGATTGAAGTCTGAAAGGGAGGAGGGAGGTATGTGATGCGTCTGAAATGGTACGGGTGGCTGGGGCTGGTCATCGTCGTCGGGGCCGAAATCTGCCTCTTCGCCCGGCAGCCCTTTGTCGCTAAATGGTTCACTCCCATTGTGTGGACCGGCTACGTCCTCTTTGCCGATGCGCTGGCACTGCGGTTGCGCGGCCATTCGCTCATCCACGACCGGCCCCGCGAGGCGCTGATGCTGGCCTGGATCTCTGTCGGCTGCTGGCTGCTGTTCGAGGCGTACAACATCCCTCTGAAGAACTGGTATTACGTGGGTGTGCCGGAGCACCCGGTCGAACGGAATTGGGCCTACCTGTGGTCCTTCGCCACCATCATGCCGGGGATGTTCGAGACGGCCGACGTGTTGGAGGGGCTGGGATTTCTGCGTAACCTGGGGACAAGACCCCGTACTTTCTCACCGACGCTGCTGGCGGCGATGTTCACGGTGGGATTGGCCTGTGTGATCATCCCGCCGCTGTTGCCCCTCCACATTGCCCGCTACACCTTTGTCTTTGTCTGGGTTGGGTTTATCCTCCTGCTGGAACCGATCAATACGCAACTGGGCGTCGAATCACCGCTGGGCGAGTGGGGACGAGGCGACCCGCGCCCTGCGCTGCGGCTGCTGACGGCAGGAATGATCGCCGGTTTCCTGTGGGAGTTCTGGAACTTTTGGGCCACCGCTGGCTGGCGCTACACGGTGCCCTGGCCGCTCGATTTCGGCGTCTACTATTTCCGTATGCCGGTGTTGGGCTTGCTGGGCTTTCCGCCTTTCGCCTGGGAGTCCTGGGCCATGTTCCAGTTCCTCAAACGGGCACTGCGCGGCGACGTGTTGTGGCGGGGTTAGCCGGGCTGCGCCTTGGGGTGAACCCTCCCGCAGGTTCTAATAGCAGGCGGCGCTCGACAGGCTAAAAGCGCGTAGGAAACACAACTGAAAACCTGCGAGAGGGTCAACTTCCTCCAGGACTGAAATGCACCCGCTGCGCCTGGCTGGCTTGACAGGACGGGCAGGGTGGGGTACAATATGGTCAGAACGTTTGTTCTATACTCTATCCAAGAAAGGAGACCCAATGGCAGAGAGAATGATCGCTTATTGTGGACTGGTGTGCAGTGAGTGCCCAGCCTACGTTGCTACCCAGGCCAGCGATAGGGAGGCCCTGGAGCGCGTCGCGGCCCGGTGGAGCGAGGAGTTCAATGCGGCGTTCACCGCCGAGGATTGCCTCTGCGACAGTTGTACATCCGGCAGCGAGCGTCTGTCTAGCTACTGCGGTAAGTGTGAGGTCCACGCCTGTGCCATTGCGCGGGGCGTGATCAACTGCGCTCACTGCGACGACTACGGCTGTGAGAAGATCACCGGCTTCTTCGGCTTCGCGCCAGAGGCAAAGGCCACGCTCGAGGAGATCCGCAAGGGTGGTACGGGTCAATCCTTTATGCCCACCTGAGCCAAGGAATAGGGTTGTCAACCAGCCCGTTAACTCTGATCCGTGGGGGCTTTGGCCGGAAGTAGCAGTTATCCTCTCACAAATTCGCCAGGACAAGACCTGCCTGGCAAGCATGAGTGTCCAGTCACAAAGAGGGAGGAACGATTGAGATGAAAACTAAGCATTTACTTATTTCATTCCTCCTGGGTCTGGGATTGGCCCTGGCCCTGCTGTGGGTGCTGGTTGGGACGAGGTTGCCCACGGCCCAGGCCACGACGCTTGCCCTGAGCGCCGGCCGAACGTCCGTAGCCCAAGGGGTGCAGCGTCCGGGCCAACGCCCCCTGCTGCAGGAGAACGACGTGATCACCGTCTGCCCGGAGGTGGCCGGCACCTGCCCTTACACCAATGTGCAGGCCGCCGTGGACGCGGCCAGCGACGGCGACGTCATCAAAGTGGCGGCCGGCATCTACACCGGCGTTCAAAGCCGCCCATCTCCTCCTGGATACCCAGGCTCTTCGATGATCGCCCAGGTGGTCTACGTCAGCAAGACCGTGACCATCCGGGGCGGTTATACCACCGCCTTCACCGACCCGCCCGACCCCGAGGCCAACCCCACCACGCTGGACGCGCAGGCGCAAGGGCGCGTGCTCTATATCACCGGCGACATCAGCCCCACGATCGAGAACCTGCGCATCACGGGCGGCGATGCGACCTCGCTGGGTGGCTACGATGCATTGTATGATGGCGGCGGCGGGATGTACGTCTACACAGCCACGGCCACCATCAGCAACTGCGTGATCTTCAGCAACACGGCCCATACCGGCTTCGACTGGGGCTACGGCGGCGGGCTGTACCTCAACAGCAGTGCCGCCATGCTCAGCGGCAATACCATCGTCTCCAACGCCGCCTACGGGGGCGATGGTGGGGGGCTATTCCTGGAGCAAAGTGGTGCCACGCTCAGCGGCAATACCATCGTCTCTAACACCGCCAGCGGCAACGGCGGTGGGCTGTACTTGTACCATAGCGACGCCACACTCAGTGGCAACAGCATCGGCATTAACTCCGCAGTCCGCGGCGGCGGGCTGTACCTCAACAGCAGTGCCGCCACGCTCAGCGGCAACGCCATCAGCGGCAACGCCGCCGACGATGGCGGTGGGCTGTATGTGTACTATCCTGGCGCCGTCAGGCTCAGCGGCAACACCATTGTCTCCAACACCGCCAGTGACGATGGCGGCGGGCTGTATCTGGACTACTGGAGCGACGCTACGCTGACCAACAACGTCGTCGCCGGCAACGAAGCCAACGGTCAGGGCAGCGGCCTGTATTTGGTAAGCGCGTCGGCCCAATTGCTGCACACCAGCATCGCCCACAACACCGGCGGCGATGGCAGCGGCGTCTACGTCACTCACTGCTCGTTCTGCTTCCCGTTGGTTCATACTACCATCGCCCTGACCAACACCATCCTGGTCAGCCACACGGTGGGCATCAGCGTGACCGAAGGTAACACGGCGACGGTCAACGGCGTTCTCTGGTACGGCACGCCCATCACTGTCTCGCAGTCCGTCACGGCCACCGTAACCGTGCAGAACCAGCACGAGGGCGCCCCGGCCTTCGCACCCGACGGTTACCACCTGACAGCCAACTCGGCGGCCATAGACCAGGGCGTGAACGCGGGCGTGGCGACCGACGTAGACGGCGAAACACGGCCTACTGGTGCGGGCTACGACCTCGGCGCCGACGAGTTCCTGGTCGCGCTGAGTGTGACCAAAGAGGCCTACCCCGACCCGGTGCAGGCCGGAGCGCTGCTGGCCTATACTATCCGGGTCACCAACACCGGCAACGTGAGCCTGCAAGCCACCGTCACCGACACGCTGCCCACGCAGGTCACGCCCAGTGGCGTCCTCACCTGGACGCCGACCATCACGCCCACTGGCGTGGGAGCGCCCGGTGGTGTCTGAACGCAGACGGTCGTCGTCATCGTCGAACTGGGCTACGCCGGGCCGCTGACCAACGTAGTCGAGGCCACAACGGAGGCTGCTGGTGTAAGCGATACGCAGAGCTTTACCGTTACCGTGACCGTTGTTACACCGCCCAATACCGTCCCCAGCGCCGAAGATGACCTCTTCACCGTCAAACAGAACAGCAGCGACAACGTGCTGAATGTGCTGGCTAACGACTCCGATCCTGACGGTGATGCCCTCACCATTGCAGCCGTCGGCCTCACCGACAGTGGCGGCACCGCGAGTACCGATGGCGGCCTGATCACCTACAGCCCGGCAGTTGACTTTGTCGGCACCGAAACCTTTACCTACACCGTCAGCGACGGCCAGGGCGGCACCGATATCGCCACCGTAAGCGTTGCGGTTCAGCGGGATTGCTCCGGCGATGCACTCAACAGCCTCCTCACAAGTGGCAGCTCGGAGATCAACCTGGACGGTGAGTGTCGCTACCTGGTGACCGAACGATATGGTAGGCGCGCGCTCTTTGACATCTTTCGCAGAAGCAACCTGACGATCAACGGCAATGGTGCGACGATTGAGCGTAGTAGCAATGCTCCCGTGTATGGTTTGTTCTACGTTCAGAACGTTCAGAATATGACTATCAGGGATGTTACTATCAAGGGGGGCAGAGCTGAGGGTAGTAGCTATGGCTTGGGTGGTGGTATGTGGGTGTATGGGAGTAGCTTAACCCTGAGCAACGTACAGTTCGTTGGAAACTCCGCTAGGAACGGTGGCGGTGGGCTGAACCTATACAACAGAAGTAGCGCCACTCTGGATGAGGTGCAATTTGTCAACAATACCGCTCAAAGCGGCAATGGCGGTGGACTGGTCGTGTATGGCGGCAGCAGCGCCACCATCAGCAACACACGCTTCATCAGCAATAGCGCCAGGTATGGCGGTGGGGTCTACCTCTCCAGCCGAAGCGCGACCATCGTCAACGCTGTCTTGGCCGATAACGTGGCCGACGACGGAGCAGCCCTGTGGACCGCCAAGGGAAGTGACGTGACGATTGAGAATACCACAATCACTGATAATCTTGGTAATCCCAAGCAGGCTATCCTCGCCGGGGGGACGGCGGATATCAAGAACAGCATCTAGCGACCTCACCGTGGACGATATGATCGCCATCTTCGGCGCGGACAACGTCTGCAAGACGCAGACCCCCTGCGTCCTCAGGGCCGGGGCCGAGTGGTGGCGTAATTTCCGGCTCGAGCAAGCGAGGGGCGGCCACTGCGCCGGCTTTGCGATGACCAGTTTGAGCATCTTTGAGAACGCCGCTGTGAATCCCGGTGACTTCCAACCAGGGGCGAACACCACCTATGACATCGAGAAGGCCAACGCCCGCAGGTTCATCGCTTGTATCAAGTGACCCAGTCCACGTGGCCCAACAACTGGCAGGATTTAGAAGACCAGGGATTGCCCGATTATCCAACGCAGCCGGAACCGGTGGCCGTGCTAGACTCAGTAGATCCAAATTCTTGCCTCAATAAGACTTCGGAAGTCTCCAGGCATGGCTCTATAGGCAAAATCATCTTAGTTTGTCGAGCATTTTCGTCAGCGGAACGTTCTCCAAGACTTCCGAAGTCTGAAATCTGGACTGAGACTACTTGATTGCCAATCTTAGCGACCCGAATGCCCCTGACCGTTACCGGATTAGCTTTTTCCCTTATGGAGGCGGAAGCGGTCACGCCGTGACCCCCTACGCCGTGGAGCGCAAGAGCGACGACGAATACTATATCTACGTCTACGATAGCAACGATCCCAATGCCTTTTACCTCGCTTTCATAGTGACGCGCTCCACCAATAGCTGGGCCTATAATTCTATGGACATGCCCTGGTATGGCGATGCCACTTCAAGGAATATCCGGCTTCGGAGCCTGGCCTATGCGGATAGTTTCCCCAAGGCTTGCTGCGTCTACCGGGGGGGGACACGGACCTGCCAGGCCGCTTGTTCCACAAGTTGGTCTGGTGCGCAGGCTAACCTGCAGGCGGAGCAGTTCACGATCCAGTTCCAACTGGACGGTGAGGGATACTTGCTAATCACCCGCAGCGATGGTCAGCGTGCCGGGTACGACCCGGTTACCGGCGAGTTTATCGCCGAGATCTCGGGTACGGTCGAAGTGCCAGTGGTCACGGGCCTGGGATTCAACGTGCCGCCAGCGATCCAGATCCCCCACGAGCCAGGCATGACCTACGGCGCGCAGGTCAGCAACCGGGAAAACGCCTATGGGAATTTCGAGGCGGAAGCCAACCTGAGCATAATGGGCCCGGATTACGCGATGTACCTGGAAGGGCTCAAGATCGACTCGCCTGAGCCGATATTGATCGACCCGTTGCCCGATGATGCATCGGTCGCCGATGCCGCCAGGGCTGCGGTGCAGATCGAGCCATATGAGACGATGGGCGTGACTTTTGATCCTGAAGCCGACCGGCTCACGTTCCAGAACAGCCTGGTAGACTCTGAAACACCTACTATGACGATGGTCTTCAACAACCCAGACGGGGCGGACTACGCTCTTGAAGTGGGAGCCGTGGGCCTGGACCACGGCCAGTCTGTGGCCATGGCGTTCAGTCTGCCAACGGGCGTGTTCACCGTGGAGAACAACGACACCGGTGAAAGCAATGGCTATCAAGTCGAGGTTGATCGCCTCAATGCCGACGGCACGCACGACGTCTGGGAGAGCGACGGCGTGACCGATGGCGATGGGGTCGGCGCGATCATCCACGTGGGCGATGACTGGGATGGGACAGGTGAGCCGCTGATCGAGGTGAACTACACACCCACGCTGCCTGCGGCGTTCAGGATCTACCTGCCGCTCGTCATGCGCCAATAAGTGTCGAACCGGCACAAGCCATGGCGTGGAGTGAGCCGACGTGTTCATTCCACGTCTTGCGTTTTAGGGGTACCGAGTGCGGAGTGAAAAACCGCACGAGGTCAGCATCGCTGATTTCGACAGGAATTGTGGAAAGCTGCTGGCATTCTTCGGGGTTGAGAGTGCTGATCCGTGAGGGCTATCACTTGGCTTCTGTGCGCGCCATGATATAATCCCTTCTACAACTGAGTCAGGAGGCAAGTGCGTGAAACTACACGAGTACCAATCCAAGCGGCTCTTCGCCGCACACGGCGTGCCGATTCCGCGGGGAGACGTTGCCGCCACGTCTGAGGAGGCACGCCGCCTCGCTGAGGAATTGGAAGGGCCTGTCGTCGTCAAAGCGCAGGCGCTGGTCGGGGGGCGCGGCAAGGCCGGCGGCATCCGGCTGGCCCAGACCCCCGGCGAGACCGAGGTGGTGACCGGGGAGATCCTGGGGATGGAGATCAGGGGGTTGCCCGTGCGCAAGGTGTTGGTAGACGAGGCGGCCGATATCCAGCAGGAGATCTATCTAGGTATTGTCGTGGACCGCGCTGCTTGCAGGCCGGTGATGATGGCCTCCTCCGAAGGCGGTGTGGAGATCGAGGAGGTTGCCCGCACCAACCCCGAGGCGATCAAGAAGGTGGTCATTGATCCCTTCCTGGGGCTGCGTGGCTACCAGACGCTGACACTGGCCAAAGGCATCGGGCTGGCAGGTGAGCACAGGCGTGCCTTCGATCACATCGCCCGTGGTCTGTACGAGGCTTTTCTGGCTTGCGACGCTTCGTTGGCCGAGATCAACCCACTGGTCGTCACCGGTGAGGGCAACCTGCTGGCGGTGGACGGCAAGATGGTGCTCGATGATAACAGCCTCTTCCGCCATCCAGACCTGGCGGAGATGCGGGATGTGGATGAGGAGACCGCTGCTGAACGAGAGGCGCGTGAGGCCGGCCTGAGTTACGTTCAACTCGATGGCGAGATTGGCTGCATGGTCAACGGGGCGGGACTGGCGATGGCGACGATGGATATCATCAAGCACTTTGGCGGCGCTCCGGCCAACTTTCTCGATATCGGCGGTGGGGCCAAAGCCGAACGGGTGGCGACGGCGCTGCGTCTCATTCTAGCCGACCCAGGGGTCAAGGCGGTGCTTTTCAATATCTTTGGCGGCATAACTCGCTGCGATGAGGTGGCGAAGGGTATCGTCACTGCTCTTGAGGAGGTCAAGCCCACTGTCCCATTGGTCGCCCGACTGGTGGGGACGAACGAGGAGGAGGGACGGGCAATTCTGGAAGGATCGGGCTACCATCTGATCACGGCCGCGACACTGGCCGAGGCGGCGCAGAAAACGGTTGCGGCTGCCGAGGGTGGGGTGGAGGCATAGGGAGAGGGCAATGGCAATTTTGGTTGACAAGAGTACGCGTCTTCTCGTGCAAGGCATTACTGGGCGTGAGGGCGAGTTCCACAGCCGGCGGATGATCGAATACGGCACGCGGATAGTGGCCGGCGTCACGCCTGGTAAGGGTGGACAGTGGGCTTGCGATGGCAAGGTGCCTGTATTCGATACCGTCGCCGAGGCGGTGGCGGCGACCGAGGCTAATGCATCCGTCGTCTACGTTCCGGCTCGCTTTGCCACCGATGCCATCCTGGAGGCGGCCGACGCTGGCATCCCGCTCATTGTCTGCATTACCGAGGGCATCCCCACATTGGACATGATCCGCGTCCGCACCTATCTCGACCAGAAGGGGGCACGGCTGGTAGGCCCCAATTGTCCTGGGCTTCTCTCCCCTGGCGAAGCCAAGGTCGGCATTATGCCCGGTTACATCGCGATTCCTGGCTGTGTGGGTGTCGTCTCTCGCTCTGGTACGTTAACTTACGAGGTCGTCTACGCGCTCACTGCGCGTGGTATTGGGCAGACCACCTGTGTGGGCATAGGTGGCGATCCTATCATCGGCGTGACCTTCGTTGACGTGCTGGAGATGTTTGAGGACGATCCGCTGACCGAGCAGGTGGTGCTCATCGGTGAGATCGGCGGCGGCGACGAGGAGCGGGCCGCGCGCTTTATCGCCGAGCGGATGACCAAGCCGGTCATCGCCTTTGTCGCGGGACGGACTGCGCCGCCAGGAAAACGCATGGGTCACGCTGGGGCTATCATCGAGGGTGGCACCGGTACTGCTGCTGAGAAGATGGCTGCTTTTGAGGCCGTCGGGGTGCTGGTGGCCGAGTACCCGGAACAGATCCCTGACCTCGTGGCACAGAACTGAATGACAATGTCTGAGATGACGAAAAGCAAGCGGTTGATGGCCGCCATCCGCGGCGAACAGGTTGACCGGCCTCCGGTGGCGCTGTGGCGACACTTTCCTGGTGACGATCAGCGGCCTGAGGACCTGGCAGCGGCGACGGTCGCCTTCCAGCGCCGCTACGATTTTGACTTTGTCAAAGTCACGCCAGCCAGCAGTTTCTGCCTCCGGGATTGGGGGGCACAGGATCACTGGGTAGGCAACATGGAAGGTACTCGCGACTACACATTTTGCCCCATCCAGGCTCCCGAGGACTGGCGTGGGCTTTGTATCCTTGATCCCACCGAAGGATCATGGGGCGCACAGTTGCGCTGCCTTCGTCTCATCGCGGACGAATTGGCGGGAGAGGTTCCCTTCATCCAGACGATTTTCAGTCCGTTGGCGCAAGTCAAGAACCTGGTGGGCAAAGAGCAGTTGCTAGCGCATTTGCGGCGCTATCCCGAAGCGGTTCGCGCCGGGTTGGAGGTCATTACCGAGACGACCCGCCGTTTCGTCGCGAAAGCATGCGAGACAGGCATCGCCGGCGTGTTCTACGCCGCGCAGCACGCGCAGTATGGGCTGCTCAGTGAAGAAGAGTACACTGCCTTCGGCCGCCCCTATGACCTGCGCGTATTAGAGGTTGCTCAGGGATTGTGGCTCAACGTGCTGCATCTGCACGGGACAGACGTGATGTTCAATCTCCTGGCAGACTATCCGGTGCAGGTGATCAACTGGCACGACCGAGAGACGTGGCCGACGCTGGCCAAGGCGCAGCGTTGCTTTGGCGGGGCGGTGTGTGGTGGCTTGCAACGCTGGGATGTGATCGTGCGGGGTACCCCCGATCAGGTGCGAGAGCAGGCTGCCGATGCGATCGCGCAGACCGGGGGACAACGCTTTATTCTCGGCACAGGTTGTGTCACACCCATTGTTGCCCCCACGTCAAACATCCGGGCGTGTCGTGAGGCGGTCGAGGCGGGCGAGAGGTGAAGACGGCCGAGCACAGTACACTCGTGTTTGCGCTAGTGCTGTGAGTGTTGCACGATAGTGCGTGCCAGGATGTCTTCCCGTTCGGAGAGATCGGGAAGTGCCTGTTTCTTATGACGTTGTTCATGCCCTTGCTGCTGAGATTGAGCGCGTTGGAGTGCGATTTCCATCGCTGTTTTAGCAGGTTCCCCTTCAGGCTCGTTTTCTAATTCTTCTAATTGGCCCTCGAGACCTACCATCGTCAGGTCAATGCGTCGCTTCCGTCGGTCAAATCTGAGGATGCGTACCTCGACCTCTTTGCCAATCTGCACCAGTTCGGACGGATGACGGACATAGTCAGTAGACATCTCCCGGACGTGCAGCAGACCCGGGCGCTCAGCACCGATGTCAATGAAGGCGCCATAAGGCTCGATTCGAGTCACTGTGCCAGTGTGAATTTGTCCCTCTGCCAACTCTTGCCAATCTAGCAGGGGAGGCTCGACCATTGTCAGGGTGATGCGGCCTTTTTCCGGGTTCACCTTGGTGACCCACACGGTCACGCTGTCCCCCGGCTGAACCACATCCGTAACGCGATTGACGCGCTCAGACGAAAGCTGAGAAATGTGCACCACTCCGTCGTATTCGAGCCCGATATCTACGACCACGCCGTATAATTGGGTCTGTTTGACGGTTCCTTGCAAACACATCCTGGGTTGCAGGTCATGGATAGAGCGGGGTTGTGCCAACTCTACATCTGTCACGGTTTGCTCCTCTCATCAGTAAGTGTGTCGGCGGCATTATAACTTAGGATTTCAGGGTGTCAAGCTGCCATCCTCTGGTCTTCGTATAGTCATTGTGATCGCTTGAATATCGCTCGCATGTCCTCTCTTAACCAAACAACAGGCTATGCGAAAACAGGTTGAAACACAAAAGAACCTACCATGCTGCGTTGGGGAAGGTGACGACTCCAGCGTGAATGCCGACGCGCTTGTACATCCTCACATCGCCGTAAGGCTTGCTCAGGATACCATCGTGGATGGCCCAACTCCGGCCACGGACGCTGCGCTCTGACCCGGGTTGCCGGAATGGCGTGGTCCCATCAAGCCGCTCGAACAATAGTCCTCCACGCTCAAACTCCCTGTGAATCCATTCCATTCGACCCAACCCCAGTGTGTAGGCAAAACCAAGTCTCTCAAAGAGAATCGCATTGTGGTAGGCCAAGGGTTGGATGTAGAAGGCGTCATGATGAAGACCAGCGACGAATTGCTCCAGACTAGGGATCAGTCGCCGGGTCAGGCCCAAACCACGCTGCACTTGTCCAGGCGCGAGCCCGGCTTCCATCGCTCTTACCTCCTCCTCCACATTTCGTACCAGTGTGCCGAAGTAGGTCGGCATACCATCAGGAAGGCGATCTATATTGAACCGCTCCGAGTAGGGATCACTGACGATGAACAGAACCACCTCAATCTGGTTATTGGATGTGTCGGCCAATTGCAGGTACAGTATCGGGTCTTCGGCCTCCCAGGTGTGGCGCAAGAAGAGTTCCACAGACGAGGCAGCAGGACGGCACTCGAAAAGGGGGCGTCCCTCACGATCAGCCGGTGTCCCCTCGAAGTCAATCCCGAAACGCAGAAGAACTTCGGAAGGTACCAGATGCCGATAGACCTGCAGCATTTGTTCGTGGGGGAGATTGTTGACCTGGCTTATAGAAAGCAGTTGCAGGTCCAAGAGGGTGGGGGGCGGTTGCCTCATCGCCTGTATCGCTCCTTCAAGGCGCGGTCAATATCCCGCTGGGCGTCTCGTTTGGCGATAGCTTGCCGTTTGTCGTACTTGCGCTTTCCCCGTGCCAGTGCGATCTCGATCTTAGCCCAACCATCCTTCAGATACAGCCGCGTAGGCACAATCGTATATCCGCGTTCTTGAACACGAGAGGTAAGGCGACTGATCTCCCGGCGGTGAAGCAGCAGTTTGCGAGGACGACGTGGCTCGTGGCCATACCTCCCCGCTGGATCGTAAGGCGCGATGTGGACGTTAAGTAGCCACAACTCCCCATCTCGAGGTTGTACGTATCCATCACTCAGATTCACCCTGCCAGCGCGGATAGATTTGATCTCCGTCCCAGTCAGGACTAGACCGGCTTCGTGTCGCTCTTCGAGGTGAAAATCGCGAGCGGCTTTGCGGTTAGTAGCGATGACTTTGCCCGTCATTACTCACCGGTGAGAAGGTATTCGATAGCTCGTTCCAGTTGAGGATCTTTGTCCTCTTCCACGCCCTCCTCAGGCCAGGGAACCTCAATGTCGGGTGCAAGTCCCTGGCCATGAATGGCCCGGTCATCGGGCGTGTACCACCGAGCAACAGTGACTCGCAACTCAGAGTCATCGCTGAGGGTGAAGGAATATTGCACCGAGCCTTTGCCAAAGGTGGTTTCTCCGACCAGTATGGACCGTTCCCGATCTCGCAGCGCACCGGCGACGATCTCCGCTGCGCTGGCACTACCCCTATTCACCAGCACGACCAGCGGGACATCCTCTCCCAGGTCCCCGGGCCGAGCCTCAAATTTCCGCTCGCTGCCATCGCTCCAGCGTTCGGTGAGAATCAGGCCATCGTCGAGAAAGAGATCGGCGATCTGTACAGCCTGCTCCAGAAAGCCGCCTGGGTTCCCGCGCAGATCAAAGACAATACCCTGCGGTTCCTGAGCCAAAAGTTCTTCCAGACCTTCCTCAAGCCGCTCGCTGGCTGTAGCGCTGAATTCGTACAATTTGACGTAGCCGACGCCGTCGTCGCGCATCTCCACCTCAATGAGGGGAATCTCAAATCGTGCACGGGTGATGGTGACCTCAAATAGCTCTGACGTCCCTTCGCGCTCGATGAGCAGCGTGATGTCGGTCCCGGCCGGTCCGCGAATCAAATGAATAGCCTCATAGGTCGTGCTCCCGACGATGGAAACGCCGTCCACTTCCAGGACACGATCCCCAGCGCGCAGTCCTGCCCTTTCGGCTGCTCCCCCCTCGAAAGGCTCCACGATTTCCAGTTTGCCTTCCTCGTCCATACTCACCCACGCGCCGATGCCCTCAAATTCTCCGGTGGCGTCTTCGGCCAGAATGGCGGCAACCTGAGGTTCGAAGAAGATGGTGTGTTCATCTTCTAGTGTACCCAGCATCCCCTGGATGGCGGCGTAGGTCACCTCCTTCATATTTGGCAGTTCGCCATAGAAGTTGCGCTGCACCAAGTCCCACACCTCCCAGAAAACCTGGAAGGCTTCCTCATCCTCATCCTCGATCTCTGGTGTAGTGACCGGCACAGGCGTGAATGTCGGGGTGACCTTTTCTGCTGTCTCCGTCTCTCCTGGTTGGAGGGACGATGGGGTAGCCGTTGGAGCAACCGCTGACCGCGTTGGCAGCACACCGTGTCCGGTCAACAGGTAAGCCGAACCAAAGCCAGCGAAGAATGCAGCCATCGAAAGCATCAGCACGATTGTGCCCGCCAGTACAAACTTAATCACGTTGCGTAGGGTGCTATCCATTCATCAGCTCCTATTGTTCACTTGTTATCATTCTGATGCTAGGGCTGCAGATAGGCCGCGGCGCGGTCAAGTTGCACATCCTGTGGACCCTCGCTGCGCGGCACATAGACATCAGGCGTCAGGCCCTGTCCCTCGATCCGATGCCGGCTGGGCGTCAACCAGATTGCCGAAGTAACGTGCAACGACGAGCCGTCGGAGAGTTCGTAGATCAGTTGGACCGATCCCTTGCCGTGGGTAGTCTCCCCAATCAGCAGTGCGCGGTCGTGGTCCTGCAGTGCAGCAGCGACGATCTCGGCGGCACTGGCTGTCCCACCGTTGACCAGCACGACCAGGGGAACATCTGTGGCAACGCCGCCACTCTGCGCCCGGATAGTTTGCTCCTGGTCATCGTGGTTCAGTTCGTGCAGCACCACGCCGTCGCGGAGGAACTGGCTGGCGACGGCTACGGCTGGCTCAATCAACCCACCCGCATTGTCCCGCAGGTCCAGGACCAGGCTGACGGTTTTGGCCTCTCGCAGTTCCTGAAGGGCAGTCAGGAGCTCGTCGTCCGTCCTCTCAGTGAAGCTCTCGATGCAGACGTAGCCGATTTCAGGTGCCTGGTCGAGCACACGCCAGGTGACAGAGGGTACCTGAATCTCATCCCGCGTGATGGTGAGATCGAAGGGTGGGGTGGGGGTGTATCCTTTGGGTCCGGGGCGAGAAATGGTGAGTGTTACAGGCGTACTCACCTCGCCGTGGAGACGAGCACGCACATCGTCTATTGTTGTCTCGTCGGTGATTTCTTCGGCATCCACCGCCAGCAGAATGTCTCCTTCACGAACACCGGCCTGCTCGGCGGGGGAGTCGGGATAGGGAGAGAGCACCATCCGGCTCTCTGCATCGCGCCACAGTGTGACGCCTATGCCGCCAAAGGCCCCGCGCATCCGGTCCTGCTCCAGCTCGCGGGGCTGAGGCTCGACAAAGCGAGTGTGGGGGTCACCGAGCAGCGCCAACGCCCCGTAAATGGCTCCGTAGGTGCGCTCACGTGGTGAAGGCAGTTCGCCGTAAAAGTGTTGCTCTACCTGATTCCAGGCTTCCCAGAACACGCCCAGACTCTGGTAGTCACCCTGTTCTAGCGCTAACGTGTTATCTGCTAGTTCGGCCCATAACAGCCGGAAGCAGCCAAACCCGGCTGTATAGGCCAAGCAGAGGCAGACGAGGAGAGAGCCGATCAACATAAGAGTACGATAAGTTGAGTTAGACATAACAGCTAGACACGACCTAACTAGACATAATCTTGTCAGAAGCAAGCAGTGGACGAGATTCCTTCTTGGATGTGCTATTCTAACACAAAGCAGAGGGCGGGCAAGTGAGAGAGGCAAGAGAATTGGCCAGATGCGTGTTAGGCTGTTCATCAGAGTTTTTGCCAGGTTCCAGATATTATGTCAAGTAAGGGGCTTGAAGTCGGCTGAGATTACATAAGATATATAGTCGGAAGTTAACCTAGGGACAGATAGACCCGATACTAGAGACTAGAGAAACGGTATGGGGAGCCGGGGCGAAACCTGCTACCTTCTTGATCCGTTCAGTGGCTTGGCTTGCCGAATGGTGTTGTGGTCAGCCTGGCCCTATTGCATCGGTTTGATTTCTACTTCATCAATTATGTCAACTCTGATAAGCAACCTGCTCACCGTCTCGCCCTATACAGAAACAGGTAAACACAAGCAGGATATGTCGTCCGTCTCACGAACCACCATGCGACAGTATTCGGCATCTCTGAAAGCCCCCCACCCCACCAGACTACTTGACAACGGAGGGACTGTTGGCAACCTATGAGGAAGCGATGACTGCTGCCCGCCGGTACGTTGTCGAGCATGATATCGCCACCATCCCGAAGGGGAAGAGGCTGCGCATCGTCGAGACACCCCCCTACCTACGTCCCATCATCCCCTACGCTGCCTACATGCCGCCGGGTATCCTGGAAGAGAAACAGGAGGGGGTCTTCTTGGTCACACCGGTGGACCCCGACGCGTCGCCCGAGGAACAGGAGCAGAAGCTAAAGGGCCACTCCTGGACCAAACTGCCGATCACCGCGCTACACGAGGCCTACCCAGGCCACCAGCAGGAGACAATCCCTCGGCGTATGGGCTCCTATCTTGCCACCCTCTCCATCGAAGGCTGGGCTTTCTAATTGCGAGGAGATTATGGAACAACTAGGCTACATCGCCAAGCCCACCCAGCGGCTGGTGCGGCTCTCTGACCAGTTATGGCGCGCTGCCCGCATCATTCTGGACACCTCGCTCCACACCAAGGGCATGTCGGTGGACGAGGCGGTGGACTTTCTGGTCAAGGAGTGCCAGTTGGAGCCGGCCAACGCCCTGGCCGAAGTGCGCCGCTACACCACCACGCCCACCCAGCCTCAGTCCTACCTGATGGGGAAACTGGCTATCTTGGAACTGGTGGAGTACCACAAAAGCGCGAACCCTGGCGCGTCCCTACGAGAAATCCACGACGCCATCCTGGGCTGCGGAAGCCTCCCGCCCCGGCTGATGCGTCAGCGATTGCTGGGGTAGTTTCCGTGCCCCCCCACCCTGCCAACACCCTTCGTTACGGTGAATCAAGGAGAACAGACAATGTCTGAAGACATCTACCGTAAACTAGCCCAACGGCTGGATGCCATTCCCAACGGTTTCCCGGCCACCGAGAGCGGCGTGGAATTGCGCCTGCTGGTGGCGAAGATCTTCACACCAGAGGAGGCGGCCTTGGCCTCGGTGATGCGCCTGACCCAGGAACCGGCTGCCAACATCGCCGCTCGCGCTGGGATGGACGCCGACAAGATTTACCGCACGCTCAAGGAATGGCCCGCAAGAGGCTGATCCGCCTCAAAAGGGCTGAAGGCCAGCTTGTCTTCGGGCTGATGCCCTTCGTCGTCTTGCGTGTGGGCGCGTTCGCGGTCTGCGGTGTGTGGCGACGTTGGTAGAGCAGTACCTCCAAGAGACTCGGGCTGCCGGTATCGCCCGCCCCGCGCCCTCCGTTCACCGCGTCATCCCCGTCGAGGAGGCGATCCCCTTCGATCTGGAGATCTTCCCCTACGAACGGACTCAACTACATCTGCAACTGCTGTACCTGTTGCTGTGGGATACTGCGCGGTGTGGCTGAGTTCGGCATCCCTACCGCCAGCGCCGGCCTGAGGGTGAAAGTCCCCCACCGCCGGCCGACATCCAGGAATGGATGGCTCAGCGCGCTCAGGAACGCGGTATCTCGATTGCCGACGTTCTATAGCGAGGCGAGCTCTTAGGGTTGACGGAGATCTTCGTACCACAGATTCTGTACATCGGCCCCTACTGGTGGCGCTTCGGCCAGAGGTCCCGCCTCTGGTTGGCCCACAGGGACGACGCCGTTGATCTCCAACGAAAACTTGGCTGGCATGGCGAAGGCTCCTACCTCGGTCAGACGCTCGTTGACTGCCCGCAGATAAGCCTTCGGTGGACCGAGGTCCCGAAGCGAGAAGGTAAGGGTTGTACCATCCACGGCTCTCATGGACTCGACGATGTAGCTTGGGAAGTCGTCCTGGCTCTCAAAGGTGGCTTCCACAATGGGAGCCGGTGGACTCTGACCGGGAACGCCGGCAAAGACGGTGTAGCTAAAGTCGTGCCCGTCGCCTTGCAGGTCGCTGCGGGCAAAGAGCACAGTGCCGCTGCCCTGGACCGTGTAGCGAACCTTGACAAACCAGGCCAAAGTGGTAATTTCTCCATCCGTGGTCAGCACAACCCAACGCATCGGGCCAGCCATAACCAGCGTCTTGTACTCGATGGTTGCCATGGTCTCCCGTTGGAAAGTATCGTAGCCGCGATTTCTACTTCGCGTGAAGCTTGCGCGCTATGGAGAACGCGGCTACCTCAACCCTATCCGCTTGTGCTGCGCTTATCCAGCCCAAAGTACCGGTTTGCCTGCTCCAGCGTGATATAGCCGTTCTTCAGGTCTTGTTTCACCAACTCCAGGGGACGCTCCAGCGGGTCGCCCCAGCCGGCGCCCGTGCTCGTCATGACCTGGATGACGTCGTCCGTGTTCAAGGTCAAGCCGCTCACCACCGCGTAGCGCTCCGTCTCACCGTTGGCTCGCCTGATCAGCACGTGGTTGGACGAACCCGGTTGGCCGCCCTTCAGGGGCCACGGCGGGACCTTGTCGCGGGTGTAGGCCACCGTCAGCCAGGCGTTGTCGGACTTGATGCGATAGTCAATCCGCACACCCTTGCCGCCCCGATGGAAGCCAGCGCCGCCATCCTCGTCGTGGAAGCTGAGATAGTCCACCGTCACGCCGTAGCGCGCTTCGGCTACTTCGGCCGGACAGTTGTAGGTTTCGCCGTGCAGCGCGGAGAACTGACCCGGGTTGCCATCGGAGATCGGCGACCCGCCCCAGCCACCCAGCTCGGGCTCAATCACTGCATAAGCCCGGCCGGTATCGGGATGGATGCCGCCAAAAAGCGTGCCGCATACTGAAGCGAATCCGCCCGCGGGCAACTGGTCTGGCATGTATTGGGCCAGGCAGCGCCAGATCAGATCGTGCAACCTGATGGTCAGCTCATAATAGATGCCCTGAGCCGCAGGGTAGATCGGATCAAAAACGCTCCCGTGGCGCGTCAGGACTTTTAGGGGACGGAAGGTGCCGCCGTTGCTCAGTCTCTCTGGCGAGACGATACCCTTGAAGGCGATCTGGCAGGCCACAGTCGCTTCGTCGCGGCTCATGTTGAAGGGTCCCTTGTCCTGGTCAGGATTACCCCGCAGATCAACGACGAACTCGTCGTCATTAATCTCAATGGTGACTTTATAGTCCGGCCCGGCATCTTGCGGTTCGACCAGGGAGTACTTGCCCTTGGGCAACCGTTTCAGCGCGGCCAGGGTGACCTGCTCGCCATAGTCCAGGTACTCTTTAACAGCATACAGGAAAACATCCTTCCCATACTTGTTCACAATTTCCAGGACGCGGCGTTCGCCGACCCGGACCGAAGCCACGCCGGCCCACAGATCGCCTATCAGGAAATCGGGCATGCGGCAGTTCGCGGTGAGGATGTCAAACACGGACCGGATGGGCTCGCCGCGGGAAAAGAGCTTGACGGCAGCCAGGATCATTCCCTCCTGAAAGATCTCGGTCGCGTCGGTTGACATGCTGCCGGGCACCATGCCGCCCACGTCATTCCAGTGGGCGATATTGGCGGTCCAGGCAACGATGTCATCGCCCGCAAAGACCGGCATGGTCAGCACGACGTCGTTCAGGTGCGTCACGCCGCCGGTGTATGGGTCATTGGTGGCAAAGATGTCGCCCGGCTCAATGTCGCCCGGCTGGTCGAACTTTTCCAGTACCCGCTTGACGGTCTTGTCCAGCACGCCGACAAAGGCCGGGATGCCGGCTCCGGAACCGGCCAGCTCGCCGTTCTTGTCGGTGATGCCCGTGCCCATGTCGAGCACTTCGTAGATGATGGCGCTCATGGCCGTGCGGCGCAGAGCGGCGAACATCTCGTCAGCAGCCGCCTGTAGCGAGCTCTGGATGATTTCAAGCGTAATCGGATCGTATTTGTCGTTCATGAGTAGTCCTCCTCTTTACCTTTGAAGTTGGATGTTGGGTATTGGGTATTGGAAAACCAACCTTCAACCTCTAATATCCAATCTCCAAACTGGTGCGGATGTGATAGTTACCATAGTCATCCACACGACACGGCAGGCCGGGCGGGATGACGGTCGTAGCGCCAGCCTCTTCGATGATGGCCGGTCCGACGAAACTCATGCCTGGTTCCAGTCCATCGCCATCGTAGATCGTCGCCCGATGGATGCCGGCTTCGGCGTAGTCCACTTCGCGCTGCATTTTGACCGCATCCTCGAGCTTGCGCCCCGTCGTCGGGAGTTTCTCCGGCTTCAGCTTGTCCACCTCGGCAATGGCCACCAGGTGATAAACGACCAGCTCCACCGGGGTGTCCAGCGTGTAGGTGTATTCGCGTTCATAGTCCGTGTCGAAGCGCTGGCGGATGGCCTCGATCTGCTCAGCCGTGATGCGGCCGTCGGGCAGGACGATTTCCACAGAGTGTTCCTGGTTCTGGTAGCGGCACCGGCCATAGCGCAGGAAATGCACCCGCGCGGGGTCAATGTCCTCGGCGGCGAACTCTTGGAGCGCCTTCTCTTCGAGTTGCTTCAACTCCTCGTCGAGCTGCGCAGCCGCTCCCTCAGTTGACAGGTCAACGATATGGGTCTGCAGATAATCGCGGCGCAGGTCGCTGAGCAACATGCCCCAGGCAGAAAAGACGCTCGATTGCCTGGGAATCACCACCTTCTTGATGGCGAGCTCCTTGGCCAGGGCGCAGGCGTGCATGCCGCCGCCGCCGCCAAAGGTGATCAGCGTAAAGTCGCGCGGGTCGTGGCCGCGATTGACCGAGATCAGCTTGATG
>CAZMOT010000061.1:0-19528 GCA_964568065.1 uncultured Anaerolineales bacterium
GTCGCTGGGTGTGCGCCACGGGTGGAACCGGCGGTCTCTTTCATACCAACACTTCCGCCCACGCCGACGACCACGCCGACTTGTCTGCCTGTGCAGGCGGCCACACCGATGCCTACCGCCATGCCAGGGTCAACCCCAGCGGAGGAGGTTGAGATGGTGACGTTCACCATCGTCTATGACAATAACGCTTACGACCCGGCGCTGCAAACCGCCTGGGGCTTCGCCTGCCTGGTAGAGATTGGGAAGGTAACGGTGCTCTTCGACACCGGTGGCGATGGCCCCACGCTACTGGGCAATATGACGAGGCTGGGCCTTGACCCGCAGGCGATTGACGTCGTCGTGCTCTCCCACGCCCATGGCGACCATACCGGCGGGCTGGCGGGGTTGCTGGACGCAGGCGGCTGGCCGACGGTATACGTGCCGGCCGCATTTTCTGCCTCGTTCAAAGACGGTGTGCGTGCCCGCACCGACCTGGTGGAAGTGACGGAGCCGTCGGAGATACTGCCCGGCATCTACACCACCGGTCAGGTAGGTTCGGGCATCGTCGAGCAGGCGTTGGCGGTGGAGACCGGGGATGGCCTGATCGTCGTCACCGGCTGTGCTCATCCCGGCATTGTCGAGATGGTGCGTTGCGCCAGAGAGGCTGCAGGAGGTGATGTGGCCTTGGTGATGGGGGGATTTCACCTGGGAGGGGCCAGCCGTGGCCAGATCGAGAGCATCATCGCCGATTTCCGTGACTTGGGCGTGCGGAGGGTGGCGCCATGCCATTGCACGGGCGACCAGGCCCGGCAGATGTTCGCCGATGCGTTCGGCGCGAATTGTATCCTGGGTGGGGTGGGGATGGTTCTGGATATCGAACCATAGGGAAACCTACCGAGGAGGTAAGCAACATGGAGTGGAGGAACGCGTTGATAGCATCTCTGGCATTTGGGTTGTACGTCATCTGCCCTAGAATGAGCGCAATGATAGTCCAGCAGGCGAAAGTGAAAGGCCTGAACCTCTATGCTATCATAGTTTTGGGCACCTTGATATCCATACCGCTGTTTGTGATACTATCGCGCATAACGATCAGGTTTGGCACCGGGTGGGCGATACTCTTCGCTGCCGTGGGCGACGTTGCTGCGGCAGCCCTGCTTGGAGTCATAGATCCCAAGACGGGAGTGGAATTGGCAATAATAACGGTGTTTGTCTACGTTGGGATCAGGGTAGCCCCGGTGATATCGAACCTCATTTTCTAATGAGGGGGAGGGATAGGTGAAACTTACGGTACAGCACGTAGATGGTCTGTGCTTCCTGGCGACGGTGGGGGAGCACGCCGCCGTCGTGGATGCTGCACCGGAGGATGGAGGCGCTGGCAAGGCGCTGAGTGCACCTCAGTTGTTTGCGGCGGCGGTGGGGGCCTGTGTGCTGGAGTTTGTGGTGAACTCCTGTCGGCTGCGTGGCATTCCGTTCGAGCGGCTGAGCCTGGAGATGGCGTGCGAGGGACTGGCGAGCCCCGCCGTATCGGCGCGATGAGAGCGACGATCCACATTGAGCCGGAGCCCCCCGAGGACGTGAAACGGAGACTGATCGGAGTTGCCAGGCATGCTACTCTGGTCAACACGCTCCTGCGCCCGTCGGAGGTGGTCATCCGGTTCGCAGGAGAATGAGGAGGGTCCTATGCCGATCTACGAGTATCGCTGTCGCAACTGTGATGCGACGTTTGAGGTACTGGTGCGGGCTGGCACTACCGTTACCTGCCTGCATTGTGAAAGTTCCGCATTGGACAAGTTGCTCTCTGCCCTTTCGTGTTGCGCGGGCAGACGACGCGGCAGGTGGGACATACCTGCTGTGGTAGAGAGGAGCGCTGCGCTACACCCCCTTGCTCTGAAGAGAGTGGGTGCTGGCGTGGATGATTGAGAGGAGGTGAGTGAAATGGGTCGAGGTCGTGGAAGTGGTGGCAGACGTGGTGGCAGCAGTGGGCGTGGTGACGGCAGCGGGCGTGGCGGCGGTCGTGGACCGGGCCGGATGGGTGGTCCCCTCGCCGCCGGTCCAGGCGGCTATTGTGTCTGTCCCAGTTGCGGTCACCGGGAACCACACGTGGTGAGTGTGCCTTGCTATCAGAAGAAGTGTTCGCAGTGCGGTGCACAGATGGTGCGCGAATGACAAATAGATGACGGACTGTTCCAGTCCGCGCGATGTCCGGCATCGTGCGTGCCGGCATCGCGACTTCCCGCGCGCTCTTGACAGGGGTTCTGGAGTGGATACAATAGCGGGGGGCCACGCAGTGGGGGAAGACGTAGATCGAGTGCGTACAGCTTTTGGAGGAGAGCGATGGACCTGGGTGGTGCTCTTGGGTATCCTGGTCCTGGCCTTTCTCCTGCGGATGGGCTGGCCAACACTGGCCGAGTTCAAGCGGGACGAAGCGGGAGTAGCCCGTTCTGCGCTGGCTATCGCCTACGAAGGCCATCTGCCGGCCGTGGGTCCAGAGGCTTCCATGGGGACGGCGTTCCTGCCGTATACTTACTACCTGACGGCGATTCCCCTGCGCCTGTGGCAGGATCCAGTGGCAGCCGTCCTTTTTGTCGGTCTGCTCAACGGGCTGGCTGTGTTGGCCTGTTATGCCCTGGGTCGGGCTTACTTTGGCCGGGCCGTGGGTCTGGTGACAGCTTTCCTCTTCGCCGTTAGCCCCTGGGCCAGCCTCTACGGCCGTAAGATCTGGGCCCAGAATCTGCCCCTGGCCACCCTGGTTTTTTTCGCTGCTCTGTTTGCCACCTTTGTTAAAGGTAATCGCTGGGCGCTGGTGGGAGCCTTTGCTGGCTTAGCTATCCTCATTGGGCTACATCTGGGAGGACTGGTCTTTATTCCGGTGCTGCTGATCCCGATGCTTCTCTACCGCCAGCAAGTGGCCCGCTGGCCGCTGCTGTTGGGGTCGCTCTCCTTTGCCCTGGCTCTTGCCCCCTATGTGATCCACGATGCGCTCAACGGTTGGCCTAACCTGCGGAACTTTCTGGATTACGCAGGCGGAGAGGCCCATTTTTCGTGGAATGCGCTGTCCTACGCCTTTCTTATCACCGGCAGCGAGGGCATTCAGGCGATGGCCGGGGAGTGCTACCTGGAATATCTCGCCGGGCTGCCGAACCTGTGGTGGCTTAATTGGTTGCTGATGGGGCTTCTGGCCTTGGGAATCGTTTACGGGTTGATTCAGATCATCCGAGGAGCGGGGGAGCGCCGCCGTTATTTCATTCTACTGCTTCTCTGGTTTGCCGTTCCTGTAGCTTTGCAGAGCCGGCCTACTGCGCCGGTCTACCCGCACTATTTTATCCTGCTCTACCCGGTCCAGTACCTTCTCATCGCTATCCTGCTAGTTGACGCATCATCCCGTCTTCCCATTCCCAGCCTGCATCTGGCTGACCGTCGGTTACCTACTTCGGCTTTGCTTCTCGCCGCGACTCTGCTGCTGTGGGGGGGCTGGCAGGTGACCGTCATGGGCCGGCTTTTTGCCTTTATGGATCGCTATCCTACCACGGGGGGCTACGGCATTCCCCTCAGGTACCCCAGGGCGGCGGCTCAAGAAGCGCGACGGCTGACCGGTTCGTCCGAGATCATCGTCCTGGGCGCGGGGACGAACCCTGCTGTGGACGAGACTCCGGCAGTCTTCGAGGCGTTGCTCTTCGGCCATCCTCACCGCTTCGCCGATGGGCGCTGGGCGCTGCCGGTGCCGGATAGCTCCGAGGTCGTCTACGTGGTGGGGCCGGTGGAAGAGAGTGTGTCTCCGGATCTCCTGCCGGTCGTGGAGCGGCTGGAGACGATGGGTTACGGGCAGACTGGCCCGGTCATCACGCTGCCCGACGGGTGGTGTTACCGGCTCTTCTACCGGAGTGGGCCGGACCGGGAAAACGTCTTGGCCGGGCTGACGCGCTTCCCCGAGGCGATTTCTTTCGCCAACGGCGTGGCCTTCATGGGGTATGAGATGGCAGAGACGGTGGCAGCCGGTGGAACGCTGGAGGTCTGGCTGGCCTGGTGGGTTCGCGTTCCTCCCCCTCCTGGGAAGGATTACCACTTCTTCGCCCACCTGCTGAACGAGGAGGGGGCTCTGCGCAGTCAGCACGATGGGGTCGGATTCCCCACTACCTCGTGGCGAGCTGGCGACCTGGTGTTGAGCCGCTTTCCTGTCCCTATTCCGCCTGACCTGCCACCGGGGCGCTACCAGGTGTGGGCTGGTCTCTACAGCTTCCCGGACGTGGTCAACGTGTCGTTTCTGGACGTAGCAGGCAACCCGGCTGGCGATAGGGTAGCGTTTGGCGAGATAGAGGTGAGAGATCAATGAAGCTCGTCTGCCTGGCCGATAAGGCCGCCCAGCCTTCCTTACTCCGCCTTTCGGGGGGAGCACGGTCTGAGCTCTACTATGGAGCAAGGGAATGATCATCACCGTGGCAAGTGGTAAGGGAGGTACGGGCAAGCCAACCATCGCCGTCAGCCTGGCGCTCAGTTTGACGTCCGCCAAATTCTTGGGCACGATCTCCATATAGGAACAGTCATTGGAGCAGTCTTTTGGGGTGCATTTCATTTCATAAACATTCTTGTCATGCCTTTGGGATCCGTGGTGTTCTTCGTTGTACTGACAACCGTTGCAGGCCTGCTCATGGGGTACGCTTATCAAGAGACAGGCAGTCTGCTAACCACAATAATAGTGCACAACACGATATTTGGGGTCCCACTTACAGTAGGTTACATCCTGTATTGGCTGTTGTGAGCGTGACAGTGGTCTTGTAGTGGCGGTATCGTTGTATGGCCCGGCAGGGCGGGTGAACTCGTATCCATTATGCACTTGCGGCTAGTGTCTTTGAAAGGAGTGAAAAGTGGAGTTAATTCCTGCCCTCAGGATAGGATGGTTCAACGGATGGATACCATTAAGCTTGCTTTGTTTGATAGAGGGTCTATTGCTCATGCTCTTTCCCAAGGATGTGGTGGCAAGGCTGTTTGATAGATCCGGCTGGGACAAGAAACAGAAAACCTTCACTGTCATAGGGAAGCTGTTTTCTCTTGCCTGTTTGGTTCTGATAATCCTTACTCCGTTGAGAATCGGTTCCAATACTTTCATCATTGGAACGAGTCTGTATGCCCTTGGCCTGGTTGGACTTGTCGTTGCTCTGTTTGACTTCAAGAACACACCTCTCGGTCAGCCGGTTGCCAGGGGACTCTACACAGTATCACGCCATCCACAGATACTCACGCTATTCGTCTTGTTCTTGGGGATTTGTATTGCGATAGGCTCATGGCTTGCACTACTTCTACTGGCGGTATCCAAGTTGTTCCAGCACTTTGGGATCCTGGCGGAGGAAGAAGCTTGCTTGAGACAGTATGGTGACTCATACCGTGCCTACATGAAACGTGTACCCCGGTATTTCCTGTTTCTCTGACACTCGCCTCACTGCCAATAACGCAGATATGAAACAACTCGTCATTCTCAGCGGTAAGGGAGGCACCGGCAAGACGACCGTCGCAGCGGCGCTGGCTCACCTGGCCTCCCAGGAATTGCTCATCGTCCTGGCTGACGCCGACGTGGACGCGGCCAACCTGGAACTGGTGCTCGACCCGACGAAGCGGGAGAAGCATGACTTTACGGGTGGCAAACTGGCGATGGTTGACCCGGTGGCGCTGGACACAGGGGCTGAACTGGTGCTGGTGGACGGACCGCCGGGGATCGGCTGCCCGGTCATTTCCGCCAGCGCCGGGGCGGATTTGGCGCTCCACGTGGCCGAGCCCACGATCTCCGGCGCACACGACTTAGAATGTATCATGGGTACTACCGATCACTTCGGCGTGCCGTCGCTGGTGGCGGTCAACAAAGCGGACCTGAACCTGGCCCGATCCGATGAGATAGCTGCCTTCTGCGCGGAGCGGGGAGTGGAGTTGGTGGGACGCATCCCCTACGACGCCGTCGTGACCGAGGCGATGGTGCACGGCCGCCCGGTGACGGATTACACGGATGGCTCGGTGACAGAGGCGCTGAAAGAAATGTGGATACGGATCAGAGAAAGGCTCTTCCTTGACGGGAAAGGTTCCGCAGTGGGAGCGCAGCGATGATAGACCCAAACACTCTGCGTGAGGCAATTCTTACCCGTCTCTCCACTGTGATAGATCCGGAGACGGGGGTAGATGTCGTGCGTATGCGCCTGATCGAGAACCTGACGGTGGACAGGGAGGGCTTTGCGCGCTATGCATTTCGTCCCTCTTCTCCCCTGTGCCCTCTCGCCATATCGCTGGCCCTCTCCATCCGCAAGGCAGTGGCCGAGGTGGAGGGGGTGACCGGGCAAGAAATCGTGGTGGTCGGCTACCTCCAGGCAGCGGAACTGAACGCCATGCTGCGAGAATTGGACCCGAAGACATAACGTCGGGATTTTGACTTCTGCGCAACGTTGCGCTATACTGAGCCTACATCTGACGATGATAGGCTCGTTGTTTTACTAAGGAGGTCCATCGTGGATAGGCGTACTGTTTTACAATCGCTGTTAGGTGCGGTGGTGCTGGCTGCGCTCTTGTTAGCCGTGGGATTGCTGTTGCGGCCCGCTCTGGCCGCACCGCCCATACAGGAGGATGCACCCCCGCTGACCATTGTCAAGACGGCTGAGGGAGATGGAATCATCGGTCCAGGTCAGACCGTGCGCTTCCACGTCACCGTCACCAATACGGGAGAGGTCACTGCTACCAACGTGATGGTACAGGATGACTACGACCAGAAGGCGCTGCCGACGATCAGCGTCGCCACTGCGGCAGGAGCCAGTGGCGCGCAGAATGACGGGGACGTCATCACCTGGCAACTGGGGAACCTGCCACCTGGCGCAGGATGGAGTTCCAGCTATGAGGCCACGGCTGCTGTGGCTTTCGAGACCGAGACCACCGAGGTGTTCAACGATGCCTCCGTATACGCCGATGGTGTGAAGATCGCACAGACGAGGGTGGTACTGACAGTGCGGGCCCCTCAATTGACGCTTACTCGGCTTCGGGAGCGTGTGGATGGCGAGGGGGAGATCGTCCCCGGCGCGACCGTGCGCTACACCATCCGCTATGGGAACGAGGGCACGGCTGACGCGATCAACGTGATCCTTGAGGAGACGTATGACGAGACAGTCGTGCAACAGGTGGACAACGTCACCGATGGCGGGCGACAGGAAGGTACGACGATACGTTGGGGCCTGGGGGCTGTGGCGGCCGGGGCCAGTGGCGAGGTGAGTTACGAGGTGACGCTGAAACCCGCTCTTGCGCAAGGGGACGACATCGAGGTACGCAACGAGGTGACCATTCAGGCCGACGGGGTGGAGCGTTTGTCTGCCATAGACTCGTTCACTCTCCGCACACCGCTCTTGAGTATTGAGCGAAAGCGTGAGGATCTGAACGGTGGCGCGATTGAGCCCGGTGACACGCTGCGCTTCACCATCCGCATTCGCAACTCTGGTGAGGCCGCTGCCTTGGACGTGGTGGTGCAGGATGATTTCGACGAACGGGTGGTGGCCGATATTAGCAACATCTCTGCTGGCGGGCGCGAGGCTGAGGGTGCGGTCGAGTGGGCGCTGACGGAGCCACTGGAGCCGGGTGCGGATCAGTCTTATTTCTACAGCGTGCGGCTCATCAGCGAAATTGGCCAGTCCACCACAGCAATGAACACGGCCAGCATCTCAATCCGCGACGTAGAGTTGGCCCGTGCTCAAACGACGATGATCATCGAGCCCGCGCCAGCGGAGGAGGCAGTTACGGAGCAGCCCCAGGTGTTCCAGGAAGAGCCCATAACAGTCTCTTTGCTGGTGGGTGTGTCAATGGTGACTGCGCTTCTGGTGGTGGGTGGGCTGGCACTACTTATCCTGAGACAGGGGCAGTGGAAGGATCGGTACCTTCGGATTGTGGTCGAGGGGGTGGCGGTCATCGTCATCGTCGAGGCAGTGCTGATCCTGGCGATGAGCAAGAACATCGAGCCAGATGGCGCCGTCACGATTCTCTCCGGCATCGCAGGGTACCTGTTGGGCCGCAGTCTGGGCGAATCCAGAGGTTCTTGACCAGAAGAGTGGGATGGGACCATCTTTCTTGACGCTTTCCCCCGTCGGTTGTATACTATTTTGTGCCTGTTGTAGACATTTGTGATCGAAGGCGGGATAGAGCGGGTTGACCTCTATCGCCAAGCATCTCACAACAGAGCAGGTTGCAGCCGGTCCCTATCCAGCTCCGCTGGAGCACTACCACACTTTGTAAAAACCTCATATCGCAAGAGCACCGGACAGTGCTGAAGGCGCCGCGTCGTTGCAAACGGAAGAGGGTGCCAATGAATCTAGTCTACGGCCCTGTTCCCTCCCGGCGGCTGGGGCAGTCGTTGGGGGTGGACCCCATCTCCTTCAAGACCTGCAACTACAACTGTGTCTACTGCCAGTTGGACCGCACTCGTCCGGTAACCAACGAACGGTGGGACTTTTTCTCTCCAGAAGCAATCTTGGCCCAGGTGCGACGAGCACTGGAAGACCGCGAGCCCGCTGAGATTGACTACGTCACCTTCGTCGGCCAGGGGGAGCCGACGCTGTGCGCTAGCCTGGGCTGGCTCATCCGCCAGGTGAAGCAGTTGACCGAGGTGCCTGTGGTGGTCATCACCAACGGTGCACTCCTCTACCGTGCCGACGTGCGGGATGAACTGATCGCCGCTGACGCGGTAATGCCCACGCTGGACGCGGCTGACCAGGAGACTTTCCGCCGCATCAACCGTCCTTGGCCCAAACTGCGCATTGAGGAGATCGTTGCCGGGATGACCACCTTCCGCGAGATGTAGCCGGGCCAAATCTGGTTGGCTGAGTCTTGGGTCGAGGTCCCCGATGACGGGGCGCTAGTGCGGGCCACCGCCATCCTGGGCGAGGCGGCAGAGGTGGTGGCTCTCTATGAGGGCAGGTTCGCGCCAGGGGAGGTGCAAGCTGTGTGCGGACTGTCCCAGTCCGACAGAGGCTTGAGGGCGGCGGCCAGGCCCGGCATCGTGTTTACCGAGGAGAAACATTTTGGGAGTACGCCGCTGGAGCCTTCGGCGACGGTGGGGGGCGGGAATAGAAGGATATGGCCTGTCTGATGGAAAAGAAGGGAGATAAGGAACATGCTTGATCACATACTCGTTCCTCTGGACGGATCTTCTCTCGCCGAGTGTGTGCTGCCCCACGTTGGGGCGGTAGCCCGTGCCTTTGAATCCAACGTCACATTGATGCAGGTGCTGGAGCGAACCCGAACGCCAGGTCAAACACGGCTTGTTGATCCGTTGGGCTGGTACATCACCGAGGCCGAGACTCGGGCTTACCTGGACGGGTGGAGCGCTCGTTTGCAAGAAGCCGGCTTGCGAACGGAGAACATACTCCTGGAGGGTAAGCCGGCGAGGCGGATCATAGGGTTCACGCACGACCATGACGTCAACCTGATCGTTCTCAGCAGCCACGGGCGAAGCGGCCTGAGTGGTTGGAACGTCAGCAGCATTGTTCAGAAAATCATCCTGCGTGCCTATGTGCCGGTGATGATCGTGCGGGCCTATCAGCCTGTTGCCGGCGACCTGACGGGTTTGCACTACCGCCGGCTGCTGGTTCCACTGGATTGCTCGAAGCGGGCTGAGTGCGTCTTGCCGCTGGCTACCACCCTGGCCCGCTTCTATGGAGCCGAGTTGTTAGTGGTACACGTAGTGTCCAGGCCGCAAATGCCCCGTCGTGCGTCTCCCACCCAGGAAGATGTCGAACTGGCGAACCGGATCACGGAGCGTAACCGGGAGGAAGCAGCCAGGTACCTGGAGCGGTTGCAGTCCTGGCTAAAGGCGGACGTGCAGACTCGTTTGCTTGTCAGTGAAAACTCTGCAGCCTCATTGCACGACTTGGTGGAGCAAGAGAGCGTAGACATGGTCATGCTGAGCGCTCACGGCTACTCTGGTGGGACCAAGTGGCCTTATGGCAGCATGGTCATCAATTTCATCGGCTACGGCACCACCCCGTTGCTGATCGTGCAGGATCTATCCCCAGACGAGGTGGAGCGCACTAAGGCAGAAATGTACGCAAGAGAATACAAGGGACACTAGTGTATGCCAAACGGCCAACCTGATCCAAACACGCCCGCAGACCAGGCTGGACCTGGCGATGACGGAATGAGAGCGGGCCAATTGGAGGACCTGGCGCACCAACTGGCCGAGAGCCATCGAACTGGAACAGTCCGCGCTGTCTCTCACCGTCCCGGGCGCAGGCCCCTGCTTCTGGACCGCGTTGAGGAGCAGGAGGCGGTTTTGCGCGACGCCCATCAGTATTTCGCGAAAGCATCTGAGACGCAGCTTGCTGTATCTTACGCGGCCGAATGGCTGCTGGACAACTTCTACGTAATCCAACAGGCGGTGCGCCAGGTTCGCGAGGACATGCCGGCAGGCTACTATCGGCGGTTGCCCAAGCTTGGCACGTCTTTCCTGGAAGGGTATCCCCGCATCTACGCGCTGGCGCGAGAAGTCATCGGGTACTGTGAGAGCTACCTCGACCTTGACCGGTTGATGCGCTTCGTTCACGCCTATCAACAAGTCACGCCGCTGACGATGGGTGAGCTGTGGGCGTTGCCGCCCATGCTGCGCCTGGGAGTTCTGGAGGATCTGACTCAGGCGGTCGCCCGCATCACGGAGGTGGAGACCCATAGCAGTGAGCTGCCTCCTACTGCTACGTCTTGGCCCCAAGAGTTGGCAGAGGAAGCGATTGTCGCCAATTGCATTCTAAGCCTGCGCACACTGGCGACCCAGGATTGGAAGGAATTCTTTGAAAGCGTCAGTCGGGTGGAAGAGACGTTGCGCTGCGACCCTGTGGACGTCTACGCCCACATGGATTTTGACACCCGTGATCGCTACCGTGGGGTGGTCGAAGAACTGGCTCTGGTGACGGGTCGGGATGAGGACGAAGTCGCGTGGGAGGCGGTTAGGCTGGCCCAAGGGAGTTCGCGGACTGTTTCAGTCCGTGCAGCACACTCCAGCGAAGGGACGCCAGGGACGCAGCGGAGGGAGCAGGGTTCACGCGGACTGGAACAGTCCGCCCGCACTACCCACGTCGGTTTCTACCTCGTGGACGAACTGGGCACAGGCCGCGCACAACTTGAGGCCCGCCTGGGTCACCGTCCCCCGTGGGGTGTGCGTCTGCGGCGCTGGCTGCTAGGCCATCCCATGTTGGTGTACCTGGGGGGGATTGTCCTGTTCACCCTGATCATCACGCTTGGTCTGGTCTGGTATGCCCGTTTCGCCGGCGGGACGCTCGTCCAATTGATTGGAGCGGCCCTGCTGTCCTTGCTACCCGCGACGGCCGCGGCTGTCAACCTGGTTAACTGGCTCATCACCCACACCGTGCCGCCCCGGTTGTTGCCCAGGCTGGATTTCCGGGATGGCATCCCGTCTGCCTACCGCGCGATGGTGGTTGTCCCAGTTCTTCTGACCGACGCCAGTGAGATCGAATTCTTTTTGCAGCAACTGGAACTTCACTTTCTGGGCAACGCGGATCCTCACCTGCATTTTGCTTTGCTCACCGATTTCGCCGATGCGTCGCAGGAGCACATGCCAGATGACGACGCTTTGCTTGAGCAGGCCACTCTTGGAATTCAGGCCCTCAACAGGAAATACGGCCAGCAGGTCGCTGGTCCCTTCTATCTGTTCCATCGCCATCGGCAGTGGAACCCAGGTGAGAATGAGAACCGCTGGATGGGCTGGGAGCGCAAGCGGGGCAAACTGGTCGAGTTCAATCGCTTGCTGGGCGGGAGCGAGGAGACTTCCTACTTCGTGCAGGTGGGGGACCTCACCATTCTGCCAGAGATCAAATACGTCATCACACTGGATGCGGATACGTCTTTGCCCCGGGATAGTGCGCACCGCCTCATCGCTACCCTGGCGCACCCTCTGAATCGCGCCGAATCTGATCCAGACAGCGGCGCTGTGGTCGCCGGGTATAACCTGCTTCAGCCCCGCGTAGAGATCAGGCCGACTAGCGCTACTCGGTCGCTGTTCTCGCGGGTTTTCTCTGGAGATACCGGGTTGGATCTGTACACGCGGGCAGTATCTGATGTGTACAATGACTTATTTGGTGAAGGGAGCTATGCCGGCAAGGGTGTCTACGACGTTGCCGCTTTTGAGCGCAGTCTGGCCGGACGAGTGCCCGACAATGCTCTGCTCAGCCACGACCTGTTTGAGGGAATCCATGGGCGCGTTGGGTTGGTGACAGACGTGATCCTGTATGAAGACTACCCCTCACACTATCTGGCCTACACACGCCGGTTGCACCGTTGGGTGCGTGGGGATTGGCAACTACTGCCCTGGCTTCTGCCCAGGGTGCCCTGTGCGGGCGGCGGGAGCATGCCCAACGACCTCTCCGTGCTCGACCGCTGGAAGATCGTGGACAATCTGCGCCGCAGCTTGCTCATGCCAGCGCTGCTGACCTTGCTGATTGCCGGTTGGCTGTGGTTGCCCGGTTCGACGCTTTCGAAGCTGGTGTGGACCCTGGCAGGGCTGCTGGCATTAGCCGTGCCGGTCTTTACCGGCGTGGTGACCACATTGATTCAGAGGTTGGGGGGAGCGCGGATAACAAACATCCGATCGTTGGCCGGGACTGTGCAGTCGGTAAGGATGGCTGCCTGCCGTTGGCTGCTGGCACTGACTTTTCTCCCCTACGAGACCTTGATCGTGCTGGATGCGATCGCGTCTACTCTGATCCGCCTGACCATCACTCGCAAGCGGTTGTTGCAATGGACCACGGCTGCGCACACGATCCGCCTGTTCGGCAAGGAAACGAAGCTAGGGTTGCTTTGGAAGGAGATGGGCCTCATAACACTTCTGGCCTTGGGGCTGACTTTGCTGGTGCAGCATTTCAACCGGGCAGCGTTTTACGTTGCCACGCCGCTCCTGTTCATGTGGATGGTATCTCCCTACATAGTATATTGGATCAGCCGGCCTGTAGTTCACAAACGAGCTCCGCTTTCCGCCGACCAGCGTCAACAGTTGCGTCGCCTGGCCCGCCGCACCTGGCTTTATTTTGAGCAGTTTGTCGGCCCGGACGATCACTGGTTGCCCCCCGACCACTTCCAGGAAAGCCCGCGCGGGCTCGTCGCCCACCGTACCTCAGCGACCAACATAGGGCTGCTGTTACTTTCGACCTTGGCTGCCTACGATCTGGGTTACGTTGGCCCGCTGGATCTATCCTTGCGGTTGCGTGCTACCTTTGAGGCTATGGGCAGACTGGAGCGGCATCGGGGCCACTTCTTGAACTGGTACGATACGTCCACCCTGAAGCCCTTGCCTCCACGTTACGTATCCACCGTGGATAGCGGCAACCTGGCGGCCTGCTTGCTGGCTCTCAAACAGGGATGCCTGGCTCTGTCCCACGCTCCTGTTCTGTACTGGCAGCGCTGGCAGGGCCTGCTCGACACGGTGGGTGTCCTGGCCGAGATCGTGGAGGGGCTTGCCTTGGGCTTGCCTAAGAGCGCGGAGAAGACTGAGCTAGAGACTGCAGTTACGGCATTGCAGGACTACCTGATCCACATTTGCCAGCAGGTGCTGGCGGTGCGGGATGACCCCGAAAGCTGGGCGTCTCTGTTAACCAAGCTGGGCGACGAAGCCTGGCCAGAGCTGGAACGACGGTTGATCTCGCTGGTCGAGGCCGGCGCACACACCTTGGACACCGATACGTTGCACGATCTGCGCATCTGGTCGGAACGGGTGTGCTATCAACTGCTCAGTGTACAGGCTGAACTGGACATGCTGCTCCCTTGGCTGGTGTCTCTGAGCCAGCCACCGACGTTGTTCACCCGACCGGAGATGGATCCAGCCGTCGCTGCTGCCTGGCGAGCGTTGGTTGACGCTCTGCCCGCTACACCACGGCTTGATGAGGTGGCAGAGATCTGCAGAGAGGGACGGGCGTGGTTGGATCAACTGCATGACATACTGCCGGACTGGAACAGTCCGGCCGATGAAGTTGGCCCGGCTGACCAGGCCTGCCCTGAGTTTGTCGAATGGGTGGAAGAGGCCCGTGCCTGGTGCAAACATCTGGCCGAAGGACTGGATTCCGCACGGATGGCTGCGACGACTCTGCTGATCAGCTATCAAAGCCTGGGTGCGCAGGCGGATGCATATTTCCAGGAAATGGGTTTTGATTTCTTGTTTGATCAGCACCGCCAGGTGTTCCACATTGGCTGCAACGTGGAGGCCGGAACACTGGACAGCAACTACTATGATCTGCTGGCCTCTGAAGCGCGAATGGCCAGCCTTCTGGCTATTGCCAAAGACGACGTTCCTCAGAGCCATTGGCTGCACTTGGCTCGCCCTATTACCCAGGTTAACGGCGCGCGGGTGCTCCTCTCATGGAACGGGAGCATGTTTGAGTATCTTATGCCCTCTCTGTTGATGCGAAGCTACGAGGGTACGCTCTTGGAACGAAGTTGCCTCGCGGTCGTCAATCGCCAGATCGCCTACTGCCATCAGAAAGGCGCGCCGTGGGGCATCTCGGAGTCGGGTTACTATCGCTTTGACGCGGCGATGAATTACCAATACCGGGGATTTGGTGTGCCAGGGCTGGGGTTCAAGCGTGGCCTGGGCGAGGATGTGGTGATTGCACCCTATGCCTCGTTGCTTGCCCTGCGCCTGCGCCCTCAGGCTGTGATGCAAAACATCGCACATCTCATCAAATTGCAGATGCTCGGTCGCTACGGCTTTTACGAGGCGATTGACTACACTGACTCCCGGCTGTCTTCGGGGCAGAAGAAGCGGACTGTTCCAGCCCATGCGACCGTGCGCTCCTACATGGTGCATCACCATGGTATGAGCTTGCTGTCTCTGGTAAACTATCTCCAGGACGATCCGATGGTGCACCGCTTCCATGCCGATCCCCGTGTACGGAGTGCTCACCTGCTCCTGCAGGAGCAGGTGCCTAAGCAGGCCCCCATTGAGTATCCGTACCCGGAAGAGGCCGGTGCTATTCGCCCGCTTCAACCCTCCGTCACCATTGCGCCGTGGCGTGTGCCGATGGAGGCCTCAATGCCCCAGGTGCATGTCCTCTCCAACGGGCGATACGGCGTGCTCATCACCAGCGCTGGCGGCGGCTACAGCAGTTGGCAGGAAGTGGACCTCACCCGCTGGCGTGCCGATACTACCCGCGACGACTGGGGAACCTGGATTTACGTTCAGGATAGGGATAGCGGCGATCTCTGGTCGGCGGGCTATCAACCGACTGCCGTTCGGCCGCAGAACCAGGAGGTACACTTTTACACCCACAAGGCGGAGTTTCAACGCAGTGATCGGGGCATCGGTCTGCGTATGGAGATCACCGTTTCGCCTGAGGATGACGTCGAAATCCGCCGCGTTACTTTGATCAACCACAGCGACCGGGCCCGCCGGCTGACACTTACCAGTTATGGCGAAGTTGTGCTTGCGCCTCAAGTCACCGACCGGCGTCATCCGGCGTTCAACAAGCTCTTTATTGAGAGCGAATACCTATCCGAACTGAATGGACTGCTCTTTCGCCGCCGCCCCCGTTCAGCCGACGAGAAACCGATCCACCTGGTTCACCTGCTGGTCGTGGAGCGGGGGCAAGAGATCGCGGACTGTTCCAGTCCGACGGGCGCTCACGAGAGTGACCGCGCACGTTTCCTGGGGCGAGGGCAGACACTCCGCTCTCCGCAGGCCCTCTCCCCTCCCTCTGTCCCTCCCACTGGGGGGGAGGAAAGGGGAGGAGGGCTTTCAGGCACTACCGGCGCTACCCTGGACCCAATCATGGCCCTCGGCCAGGAGATTGAGTTGAAACCACACGCGCAGGCGCAGATCGCCTACGTTACTCTGGCGGCCGGATCGCGCCAGGAGGCGCTCTCTTTGGCCCGTCGCTATCAGGCCTGGCCCGTGATCAACTGGGCCTTTAACCACGCCCGTTCTACCAATGAGCTTGAACTGCACCGTCTCAATCTCTCTACACCAGAGCTAGAACGCATCCAGCAGTTGCTTTCTGTGCTCATCTATCCCCACGGCGCCATGCGCGCGGACCCCATCACACTGGCGGCGAACAGCAAAGGGCAATCTGGATTATGGGCCTATGCTATCTCTGGTGACTATCCGATTCTCCTGGTACGCATCGGCAGCCAGGAAGAAATTGATCTGGTGCGCGAACTGCTCCAGGCTCACGCTTACTGGCGCAACCGGCAGATCAAGATTGATCTGGTCATCCTCAACGAGCGTAAGACTGGCTATGATCAGGAACTACAAGGTCAACTATACCGGCTGATCGCCTACACCGGCGGCGATGACTGGTTGAGCCAGCGGGGCGGTATCTTTGTCCTGCGCGCCGACCAGATGAGCAAGGCCGATCGGGTATTGCTGGAAACAGTCGCCCGGGCTGTACTGAATGGTAGAGAGGGTCTGCTGGCCGAACAACTATGGCGACTGCGCGAGCCACCGACCTATCTGCCACGGTTTGTCTCCACCTTGCCTCCCCTTGAAGGCGAGGAACCAACACCGCCGCTGCCCCGGCCCACCGATCTCCTCTTTGACAACGGCTTGGGTGGCTTTAGTGCCGACGGGCGAGAGTACGTCATATATCTGGAACCGGGCCAATGGACGCCAGCCCCTTGGACCAACGTGGTTGCCAACCCCCACTTCGGTTTCCTGGTCTCCGAAGCGGGATCAGGCTATACCTGGGCGGAAAACAGCGGCGAGAATCGGTTGACTCCCTGGCGAAACGATCCGGTGGCCGACGCGCCGGGGGAGGTACTATATCTGCGCGATGAGGAGACAGGACACGTCTGGTCGCCCACGGTTCTGCCTGCGGGTGCACCAGCGCCCTACCTGATCCGCCATGGTGCTGGCTATTCCATCTTTGAGCACCACAGCCATGGTCTTAAACAGCGACTCTGCACTTTTACCGTCCCAGATGCGCCGGTGAAAGTAGTGCAGTTGCGGCTGGAGAACACCTGGAAGCGCAACCGCCGAATCACCGTGACCTTTTACGCCGAATGGGTGCTGGGCCCAGACCGGGACGTACATCAGCAGCATGTCATTCCAGAGTTTGACGCCGTCGTAAACGCACTGTTGGCCCGCAATCCTTACAACGAAGAGTTCGGCCAGCGAGTGGCTTTTGTGACCGCCAGTAAGGAGCCCCACGGTCTGACCACCGATCGCACCGAGTTTCTGGGGCGCGAGGGGAGCCTCCGCCGTCCGGCTGCGTTCGACCGTGTCGGATTGACCAGCACGGTGAAGACTGGTCTTGACCCCTGTGCTGGCCTGCAGATCCACGTCTGGCTGGCCCCCGGTGAGGTGGAGGAGGTCTATTTCTTGCTGGGCCAGGGCGCGGACCGACAAGAGACGCTCCGACTTATCGAACGGTATCAGGATCCGGCACAGGTAGAGGCTGCATGGGAGGCTGTGACCAAGTTCTGGGATAGTCTATTGGACACCGTCACGGTGCGGACGCCCGATGCGGCGATGAATTTGCTACTCAACCGCTGGCTGCTCTACCAGGCGCTATCGTGCCGGGTGTGGGGGCGCTCAGCACTCTACCAGTCGAGCGGCGCTTTTGGATATCGCGATCAGTTGCAGGACGTGATGGCCTTGGTGCACGCGGACTGTTCCAGTCTGACGGCGCCTGATGTCACGCGGGATCACATCTTGCAAGCAGCGCGTCACCAGTTCGAAGAGGGAGACGTGCTGCACTGGTGGCATCCGCCTTCGGGACGCGGGGTGCGCACGCGCTGTTCCGATGACCTGTTGTGGCTTCCCTTTGTCACCGCGCATTACGTGGCCACGACTGGCGACGAATCCATCTTGACCGAGAAGACACCGTTTCTGAAGGGCGATCCCCTGGAGCCGGATGAGGCAGAGCGCTATGGGCGTTGCGAGGCCACCGCTGAGATTCATACGCTCTACGAGCACTGCCTCCGGGCGCTGGAGAGAGGAACGACCGCAGGGCCGCATGGCCTGCCCCTGATCGGCAGCCACGACTGGAATGATGGCCTGAATCGGGTGGGCATCGGAGGCCAGGGTGAGAGTGTGTGGTTGGGCTGGTTCTTGTATGCCGCCTTGACCCGTTTTGCTCCCCTGTGCGAGCGCATGGGCGACGGCGAACAGGCTGCCACGTATCAGCAGCGGGCCCGTGATCTCCTCCAGGCGTTGGAGGAGTGTGCCTGGGATGGGAGCTGGTATCGGCGCGCATACTACGACGACGGTACGCCGCTGGGATCGGCCGAAAACCTCGAATGTCAGATTGACTCCATCGCTCAATCGTGGGCCGTTCTGTCCGGTGCTGCCGACGGCTCGGCTGAGCCTGCAGGCCGAGAGTTCGCCAAAGTCTCTGGCCGCGCGGTGCAGGCAATGGAAGCCGTCGCCGACCGGCTCGTGCGGCGCGACGACCGACTGATACTACTCTTTACCCCGCCTTTTGACAAGACAGAGCTCAACCCCGGCTACATCAAGGGTTACCTGCCGGGCATTCGGGAGAACGGCGGTCAGTACACCCACGCCGCACTGTGGGCCGTGTGGGCTTTTGCCGAACTTGGACAGGGGGACCGTGCCGAGGCATTGTTCCGGCTGCTCAACCCGGTTTACCACAGCGACACGCTGGAGAAGGCAATGTGTTACAGGGTGGAGCCTTACGTGGTGGCAGCGGACGTCTACAGCGTGGAACCGCACGTCGGGCGCGGAGGTTGGACCTGGTACACTGGCTCGGCCGGTTGGATGTATCGCCTGGGCGTGGAAGCCATTCTGGGGCTGCGTTGGGTGGGGAAGGCGTTGCGGGTTAACCCCTGTATCCCCAAGGACTGGCGAGACTACGAATTAACCTACCGCCTCGGCGAAACCTCCTATCGGATTCGTGTGGGAAACCCAGACAGCGTCAACCGGGGCGTGAAGCGGGTGCTGCTCGATGGAGAGATCTTGCCTGGGGACGAGATCCCGCTGCTGGACGACGGCCGGCGGCACGAGGTGCGCGTCTTGATGGGGTAAGCGAGCCTTTCTGTCTTCTGCCTTCTTTTCGCATAGTCATTATGGGAATGAGACAGTCCCTTTGAGGTTTCCATTCCCGGAAATCACAACAGGCTATGCGAAGGATCGGTGCTCTGTTGCCGAGTGGTGACACTGATGACGAGGCATTATCGCATGACCCAACTGAACGATAAGCACGATAACAACGTGAAGGAGCAGTAGAGGATGAAGAGTAGTTCCGCAAACCCGGTCGGTGCCGGGGAAATCTGGAGCATAGACGTCGATGCGCCGCTCCAGTCGGTACTGGACAACCCAAAGTGCCCGCCGCTGCTCAGCCAGACGCTCACCGGGGTACTCTCCTGGCAGACCCGGAACGAGACGCTAGTCCAGCGGGCGCTGACCTCACCGCGCGTCGCGCCCCAATGGGTGGCGGCACTCCTGGCACTGGGGGCCACAGTCACCGTGGAAGGGAAAACGGGGCCAACAGAGGTGCCTCTGGAAACAGTGCTACAACGCAAGACGGAGGGAAAGGTGTCTGTCCTGCACATCCCCCCTCTCTTCTCCCCCCCTAAGGGGGCCGAC
>CAZMOT010000062.1:0-1233 GCA_964568065.1 uncultured Anaerolineales bacterium
CTTGTCCCCCCCCTGCGAGGGGGGGGAGGTAGGTGGCGCGGGTCTGCAACGCCGCCGCATCGCTTCCGGCGTCTGGCTCGGTGAGGGCGAAAGCGCCGATCATCTCGCCAGCGGCCATCGGCGGGAGCCACTCCTCCTTCTGAGCGTTGGTGCCGTGTGCCAGAATGCTCATCGCCACCAGGCTCACGTGTGTCGCCAGCGTCACGGCGGTGGACATGCAGTCCCCGGCCAGCGTCTCGATGAGCAGGGCATAACTGACATAGTCCAACTCCGCGCCAAAGTACTCCTCCGGCAGCGTTGCTCCCAGGAAGCCCTGATTGGCCGCCTTGCGAAGTGCGTCCAGAGGAGGTTTCTCTTCATGGTCAAGCTCCTCGGCCTTGGGCGCGACCTCCTTGGCGGAGAAATCCCGGAACATGGCACGGAACATTTCCTGTTCTTCGCTGAAGGTAAAGTCCATAACCGGCCCTCCTGATCTGGTAGTTTGTTTGTTGGTTGGGCTCTAGGGTGCTCCGGCCCCGCGATGACACGACGATTGCGACGACACAGCAGGGCCGGGGCACCTTACAGTAACGGTTCTGATCTGGCGATGGTACTGCGTCGTTGGCTACAATGAGTAACGATGTGACAGCGACGTAGAGTCCATTGCGGGCAGTGACCAGAACACGGTCCTGCCTGATATATCGGTAGATTGGTACATTGGTAGATTGGTAACACAGACCCAACGACCAATCTACCAGTTTCCCAATTTACCAGTTTCCCAACCTACCAGTCTACTGATCTTTGAACTCCGGTTGCCGCTTTTCGAGGAAGGCACTGAGTCCCTCACGGGGGTCCTCCTTGTCCGCCAGGATCACGAACTGCTCCGCCTCGATCTTGAGCCCGTCCTCGATGGACACGGCCAGGCCCTCGGTGATCGCCTGCAGCGCGGCGGCGATGGGGAACCTGGACTTGGAGACGATCTTGCGAGCCAGGTCGCGCGCCTCCTTGAGCACCGCCCCGGCCGGCACCACCTTGTTGACCAGGCCCAGCCGGTAAGCCTCTTGCGCGGTGATCATATCGCCGGTGAGGATCATCTCGATGGCCTTCCCCTTGCCGACGATGCGGGCCAGCCGCTGCGTGCCGCCAAAGCCGGGGACGATCCCCAGGTTGATCTCCGGTTGCCCCAGGCGCGCCCGGTCGGAGCAGATGCGCATGTGGCAGGCCATCGCCAACTCCAGCCCGCCACCCAGGCAG
>CAZMOT010000062.1:1243-18930 GCA_964568065.1 uncultured Anaerolineales bacterium
CGTGGATGGCGGCGATGACCGGCTTGGTGGCTTTGTCGATCTTGAGGTTGACTCCCTGCCCCCGCCCGATAAACGCGCTGGAAGCGGCTTCATCGGGATTTTCAAATAGCTCCTTGATCTCCGGGATGTCCGCCCCCGCGACGAAGGCGTTGGTCCCCCCGCCGGTGATGACGATGGCCTTGACCTCGTCATCTGCCAGCAGTTCGTCAATCGCCTGATCCAGTTCCGTCAACACCTGCATGTTGAAAGAGTTGACCGGTGGATGGTCAATCGTCAGCACCGCGATTTTGTCTGCGACTTCGGTTCGGATGTTTTGCCATTCTCCCATTGTTATCTCCTTATCGTCGGTATATTGGTAGATTGGTACGCTATTCCTCCACGGGTAGTTCGGGAGTGACAACATAAGGAGGGCTATCTTCGCAAAGCGCGTGGTCGCCGTACTCCTGACGTCCCTGCTGCCGCTTGCGGACGTAGCGAATGTAGCCGTTGAGTGAGCGCAGAGCGCTGTGAGAGTTCACGCTGACGGGGCAACTCCTCGGACGTGTACCTCACTTCGTCACAGACGACAAAACCGCTCAGGGTTTCGTCGAGGGAGCCACGGGCAATATAGTAGAAGCGCAGGCTGTCCAGGTAATGATATCGCCCATAGCCTTCAGCGATGTTGAGGACAACACTGACAGCCGCCCTACGCATCTGATGGGCCAGATTGTACCTCTCCTCCGGTGGTAGGCGTTTGACAACGCGGTACGCCTCCCGCAAGACCTGCAACGCCAGTTGGTAGCACTCCAGATCTTCAAACCCGCGCTGCCCCTGTTTTGCCATTGCCTCCTCCCCACCAGTTTCCCAGTTTACCAATCTACCAGTTTCCCAATCTACCGGCTACGCATACTCGTGGAACCCCTTCCCCGACTTTTCCCCCAGGTGCCCGGCGCGGACGCGCAACTTGAGCGGGCGGACGGGACGGAAGCGGGGACCCAGTTCCTGTGCCAGGGCCTCCAGCGTCTCCACCACTACGTCCAGGCCGATCTTGTCGGCAATGACCAGAGGGCCGATGCGCTCGCCACCGTAGGTCATCCCCGTGCCGGCGACCATTGACATGTCAATGTCGGTGATGCTGGCGATGTTCTCCTGAACGCATAGCGCGGCCTCGTTGATCACGGGCAGCATCAACCGCTCCGCGCTGAACTTTGTCCCGGTGGGGACGTCACCAGACTCTTGGAGTTCCTTGATCATCCCAGCGACCACGTCCGACTCTCCGCCGGGATGGTCATAGAAGCCAGCGCCGGACTTTTCACCCGTCCGCCCGGCCTCGACCAGTTTTATGAACAGTGGGGCCGGGCTCATCCGCTCGCCGTACTCGGAGTAGAGGTACTCCCCCACGTGGGCGCAGACGTCGAGGCCGAGCATGTCCATCAGCGTGAAGGGTCCCATTGGCATTCCCCACGCCACCACTGCCTGATCAATCTCGGTGGCCGTGGCCGCCCCTTCCTCCAGCGCCTTCGTTGCCTCGGTGAGGTACGGCATCAAGAGACGGTTGACCAGGAAGCCGGGGCACTCCTGAACCACTACCGGAAGCTTGCGCAGGCTCTCGGTGAACATCACCACGTCGTCCACCGTCTCCTGGCCGGTGTCGAGGCCGGGGATGACCTCGACCAGCTTCATAATGTGGGCCGGGTTGAAGAAGTGCATGCCGATCATCTTGTGCGGCTTGTTCGTGGCCGCGCCCATCTCGGAGATCGAAAGGGCCGAGGTGTTGCTGGCAAAGATCGTCTGCTCGGGGCAGACCTCCGCCAGTTCCTTGAACACGGCCTTCTTGATCTCCATCTGTTCGGGCACCGCCTCAATGATGATGTCCACGTCCCCAAACTCGTCGTAGGTGAGGGTCGGCGTGACCAGGTCCAGTTTGGACTGCATGTCGCCCTCGCTCATCTTCCCTTTGTCCACCCGCCGCTGGTAGATCCTGCGGATGGCCTCCATCCCCTGGTCCAGCATAGCCTGGTCAATGTCCTTCATCACCACCGGCAGGCCGGAGTAGGTGATGACCTGGGCGATCTCGCCGCCCATCGTCCCTGCGCCGACAACTGCGGCTTTGAAGATGTACATTTGTCTGTCTCCTTTCCTAGTCCATTGGGATCCGCTCCAAGATGAGCGCTCCACCTTGGCCACCACCAACGCACATCGTGTCCATGCCGTAGCGAACCTTGCGTCGCTGCATCTCGTGGGTCAGCGTGGCGACCAGCTTGGCGGCGGTGCAGCCCACGGGATGTCCCAGGGCAATCGCGCCGCCGTTGACGTTGATCTTCTCCCAATCCCAGTTGAATCCCTGAGACTTTAACTCCTTGACATCGGCCAGCACCTGGGCGGCAAAGGCCTCGTTTAGCTCAATCAGGTCAATGTCGTCCAGGCTGAGGCCGGCCCGCTTCAGTGCCTTGGGCATAGCAAAAGCCGGGCCGATGCCCATGTAGGCCGGGTCCACCGCCGCGTAGGCGTAACTGACGATGCGGGCCGTGGACTTGAGATCCAGTTCCTGCGCCTTCTCCGCCGTGCAGACGATCATGGCAGCAGCGCCGTCGGTGATGCCACAAGCGTTGGCCGGAGTCACCGTGCCGTCCTTCTTGAAGACGGTTGGGTAGAGCGCCGCCTTCTGCACCGTCAGGCCGGGATTGATCGTCTCGTCGTGGATGATCTTCTCCCGCGCCACCTCCTGCCCGGCCACCTTCTTGACGATCTCGACAGGGACGATCTCGTCGTCGAACTTTCCCATCCGCTGGGCCATGAAGGCCTTCTTGTGAGATTGGACGGCGTACTCGTCCTGCTCCTCGCGGGAGATCTCGTACTTCTCCGCCAGGTTCTCGGCAGTGCCGCCCATGATCAGATTGCAGATGGGATCGGTCAGTCCCTCCCAGAGACCGTCGGTCAGTTCGGCGTGGCGAAGTTTGTACCCCCAGCGGGCATTCTTAAGGATGTAGGGAATGTTGCTCATGCTCTCGGTGCCACCGCAGAGGTAGATTTCTCCGTCCCCTGTCTGGATGGCCTGGTAGGCCGAGGTAATGGATTGTATGCCAGAGGCACAGTTGCGCTGAACAGTGAAGCCCGGCACTTCGATGGGCACTCCTGCCATCAGCGCTGCCACCCGGCCGATGTTGGCCGCGTCGGAGGGGTTTCCGATGTTGCCCAGGATCACCTCGTCCAGCAACGCCGGGTCCAGCCCCGTGTGCTCTAACACGGCCCGAAAGACGATCTCGGCCAGGTCCTGGGCCCGCTTGCTGCGCAGCGCACCGCCGTGGGCACCTACCGGCGTGCGCACCGGATTTACAATAACCACTTCTTTCATTCACGCACCTCCTTTATTCTTGGGGGACGCTTGCAGGCCCCGGATAACCGTTTCCAGGGCCGCCTGATAAAGCGCCTCACGCTCCACTCCTACCATCTCCCGCCGCAGCGGATGCTCCATCAACTCCAGCACACCGTTCAGGGTTGCCCATAGCGTGGCGGCGGCCTGCCGAGCATCGCAGCAGCCGAACACGCCGCTCTCGATCCCTTGCTCGACGGCCCGCACCGCCCAGTTCAGCCCCTCCATGCTGGCCTCCAAAACCTCCTGATAGACCTGGGGGGTGACTGCTTCTCGAAACCGCCCCCGGTCCATCGCCATCAAGAAACGAAAATAGAGGGGCTCCCGCTGGAAGAACTGGAGATAGGCCCAGCCCAGCCGCCGCAGCCGCTCGTCGGCTGTGAGAGTCCCTTCCGCCTCGTGGGCCTGTTCCAGTTCTCCGACCAGTTCACAGAGTCCCCCTAAAAGCAAATGAGCAAGGATGGTCTCCTTGCTCTCAAAATACAGGTATACGGTGCCTTTGCTGACTTCCGCCCGCTCAGCAATGTCATCTACCGTTGCACGGTGGAAGCCGTTCTCGAAGAACACCTCCCGGGCAGCCCGCAGGATGGACTGCCGCCGTTCTTCCTTTTCGCGCTTGCGACGTGCTCTGGTCGTCACACGGACACTCTCTACACTAACTCACGGTCATTAACTGACTAATAGTCATTATACAACGAAAAGCTGGTTCTGTCAATAGCCCGGCGGGAGATCTTGAGATATGCTGCGCTTGTGTCTCCTCATTGCTGTGCTATAATGCAATACCAAACAACAATTGCTCACAGGAGGCACTGTGCATCGCTCAAAAGCCCGGCGAACACGCATCATACTCTGGATCATAAGTATGTTGGTCGTCATCAGCATGGGGCTAAGCATGGCGGTGATGTTCGTACCGCCACGCGTCACGCCTACTCCTTCTCCCACTTTCACTCCCTTCCCTACCCGTACGCCCACGCCCACGCCATCGTGACGACTGACATACACGGCGGTGTAACAGCGGTGTAACAGACGAGATACAAGTACTGTCCTGGAGGAGTCAGGTGATGACCGAAGAGCCACTCAAAATCCTGTTTCTTGCCGCTGAGGCAGTGCCTTTTGCCAAGGTGGGCGGGCTGGCCGATGTGGCCGGCTCGCTGCCCAGGGCCCTCCGGGCACTGGGCCACGACGTGCGGTTGATGATGCCCCGCTACGGCACCATCCGCAGCGACCAGTTCCACCTTGAGAAGATTGGAGACAGTTTTCCCATTCCACTTGGGCCTGGGGAGGAGCACGTCCACCTGGTCGGCAGCGCCGACGGGGGTGTTCCTGTCTACCTCATTTGGAACGAGCAGTACTTCTCCTCCCGTGACCGCATCTACGGTTTCGAGGACGATGCCCAGCGCTTCACCGTCTTCGGGCGGGCATCCCTCGCTGCGCTCCATCTCCTGGACTGGAAGCCGGACGTGATACACGCCAACGATTGGCACACCGGCATCGTGCCGACCTGGCTGAACACAGCCGGTTGGAAAGACCCCTTCTATCGCGACATTGCCACCCTTTTCACCATTCACAACCTGACCTACCAGGGCATCGCCGGCCGATTGATCCTGACCTTCGCACAGATGGAATACGTGAAGCATCTGCCCGTGGAGCAGCCCGGGATGGTGAATTGGATGGCTCAGGGAATCGCCCACGCCGATCTCGTCAACACGGTCAGCGAGCGCTACGCTCAGGAAATCCTCACGCCGGAGCTAGGAATGGGGTTGGATCCTCTGCTGCGCGAGCGGCGGGATCGGCTCTTCGGCGTGCTCAATGGGATTGATTACGAGCAGTGGAATCCGGCCGCAGACCCCAACATCTCCCATCGCTTCGACGTCGAGACGCTCGACCAGCGAGCTGCCAACAAGACCGCCCTGCAACAGCGGGCGTGTCTTTCCGTGCGGCCCGAGGTTCCACTCGTCGGGATGGTCTCGCGGCTGGATGAGGTCAAGGGGATGGAACTGATGGAGCCGGTGCTGGAATGGCTTCTGGGAGAGGGAGAGGCGCAGTTCGTCCTGCTTGGCACCGGCCAGCCCGAATACCACGAGATGTTCAAGCGCGTCCAGGCCCGCTTTCCTGATAGAATGCACGTCTTCCTCAAATTCGATGATGTGCTAGCACGGCGCATCTACGCTGGCGCAGATGTATTCCTGATGCCTAGTGCCGTCGAGCCATGCGGGCTGGGGCAGATGATCGCGATGCGCTATGGTTGCGGGCCTGTCGTGAGGGAGACTGGCGGGCTGGCCGATACGGTCAGCAATTACACCACCAAGCGGCGACGTGGCACGGGGTTCACTTTCAAGAAACACACTCCCCAGGCGTGTCAGGGTGCATTGAGGCGGGCACTGAAAGTCTACCGCAACAAGAGGGCGTGGCTCAGGTTGCAGCAGCGGGGGATGAAGGCCGACTTCTCCTGGTCATCCTCGGCGCAGGAGTACGTTAGACTCTACCGGCAGGCGATGAAGGTGCACCCGACCGCTGCGGTCGGCAGAAAATAGGAGGCGGGATGCACACCCTGGCGATGATCCTGGCGGGTGGGGCGGGCAGCCGCCTGAGCGTGCTCACGCAGAAGCGAACCAAGCCCGCTGTCCCCTTCGCGGGCAAATACCGCATCATTGACTTCACACTCTCCAACTGCTCCAACTCGGGCATCTTCACCGTTGGCATTTGCACCCAGTATCGGCCCCGCTCGCTCAATGACCACATCCAGTCAGGCTGGCCCTGGGACCTGGATCGTGTGACCGGGGGTATCACTCTGCTCCAGCCCTACATAGGCCGTCCTGGTTCCGATTGGTACCAGGGAACGGCCGACGCCATCTATCAGAACCTGGACTTTATCCATCATTACCGCCCCGACGTTGTTCTGATTCTAGCTGGTGACCACGTTTACAAGATGGACTATGATGTGTTGATCACTTCTCACCTGGAACACGGCGCTGACCTGACTATCGCCACCGTGCGCGTCGCGCCGGAGGAAGCCTCTCGTTTCGGCATCCTGGAGACCAACGAGGAGTACAAAGTTCTTGGCTTCGAGGAGAAACCGGCGCAGGCTAGAGGCAATCGGGGCTCAATGGGCATCTACGTCTTCAATACCGACGTGCTGCATGAGGTTCTGACAGCCGACCATACTCGTGCCGGATCACGCCATGACTTTGGCGGCGACATTATTCCGCAGATGGTGGGCGCGCATCAGAATGCGGGCACCCACCGCGTTTATGCCTTTCCATACCACGGCTACTGGGTGGACGTGGGCACCATCCAGGTGTACTGGCAGGCTCACATGGATCTCTTTATAGATGGGCCTCCGCTCGACCTGCTCGATCGAGAGTGGGTCATCCACACCCGCAGTGAAGAGCGTCCGCCGGTCAACATCCGCAGCGGGGCGACCGTAGCCCGTTCCCTCATCACCGACGGCTGCGTCATCGAGGGCATCGTCGAGTGCTCGGTGCTTTCGCCGGGAGTGGTGGTGCGGCCAGGGGCTGTCGTGCGCCACTCTATCGTGATGACCGACGTGGTGATCGAGGAAAATGCCGTGGTGGACCACGCTGTCCTGGACAAGCGCGTTCGGGTCGGAGCGGAGGCTCAGGTCGGCTGTGGAGACGAACGGGCGCCTAATGTTCCGGTCGGCCTGCACAGTGGCCTCACCGTCGTCGGCAAGAACACGCCGATCCCGGCCTGCATGCGCATCGGCCGCAACTGTGCCATCGCCGCCGATCTGAGCAAGGATGACTACGAGAAGAATTTGATCCCCAGCGGGACGACCGTTGGAGAAGTGGACGCATAGCAGTCTCTTTCCATATCCAGTATCACCCGCTTGAACCTTCGCAATGTTCCACAGTTCTTCCAGAAGACCCCCGAAACAAAGTCTAAAGACGACACAATGCAAAAGGAAAACAACGCAAGCGAAGTGGCGCGAATGGAGTTTCACGTCTCCCGCAAAGCACGAGACTTATACCAGTTTGACCGCTCTCTGTTTTCTCTGAGCGGAAATGTCATTTTCGCCAACTTCCACGCCGCGCGGGTGTTTGCGCAGAGGATGAATGAAAAGCGGGATCTGGTCAAGTTCCCGGAACGAGCCGTGAAAGCCGGGCAGATCAACGCCATGGGGTTGATAGACGAGATCCTGCACTATGTGGTCGGTTTGTACTGCGAGCAGAAGAACACGGACGACCCTGTCGGCATCATGCGGCAGGCACTAGATTGGCTGTATGACAGGCTGGGTAAAGAAGCGGTTGACACAGCCTTGCACAGATTTACGGACGCATTTCCTCCGCTGGCGGTCTACCGGCGGGAGATCGCTCTCGAAGACTATCTGGAGGGAGAAAGCGCCCGGGTGCCGTTTATCCGCAGCGACTTCGAGACTTTGCCGAGTTCAGTCGAGGTGCTCAGTCGGGCCGTCTCGCATCGTCAAATCGTGCTAGAAGAAATGCTGGTGCTCTGGCTGGCAAACAAGAATCCGGCCTTCTCGCCTTTCCTGGAACTGTTTGACGACGCTGCGTTGGACAGGGAAACGGCATATCGGCAGATCGTGTCTGGCCTGCACGAGTTCTTCGAGACGCAGCCGCCCTTTGGCCCTGAGAATCAGAACCTGGTGGATATGCTCCACTGCCCCGCTATAGCCGTACCCCACTCGCTTGCTGGACAACTCGAATATATGCGGGAAAAATGGGGCTACTTGCTGGGCAAACACCTATATCGCCTGCTCGGCAGCCTGGATCTGATCGCAGAAGAGGAAAAGGCGCTACTTCTGGGACCTGGTCCTGCCCGGGTATACGATTTCACCGGGCTAGAGCTGGAGTACGAGCGTTTCAGCCCCGACCGAGAATGGATGCCCAGGTTGGTATTGATCGCCAAGAATGTCTATGTATGGCTGGACCAGCTCTCCAGGCAATATGGCCGCTCAATGACACGGCTGGATCATATTCCCGATGAGGAGTTGGACACTCTGGCTCGCCGGGGCTTCACCGGTTTGTGGCTGATCGGTCTATGGGAGCGCAGCCTGGCGTCGCAAAGAATCAAGCAACTGTGCGGGAACCCTGAGGCAGTAGCATCGGCTTACTCACTGCTTGATTATCAGATTGCAGTTGATTTGGGGGGAGGTGAGGCCTTCCAGGATTTGAGAGAGCGGGCCTGGAAGCGAGGTCTTCGTCTGGCCAGCGACATGGTGCCCAACCACATGGGCATTGATTCCAGGTGGGTGATCGAGCACCCGGACTGGTTTATTGCGCTGGACTACAGCCCTTTTCCCTCTTATACCTTCAACGGCCCCAACCTCTCCCGCGATGAGCGGGTTGGCGTCTACCTGGAAGACCACTACTACAGCCGGACCGACGCCGCGGTGGTCTTCAGGCGGGTGGACCGCTGGACCGGCAGCGAGAAGTACATCTACCACGGCAACGATGGCACAAGTATGCCCTGGAACGACACCGCCCAGTTGAACTATCTCAACCCCAAAGTCCGCGAGGCGGTGATCCAGATGGTTCTACACGTTGCTCGCAGATTCCCCATCATCCGTTTTGACGCCGCGATGACGCTGGCCAGGAAACACTACCAGCGATTGTGGTTTCCAGAACCCGGCAGTGGGGGAGACATACCCTCGCGGGCGGAACACGGACTGACGCGAGAACAATTCGATGCCCTCATGCCCAACGAATTCTGGCGCGAGCTGGTGGACCGCGTGGCGCAAGAGGTGCCAGACACCCTGTTGCTGGCTGAAGCTTTTTGGTTGATGGAAGGGTACTTTGTGCGCACACTGGGCATGCACCGCGTGTACAACAGTGCTTTTATGAACATGCTCAGGAACGAGGACAATGCCAAGTACCGCAGCGTGGTGAAGAACACGCTGGAATTCGACCCCGAGATCCTGAAGCGGTACGTGAATTTCATGAGCAATCCCGACGAACGCACTGCGGTAGACCAATTCGGTAAGGGCGACAAGTACTTTGGCATCTGCACGATGATGGCTACGATGCCGGGCTTGCCGATGTTCGGGCATGGTCAAATCGAGGGGTTGGCCGAAAAATATGGGATGGAATTCCGCCGGGCGTACTCTCGTGAACAGCCGGATGGCCATCTGGTTGAGCGGCACGAGCAGGAGATCTTCCCGCTGCTGCGCCGACGGGCTCTGTTTGCCGAGGTGGCGAACTTTCTGATGTACGATTTCTTTACCCCGGAAGGCTACGTCAATGAGGACGTCTTTGCCTACTCGAACCGTGCCGGGGACGAGCGGGCACTGGTGGTCTATCACAACAAATACGCCGAGGCCCGGGGATGGATTCGGACCTCTGTCGCCTATGCGATAAAGACCGGCGAAGAGGGCGAGAGAGTGCTGGTGCAGAAATCCCTGGGCGAGGGTCTGGGATTGCACAAACGCGAAGATACCTTCACGATCTTCCGGGACCACGTCACCGGCCTGGAGTACATTCGGAATAGTAAAGAACTGTCTGACAGAGGGTTGTACGTAGAGCTGCCAGCCTACAAGTGCCACGTATTTCTTGATTTCCGCGAGGTGCGGGACAATGAATACCACCAGCAGGCCCAACTGACGGCCTATCTGAATGGACGCGGGGTGCCAAGTATTGAGCAGGCTTTGAAAGAAATAGTCCTGCAACCCGTTCATCACCCGTTCAGGGAACTGGTCAATGCTGGTATGTTCCGCCGGCTTATGAACGCTCGCGTGACCGAGCCTGACGGACAACTCGATGCGGATCTTTTGGACGAGGTGGAGCAGAAAGCTATCCACTTGCTCGGTGAGGCCAGACGGTTCGTCGAGGGCGCCGGAGACGAGACAGCCATCGCCCAGGAGGTACGGCATAAACTGGAATCCATCCTGCAACTATCTACTCTGGCCAGTCGCTTCCCCCTACCCCGGTCACGGAAATACAAGTGGGCCATGGAGTACTTGCAGGCGGGTTTTGACTCCGACCGCTGCGGTCGGCATGATCCAGCGACTTGGCCCATACTCCTGGGGTGGCTCTTCACCCACGCTCTGGGGAAGGCGGTGGGTGAAGTAGATTTTGAGCAGATCAGCCGCAGCTGGAGCGACGAGTGGCTGCTGGGCAAAATCATCACGGGCTCTCTGCAAGACCTGGGATTGGACGAGGGCGCGGCATGGCGGGCGGTGGCGACGATCAAACTTCTGACCAGTCACCAACGTTGGTTTGAGATGCAGACCCCCAAGCAGACAGGGAAGCGGGCCTATCGGGTGTTGAGTTCCTGGCTGGGAGATAACAAAGTGCAGCAATTCCTACAGGTGAATCGCTATCGAGGCGTGTTGTGGTTCAATAGAGAAGCGTTTGACCAACTGCTGTGGTGGATGCTCTTAGTGGCGGCGGTCGCCATCAGCGCCGACCCGCTTCGTCCGGCAGACGAGGTCGCACAAGAGATCGTTGCCTGTTACGATGTCGTGAGGCAATTGCAGCGGGCCGAGGAGAAATCTGGATATCAGGTGGAAAAGCTGCTGGAGGCCACTTAGCCCATCCATAGGGCGCATACGCCAGGAGCCGAACACGGCGCCGTGCACTGGCGAATAGAATCCGCCGTCAGCAGGCTCAAGTCGGCTGAAGGCGGATTCAATGTACCCGTCAGGACATTGCCACCGGATGCTGTTTATCCGCTGGCACTTGGCGCTGCCGCAGGGCGTCACCCCGCGCAAGAGCGAGCCGGATTACGCCCGTGTGATGGCCCACCTGCTGCAGCAGGCGCGGGCGCTGGACACGCCCGGCAGTTCCATCTAGCAGTTGGTCTACGTGGGCGACACGCGGCTGAACGATGGCACTGCCTTCGCCAACCTCTGCCGCGCCGGGGGCTGGCCCCGCCTGGCCTTCATCGGGTCCGAGCGGGACGAGCCCGCGCGCGTGGAGGTCGTCGAGCAAGACGGTGGGACGCTCTACCTGGCTAACCGCTGGGCGGCACTGGCCGATTTCGACCGCTTCTGCCGCGAGCGGGGATTCCCATTGGACGAACGGGCGGCGGTGATCGTTGACCTGGACAGGACGGCACTGGGCGCGCCGGGGCGCAACGACCACGTCATTGACCGGGCGCGGGGCGTGTTGCTCTTCGGTCTATCGGACAAGCCCGATGAGGCCTCTATCCCGTCGGACGACTTGGCGGCCCAGGGCTCCCTGGCCGTCCATCAGGTGGAGACTCACGCAGTAGGAGTCTGACAGATGTTATACCGAGTACGCGGTGGTGAGTGGGGGCTTTGATTCATGCGACCCTGGAAGACCCTTTCACGGCGCACTGTTCTGAACCACGTCTCGCTCGCGGTGAAACAGATACCGGTACACGGTGGTGACGGTGAAAGATGATGGGAGACTCCATGATGGAAGAAAACCCTTACGACCAAAAGTATGCAGGTGAAGAATTCTACTGGGGGAAGAAGCCGTCCTCAATGTGTGATCGGGTCGTAGAGATGATAAAGCCCAGTGCGGATTCTCACCTCAGGTTACTGGATCTGGGTTGTGGTGAGGGCAGGGACATCGTCTATTTTGCCCAGCGCGGCTTTGAGGTCATCGGCCTCGATTTGTCGCTGCCTGGGCTGGAGAAAGCGAGGCGATATGCTGAGGAAGTCGGCGTTCACGTGGAGACGATACACGCGGACGTCGTGGACTATGAAGTTGAAGGCACCTACGACGTGATCTTCTCGACGGGGACGTTGCAGTGTCTTCCGCCAGAGGTAAGGCAGCAGCGTTTTGAAAACTACAAGGCGTGCACATCGCCAGAGGGAATCAACGTCCTTTCCGTATTCGTGGAGAAGCCATTCATCCCCTCAGCACCGGACGCCGAGGCGACGACATACTCGTACAAGTCGGGTGAGTTGATGGGTTACTACTGGGATTGGGAGATATTGTACTGCGCAGAAGATATTTTCGACTGTATGTCCAGTGGCGTTCCCCATAAACACGCAATCAGTCGGATCGTCGCCCGACCGCTGCGGTCGGCAGGAGGTATCAAGGCGGCAAATAGAGATTCGTTGGGGGTGACAAGATGAAAATCGAAGAGATCAAATTGCAGGATCTAGACGCTACAAAGTTCATAGAACAGCAAGTTCAGGGAATATCCGCCGCCGCTGGCGATGGCTTGGCGATCAACGCCTTGTCCGGCGGGGTGGATTCCTCGACCGTCACGCTGCTGGGGCACAAGGCGCTGGGCGACCGGCTGCTGACGTATTTCGTCGAGAACGGCATCATGCGACAAGGCGAACCTCAGAGGGTTGTCGCTTTGTTTGAGGAATTGGGCGTGCCTGTGCAAATCGTTGATGCTCGGCAGCAGTTCTTGGATGCGCTAAAAGGGGCCACCGATCCCGAGGAGAAGCGAGAGGCCATCACACAGACGTTTTACAGGGACGTGTTCGGGCGGCTCGTGCGGGAGAGTGGCGCGAAGTATCTCCTGCAAGGCACCATCTATACTGATGTGGAGGAGACGGTCGCCGGAATCAAGAGGCAGCACAATATCCTGGCGCAACTCGGCATTGATACCGAAGAAGTCTACGGGTACAAAGTCGTGGAGCCGCTGGTCCAACTGAGGAAGCCGGGCGTGAGGGTCGTGGCGAGATCTCTGGGGCTGCCGGAAGAAATCTACAACCGGCCACCATTCCCCGGCCCCGCCTTGGCCGCGCGGGTGATCGGAGAGGTCACGCTGGAACGAGTGGAGATTGTCAGATGGGCCACCGCAATCGTCGAGGAGGAACTGGCTCACACAGAAGCGTTTCAGTACTTGGCCATTCTGCACCAGGATCGGGTGACCGGGATGAGAGACGGCAGAAGGGATTTCGGTTTGCAGATCGAAGTACGCTGTTGGGATAGCAAAGACGCGAGAACTGGATCGCCGACGAGGCTCCCGTATGACGTTTTGGACAAGTTGGCAGAGAGAATCACCACAGAGGTGCCGGGTGTTGTCAGCGTGACCTACAACATCGCCAAGAAACCGCCCTCGACCATAGAGGCGGTCTGATGCCCACACCACCGTCCAGCCCCAGCGCTTCAGGCTGGTGCGGCTAGAGACAAGAGGAGGACAGATCACCCCAATGTGTTCCGCGCTGCCGGGCTGGCCGTCAAGACGTACCCATACTTTAACGCAGCCACCAACGGCCTCGCGTTCGACGAGATGCTGGCCGTGCTGAATGAGATTCCGGAGGGCGACGTCGTTCTGCTGCATGGCTGTTGCCATAACCCCACGCTGGCACGCCGATTGCCTTCTGTGATAAAGAGGACCTGCGATGAGGACTCAGGCTTACCTTCCAGAAGACGTAATGGTGCAACGGGCTCTGGAGGCGTTGATGAACGCTCTAGGGCCGGTTGAGGCGATCCGTTTCCTTACTCTTCCCCGCCAACGGCGGCTGGATGCGGTTCGACGGCACCGCCAATGGCAGGCCGGTTTGGACAAAGACCGATTTTTCGACCAGGTTTTCGGTGCGGTAGCCGTCGAGCAGCCTCCTGGGGAGTGAATTCCTCTCGCACAGTGCTCCTATGCTTCGCCGCATCATTCTGCACCCCACTGCGGCCAGTGCCAGAGGGCATTCTTATTCACCGCACACCACGATGTCGTCAAACCACGCCTCACTGTTCGCCCGTGGTTGATCCAGATGGATGCCTCCTCTCTCCAGCAGCAAGTCCTCTGGCAACACGTGGCGGATCACCTCGGCGCCATCTACACGCACAACCAGCGTGTAACGATCCTCCCATACGATCTCGACCAATGCCCACCGGTTGGGAGTCAACGGACCGGCACTGGCCAACGGGAAATTGCCATCCCCCGTAGCCAAACTCAAAGCCAGCCAATCGTTAAAACCTGTTAGGCTGTATTTGGGGCCTGGCGCCTCTATGACCCGGAAGAAGATGGTCCAACTTCCATCGCCCACTGGCCGCACCCGGAACGCAATACGCGTCTCGGCAACAGGGGCACTCTCATGCAGCACGCTGAGCATCCCTTGTCCCACCGCGTGCAAAGCAAGCCCACCTTCCGGTGCTTCCTCCGCAACCCAGGGGCCAAAGCTTCGTTCGCCATCCTCGAAATCGTTGTGGTATAGCAGGCTCTCGCCAGGCTGGCAGCCGTAGAGCGTCGCGTCGCCGGTCGGCGCAGGCGTGGCCATGGGGGTAGGCGCAGGTGTGACCTCCACCGAGGGGGAGGGCGCCATTTCTTCACCGCACACCAGGATGTCGTCAAACCACGCTTCACTGTTCGTCTGACCTAGATGCAGATGGATGTCTCCTCTCTCCAGCAGCAAGTCCTCTGGCAACACGTGGCGGATCACCTCGGCGCCATCTACACGCACAACCAGCGTGTAACGATCCTCCCATACGATCTCGACCAATGCCCACCGGTTGGGAGTCAACGGACCGGCACTGGCCAACGGGAAATTGCCATCCCCCGTAGCCAAACTCAAAGCCAGCCAATCGTTAAAACCTGTTAGGCTGTATTTGGGGCCTGGCGCCTCTATGACCCGGAAGAAGATGGTCCAACTTCCATCGCCCACTGGCCGCACCCGGAACGCAATACGCGTCTCGGCAACAGGGGCACTCTCATGCAGCACGCTGAGCATCCCTTGTCCCACCGCGTGCAAAGCAAGCCCACCTTCCGGTGCTTCCTCCGCAACCCAGGGGCCAAAGCTTCGTTCGCCATCCTCGAAATCGTTGTGGTATAGCAGGCTCTCGCCAGGCTGGCAGCCGTAGAGCGTCGCGTCGCCGGTTGGCGCAGGTGTACCCTCCGCCGAGGGCAGCTCCAGGTCCGTGATGTCCCACACCTTGAGGTTGTCGAAGCGTACCCGAAGCGGGGTGTCAGCAATATTGCATACCCCCAGTATAATCTCGCCTCTGCTCGACGATTCGTCGTAGCCAAACCAGAGCGGCTCTCCGTTCACGTAGACCGCAATCCGAGGGCCCTGAGCGATGATTGTCAAGTGGTTTGTTCCAAACCCCTGCTCGAAAGTGGGCGCATGCAGATCTTCCGCTAAGTTTGTGTGGACCCCACCGACGTTCTTGTTCAAGTTGAAGGAGCCATCAGGCATGAAGCTCACATTGTAACCGGCGTTGACAGACTGTTCAAGAGTTCTCTGCGGCTCTCGAAAACCTATGTTCCAGTTACCCCATTCGCCGGAAACGAAGCGCGACTTTACAGGCATTGTCATGAGCGAAAGCTGGTTTGACATCCCCTGACGCGCATAGTATACTTGCCGTGAAAAGGCCGGGAGGCATGGTGTTGGCTGCAAAGATTATAAGGAGCCGGATTTGAGATGGATACGGTAACGCTTGAGCCAAAAGTTCTAGATCGCATCTTTCATTCCCTCTCCCCCGAGGACCGGGCGGAGATCCTCAGTATCGGGGCGGCTTTTCGTCGTTTGAGCCTGGAGAAGCGACTGGCCCGGGCTCAGAGCAAAGTGCAAGCGTTCGAGGCCAGGTATCACACCATCCTCAGTCAGCTCGAGTCCGATGGCCTGCCCGATGATGCCGACTATGCCGTGCACGAAGATTACGTCGAGTGGCATTACTGGTCACGGGTGCTGGAACAGACGCAGAAGACGTTGGATGCTCTGGTCGTGATCTCGCCAGCGCCGGAGCCAGCGTGATGCAGTCGCGTATTCTCGACATATATGCCCAATATAGCGAATATATCCGCCGCCTCGTCCCGTTGCAGGTCGAAGATGAGTATCTGAAAATCGTGATCTACTTCGCTGATGGCAGCAACCTGCGCGTGACCGAGGAATGGGAAGAAGGTGCCCTCATCAGGTACAGTTACTATTGGCTGACCCCCGACAACCAACTCGAGATCGGCTGGGATAACGCTCCTCACCACTTAAAGTTAGCAAACTTTCCCCATCACAAGCACGTGGGACAGCAAATCAACCGGCAACCCTCTGACGAGACTTGCCTGGAAGAAGTGATGCAGGTCATCATTCCCCAACTTCCTCCTCTGGACATTCGATAACTCCTATTGGGGCAGTGTGCCGCTCACTCCCCGCCCCACTGCGGCCAGTACCACGGATATCACGTGTCGGGGATGGACGAGACCTCCTCCGGCTCGCCACTGCTGTTGGCGTTCAACCCTAACCCGCGCCGGGGAGGCTATTCAAGCTGCCTATCACGCCCTTTTCGATGTGCAGGACTCCCAAGCCCTGCTTCAAACAGTCGGTTTGGCCGTGTAAGGTATGTCTCCGGACTTGCTTGTTCCATCCCCATTCCCCTTCACGGGCGCTTGCGTCACCAAACGTCTATTCAAAAACAGGGCTCAACGCGAAGTCAATGCCGGGCGTATCGCCGGGAGCACCGACCGTTACTTCTGTGGCTGATGCTTCGTCAGGGGCGTTGTTGTAGTATTCCGCAACGTGGTCTGACACGGTGGTCTGAACCCTGTAGTTGCCCGAGGGGAGGCCCTCAATGGTATAACTGCTGTCAGAACCGGTGTTGGCGCCGCCACCAGGGTGGTCACCTGTGATGGGGAAAGCATATACACTGGCCCCGGTGATGGGGGTGACGCCATCTTCTTCGTAAACGTGTCCCGATATGCTGCCAGCCTTTGATAAGTAGAAATCTATTCCTGACGTCTCATAGTAAGAAGTAACATGAACATGAGTTGCATCCTCCATGTTATAGATATTGTCATACCATTCAGGAACATATCCTGCAGGGGCGGTTCCACCAACATCAGCTTGAATCAAATAGCCTCCTTCTTTCAATGTGAACCTATAACTACCATCATGTGAAGACCCGGGAGACTGGGCAACGTAATCACTATCCGCAAGAGAAAATGCTTGCAATTTAAATCCATCTATAGGTTTCCCTGTTTCGTCATCGTATATGTGCCCAGTTATTGAACCTCCCTCGTCGAGAGTAAAATCAATGAAATCAGTAGTATCACCAGCAGTAACAGTTACGTTGTCAGCATCTCGCCAAACATACTTAGAGTCATAAAACTCACCAACGTACCAGTCCGGTAAACTTCCTACGATCCTTACAAAATAAGTGCCTGGCAAAAGATCCGTTATGATATAATTCCCATCAGGATTTGATTCCGCGCTGGACGAACATCCGTCGGTACCAGTAGCATGTAGTCCTACCCGAATTGGCGTAACTCCATCACTTGCATAAACAAAACCGGATATTGCACCAGGTTGATCCAAAAAAATATTAATATCAACAATTGTATCGGGTGGGATAACTTTTACGTCGGTAGCCTGGGGCCAAGCATAGATTCCATCGTAAAACTCTCCAACGTAGCCAGGTGCGTCCGCCTCAACTTTATACTCTCCTAACGTAACGGTTGCGCAACCAGGAGCGAGATGTTTCCTGGGGCGCGAAAATTG
>CAZMOT010000063.1:0-18870 GCA_964568065.1 uncultured Anaerolineales bacterium
CCAACGACAGGAGTGGTGGTGGTCGGCGGGCTGGCAGCCCAGAAGGTGGTGCTCGCTGGCGTCGTGTCGCTGATGGTCACGTCCAGGGCCGTCTCGTTGCCGCCCACCTCCCAGGCCAGCGTGTAGGTCAGCAACCCACCCGCCTGCACAGGATCGGGGTCAGCCGTCTTGGTCAGGGTGAGGACGTGGCTGCTCTCCACCGGCGTAGTCACCGTGTCGGTGTCGGTGATGCCTTCGCTGCTGGTCACCCAGGCAGTGTTGACGATGGGTGTGCCGTCAGGCAGCGGACTGTCCATCTGCACCACCATCGTGACGACGTGCGATTCATCAACGTCCATGATGCCCAAATGCCAACTGATGACGCTTCCAGCAGAGGGGTCGGGAACTGGGCCGGTGTGGGGTAAGGTAGCAGTAACGAAGGTCGTATTGACCGGCACCACATCGGTAATGACGACACCTGTCGCGCTGACGATGCCGGTGTTAGTCACGGCGAGGGTGTAGGTCAGGTAGCCGCCCGCCTCCACTGGGTTGGGATCGGCAAACTTGACCAGGACAAGGTCAGGGACCCCCGCGTGGACGTTGGTTGTGCCAGTAATGGGGCCATAGTCTCGGTCGCCAGGCACGTCGCCCGCGAGCGACGACCACGTCACCTCGGCAAGGTTGATCTGATCTTCACCTGCGGGGACGTCAGCGTCAACGCGACCGTGGTAGATGAGCGTCAACACACCACCTACCGGGATACTGATGGCGTCATCCAGATCCAGCGTCAGCACACCACCCACGTAGCTTGACACAAAGTCGGAGGCAGCAACTGGACTGCCGTCGATCTCCAGGCTGACGGGGATGGGCGGGAAAAGCGTCACGTGCGCCGGGAGCGTGTCGGTGATGAAGATATCGTAGGCTGGGCTGACCGTAATAGCGGAACTGTTGGTGATGCGCACGGTGTAGGTGACGCTTTCGCCGGCTTCCACTATGTTGCTGATAGGCGGGCCGCTGGCCTTGACCAGCGTTAGCGACGGCTCGACGATGGGGGTGGAGACGACCTCGGTGGTGGTGATTTCGCTGGACGTGGCGTGCGTCATGACCGCGACGTTGGTGATGACGTAGCCCGCGTAGGCCCCCAGTTCGTCCGAGATACGGGCGGTGATGGTGACGTGCGCCTGCGTATCGTGCGGGATGCTGGCGAAGGTGGCGGTCACCGTTTGTCCGCTCCAGCCTGCCCGCGGCGTGGTCCCACCCGTGGCGGTGACGGTCACGACGCCTAGTCGACTATCCAGTGTATCGGTGACCACCGCATTGTAGATCGTGGCCGTGATAGGAGGGGCTGGCACAATGATCGTGTAGGTGATGAGGCTGCCGATTGTGTTCGTCGGTACCGGCCCAAACAGCAGCGTCTTGACCAACGACGGCAGCACCGTGTGCACCGTCGTGTCACCGTCCACCGGAGCATAGTCCCGATCGCCGGGCGTCGCCCCAGGCAGGCTCGACCACGTCACTTCCGCATAGTTGCTCAGGTTCAGCCCCGCTCCCACGTCGTCGTCCACCGTGGCGACGTACTCGATCACCAGTGCTCCATCCACCGGGATGCTGAAAGCAAAAGTCGAGGTAAAGACGACGGTAAAGACGCCTGTGGTCGCGTTGTAGCCTGTGATATACAGGCTCGGAGCTACCGGCGCGCCGTCCAACGTGACGGTGATGAGCGTCGGAGCGGCATCGCGCACGTACTCCGGCAACGTGTCGGTGAAGACCACATCGTAGGCCGGGCTGGCGTCGGGACCGCTCCAGTTGGTGATGGTGATTGTGTAGGTCACACTGTCACCTGCACCCACCGTGTTGCTCGTCGGCGGCGTAGATTCTTTCACCAGCGCCAGTTCTGGCTCCCCCACAAATGTAGAGACGACCTCGGTGGTGGTGATCTCGCTGGACGTGGCGTGCGTCATGACCGCGACATTGGTGATGACGTAGCCCGCGTAGGCCCCCAGTTCGTCCGAGATGCGGGCGGTGATGGTGACGTGCGCCTGCGTGTCGTGCGGGATGCTGGCGAAGGTGGCGGTCACTACCCGCCCGGAAACGTCATAGAGGCCGCCCGTACCGCCGGCGGTGATCACGCTGGCTATGGTCATGCTGAGGTGAACGGTGTCGGTCACGACCACGCCGTAGAGCGTGGCGCTGATGGGTGGCGCGGGTATGATGAGCGTGTAGGTGACCAGGCTTCCCAACGTGGCCGTGGGCGGCGGGCCGAAGGCGACAGTCTTGACGAGGCCACCGTTCACGGTGCGCACGGCGGCGGAGTGTGAGCCGCCGCTGTAGTCCCGGTCAATGCTGGTTGGCTGGCTGCTGCCCTCCCAGTTGTCGTAAGAGAGTGAGGCCTGGTTGGGCAAGACAATGTTGGCCATGATGCCGTCGGAGACGCGCAGAACAACGGTCAGGGTCAAAGCGGTGTGGTCCACCGGGTCGAAGGGCACCCTCGCCATCAGTTGGTTGACGCCCCAGGTGAGCACGCCGGTAGCGCCGGGGATGAGCGCGGGTTCGGCGGTGACGGCCGACGCCGGGTCATCGCTCTCCATCGTGTAGGTGACCAGGCTCATCCCGCCGGGGAGGGCGTCGCTGATGACCAGGTCGTAGCCGGGGAGCCGGGCCTGGTTGGAGACGACGAGGGTGTAGGTGACCAGGTCGTTGGCGCCGACGGTGCAGGCCACGTCGTCCAGTCGGGTAACGAGGATGTCGTCAAACTCTGTATCTATATTCTGGTGAGAGAAAAGCCCAATTCTACCGACTGGATGGTAGTTGTCCGCATCAGTGCGTGATAAACGGAGAACGCCGTCTACAAAGACATGCATCTGGTTTCCCACCACCTGGATTTCAACATGGTACCAGCGGTTCGTCTCAAAGCCAAAGGGGATAGAAGCCCCCAGGTTCACGTTAGGGCTACGGCTTCGGAGTCGCATTGACGAGGTTGTCCAATAAAGCTGATACCCAATATTAACAGTGCCGCTGTCATTCTGACGGACGTATGCCCCAATTGCAGTGTCGGGGTCTGCAGTACGTACCATAAAGCTGAAGCTATAATCCGTCCAGGTTGGATCTCCTGCAAAAGCCCGGCGGTTGAAACCTGAGACAGTATTCCGTAGAACTCCGTCGTAAACCCACCAGGTTCCGGCCCTACTCCAGCCACCGGGAGGCTGGCCGTCTAGAACGTCATTGAAATTGTCCTGGAACAACGTAGCCTCGCACCCATAGGGCGTGACATAGCTCTTGCCGATGTGCAGCACCGGCTCCAGCACGTCCACGTCCGCCGTGTCGGTATAGACGTAGGGCTGGCCGTCGTCGGTGTAGGTCATCGTCAAGGCGTTGGTCAGGCGGACGCCGCTCTGGTTGGTGGAGGTGTTCTGTATGACGGCGGTGAGGACGCCGTTGATCTGCACCGTGCCGGAGATGTCGCCCAAGGCCCAGACCACGTTGCCGCTCTGAAGCCAGCCGGGGGTGATGGTCGGGGTTCCAGAGATGACCGGCCCCACCTGCGTGCTGTCTATATCATAAGTATAGACCAGCGTCGAGGTCACATAACCCAAGCCAATGGGCAAAGTATCGGTTATGGTCAGGTCCTCGTAAAGAGCGTCTACGTCGGGCAGGAAGGAGGTGAAGGTGAAGACGACCAGGCTGCCGATGGTGCCGGTTTGAACAGGCGGGTTTTTCTCAAACTCCCGCAGAAGGGTGGTGTAGGCAGTGTCGGAGGCAAAGGCGGTCTCACAGCCAGTGGCACAGTAAGCCGTGGCAGTGACGACGTTGCGGTTGTACCCGGTATTACTGAGCACCGCCGACACGGTAGCGGTCCAGACGTCATCAACGGGGATTGTATGCGGCAGCGTCCAGGTGACCACGCCACCCACCACGGTGGGGGAGGAGCCATCCGAACCGACCGTGGCGGTCACGCTGTGATAATTGCTCCCCGCCACGTCGGTAATCACCACGTTTTCTGCGATGCCGTCGCCGGTGTTGGTAATGGTTATAGTCCAAGTGATCGCCTCGCCCACGTCAATGGTCTGGGTGCGAGGTGACTTGACGACCTCCAAGTACGGCGTGAGAACATCCAGATCAACGGTGTTACTGATAACCAAAGGGCCAGGGGTAGTACAGACTGCGTGATTATCGTAGCCCAGGGTAGCGGTCACCGGTTGCCCATCGGCCACGGGACAGTCGCCGCTGGAACCGCTATTCCTGACTCTCAGCACCAGGGTAAATTCATACGGGGCCGAGCCGGTGCGCCCCGGGATCACGTCCCACTTGAACTGTGGTTCCAAGTAGTCGGGTGCATCGCTGATGATTTGCGTGAGCGTTAGCCCGGAGCTGACCGTGTGGCTGTAGACGTAGCCGCTCGGCAGCGTGACGGTGAGCGTGGCGGAGTAGGCTCGCACCCCATAGTTCCTGACCGTTATGGGAATATCTCCCATACAAACTGGCAAGGGGTCGGGCGAGAGCGTCACTGTAAGGCTAGGCTCGCCGTACAAGTGGGCGGTATCCATAGGCACAGCAGTGCTGGTACAGCCATCATGATCGCAGCCATAGGTCAGGCGGGTGCGGTTTTCGGTTGAACCAGAGCAGGCATCGCCCGTCATGACCACAGTACCGGTAATGAAGAATTCAAGAGGAGCGACTTGAGGGGCCATATCTCCAATGTTCCACGTGATCGTGCGCGTGGCGGTGATTATCGTGGGTGTAAAGCCCAGGGTGGCTGTAATAAAGTCAAAGTTGGAGGGCCAGGTATCGGAGAGGACAACATTTTGAGCCACATAGGAACGACTAGTAGGATTATTGTAAACCCTGATCCGCCAGGTGACTGTCTGACCTGGGGCAGCATAAATAGTCTCTCCGAAATCTCCTCCGGCCACTCTGCCCACTTTGATCACGCCCATGTCGGGCTGCAAGGTATTCAATGTGACCGCATCCTCGACATAGCCCAGGTGTTTGCCACACGGCCCCAGGGCGTCGGCAGCGGCAAAAGACTGCGGCACGTCGGGTGGAACGCAAGAAGTACGGACGGGCACAAAGATACGGATGACATACAGAGGCGGGAGCTTGTGGAACCAGGTCATGACCTCAGTTGTGGCGGAGATGGCTTTCCAGATGAGCACGGTTTGGCCCGGCCCCGTCACGATTTCAGGCGTAAAAGCGGTAGTTGAAGCAATGAGATTGCCAGCATCATCAAAGACAGTCATGGTAATCGGCTCTTCAGGAGTCAGTGCGATGAGGGTTTCGGTGATATTAATCCATTTGAGAAATACGTCGGAGGAGGCATTCTTTACGGTGAAGATCACCTCTCCAAGGTCGCACATAGGCAAGTCCGCGGTCTCGCCGTTGTTGGTCAAGAGATATGGGGGTGGAGTATCAAAATCCACCACTGCCTGAGGCTGGTTACAAACGGTGCCAAAGCACCCCAGCTCGGCATCTATGATAACAGACAGTGGCTCACAATCGCTCACGATAGCCGTCACAGTGATCGCACGCTGCTCGTTGGGGCCGAGTTCGTCTATCGTAAAGACAACCGGGTCGGGATCAGTAATAGGCACGGTGGGACTGATCGAAATGCCCACATGGCTATCGGGCGTATACGTGATCACAGAGAGCCCGTTGATCGTATTGGTGATAAGCACGTTGGTTGCCGTCAGGTTGCCATTATTGGTGACAAAGAACTTCCACATGACATCATCGCCATCAAGGAGGCTGTACCTGATTGGTGTAGCAAAGAGAATCAGGTTGGGGACGCGGTAAATGTGGCCGAGATTGGCAGTGTCACCATGGGTGAACGCGCAGTGGCTCTGGAAGGTGATGCCGGCGTTCCAACCGGCTTCGTCCGTGCAATTGACGTCCACCTCAAACCTGATCTCGCCATCCCCCTCAATATCATCAGCGACCGGGAAAGTGAAGGCGATGATGCCCAGACCGCCGCCGATGTCAGGGACAGAAATCACGGTAGGGGAACCAATGCTCGCCAGCGAACCGGTGTAGGTAAAGTTCCGGGCAGACTGCACCTCAGTGGTGGAGGACGTAAACGTGACCACGATGTGGTCGGTGAGCCGACCGGGAGTATTGTCATTCACAGAGATGACGACCGGGTTGGTGCTACACTTGTCCAAGATCTGTGGCGAGAGCCCCACTGATAGATCACCCCGGCCAATGGTCAAGACGATCACCTGGTTGAAGGAATTGTTCCCGGCGCAGATCCCGACGTCGCCAAAGTTGGGCAAGAATAGCTGCGACCAATCGTAAAACGTTCGCTCGACCAAACCACCCAACGAGCCCTCTGAGATCTCTACCGTGTAGGTAATCAAAAGGGTCAAATTTTGGGTGGGCGCTCCAGCCACCTGCAAGGGGCTCAGATCAATGATCAGTTGCTCGGTAGTTGTCACCGGGGTCAGGACACCGGTGTAATCAATCCCATTGACGGTGACAGAGAGAGAACCGGCTCGATACATCAGGAAAGTAGTGGTGCCTGTCAACGCACCCTCACCGCCAATGTCTGTCCCCAAGGCCTCGGTGAACACAGCCCCGGTCCAGGTGACGACGGGAGAGCCGGTAATCAGATAGCTGTTGACAATGGTGAACCCATCGTCGCCACAAGCCTCCCAAGAACCAGAGGTTGAAAGAGCAGGGAAGACGCCCTCGTTATTCTCGATGGCCGTTCTTACCTGGGCGATAGGATGGAAGGGCGCGCAGTCAGGACAGGTGGGGACAGCGAACGCCTCGGCATCGTTCTCGACGATCAGGCTGGCGCCACACACGCCGCCGGTGGTCGTTATGGCTCGCACCAGATAGGTCAAGGTTTCACTGAAGGTGCTGGGCGAGTCCGGCGGGTCAAAACTCCACGTCACGGTCTGACCATTGGTGTTGGATATCCCGGTACTGCCCGTGATAGGCCCCAGCAGTACAAACTCAGAAGGAAGGATGTCGGTGATATTAATGGAGCCGCTAATATTGGCGGGGTTTGTCCCAGCGATAGTAATCTGATAGGTGAAAACGTCGCCGCTGCCAACGACACCGGGCCCGCTCTTGGAAATTGACAAGGTCGGCGCTTCGCCCTGGGCATACTGGTAGTGCAACTCCACCGGACTGGCAGTGAAAGGATTGTTGGTGCAGACGTCATTATACAGCGGGGTAAAGGCAATATCGCCACTCCCGGCCGCGCAGATGGGCGCTGATTGAGGACGAACCTAGAAAGTGAGCGTAACCGGCGCGCCGACGCCCGCAGCGGGAATGGTGCCGGTCGGACTACCGCCAGTAAAGGTGAAGAGGCCCGCACTATATTGCCAGCCACTACTAATGGACGGAGTGATTACCTCTAAGAAGCCATCGCCCTCAAAGGTAGAGTCCAGACGGAAAACGGCCGCCGGGCCACCCGCGCTGTTAATCGTAATGACCACGGTCCGAGTAACGGGATCGCAGTAGGGGAAGGTAAGGGGCGATGAAACCTGGACGTTGATGTTCGGCACGTCGGGGGTGAAAAGAACGCTGACTGTAGATGAAACCGGGTTCGCTGCTGTGGCATCACCAACCAGGTTGCCACACGGCCAGAAACCCTGGGCCACGTTGGTAAAGTTGCAGGCTTTCACAGTACCGACGGCAGTAAAAACCCTGGTCTCATTGACATCCAGCACCAGAATGGTTCTGGTAGGCGGCGTCAAGGTGGGGGGATCCAGGTCAATTCCCCCACCGTCTGTGATGACGGCGTTATATAACTTGCCCAGACCTGTGTTCTGGACGGTGATTGTCCACGTGATCGGCCGGCCGAAATCGGGCGTGCCCAGATGCTGGAGAGCCGGCTCTTTCTTGATGACCAGATTGCCGCGCCCGGTAGTGACGTTGAGGCCGCCGGTGTTGAGTTCATCGGGAAGTGCGGGGGGAGGGTCGGCATTGTAGCGCACGCCAATCCGCATTTGTTGGCCGGATTGAGCGCCACAGGTGGCCCGCAGTTTGAAGTTAAGCGTGATCACTTCACCAGGAGCTAGATTATACGTGATGACGGGCGTCCACGTGATTGCAGTAGCGCTGGTGACGACAGGCGTCAAAGTAATGGTACCAGTGCGGGAAATCACCTGGTCACCACCATCGTGAATGAGAAAGGATTGATGCGTGGCCGTCAAATAGAGGCCGTAAGCAATATCCGCCGAGTCATTGCAAATAACGGCAGTGTAGACTTCGCCATAGCCAGGCGGGCTGCCCAAACTGGCGACGTCCGGGCCAGTTACGTCTACCGTTAGCAAAGACAGGGGAATATCCCGCAACAAAGGGCGGGGCGGAGGAGCCGCAACCCTGCCCTGCAACGGAGGACTAGGTGCTGGATGCTGGTTGGCGTGGGAGAACCAGGCAGGGAGGATGTCGGAGACCGGCTGCTCGATGCTGGTTGCTGGTTGCTGGTCGCTGACGGCAAACCAGGCCGGGAGAGCCGCTTCCGGGACACTCGTCACTGCAGCAGCACCGGTGAACCAGGAAGGAAGCGCGCCCAGAGAAGCGCCAGCTTCCATGCCTGGGCGCTCAGGTGCCGGCGCGGCAGCGGCCGGTAGTGGCGTCACACCTGCCCCGACCAGGTTCACGAGCATGGTGACCACAATTGTTAATACCAGACTTTTGTTTCTCATTCCCCCTCCTTCCACGGTCAGCAGCTTTTCAGCTACTGCGTAGGCAATACCACATTCTCCCAACCACCAAAGCGGCACCAAGTTCGCCCGTCTTTGCTTTCCTGCTGTCTCAGAGCATGTCTGAAAAATCAAATCGCCAGACCTCCGAGGTCTAAAAGGGTGGCTTTTCGCAGTGAAATCGCAGCTTTCACGGGCATTTTGCCAAACGAAACTGCCTGTTGGAGATCTCGGAGGTCTACTGCAGGAATTTTAAGACATGCTCTCAGAGAAAATTGCGCGACCGCCCGAAGCTTTGCTAGACCAATTAACCATATTATCGCCTCAATCACGTCGCTCTGCCAGAGTAAAAATACTCTGATTGACATACAAAAAATACTCCCTTGCCAGGACAATCTTCACCTGAGCAAGGGAGTATTCTTGCCTTGTTGTCAGGTAACTACCTTGACAATGTCACATTAACATAAGAATGCACTTCTGCAAGCTCCAAGCGGACGACAGTCCGTGTCTGGGGCGGTGGACTGTCGTCCACCGCGAGCCTGAGTATGGAACTTGACCATCGCGGGCCTAATGTGCCATTGCCGTACTACTCACTCCTCCGGGTCCAACGTGACCCAACCACGGCGGAGGGCGTGTAGCGCAGCCTGGGTGCGGTTGTTGACGTGGAGTTTCTGGTAGATGTCGCGCAGGCGATTGCCGACGGTTCTTTCTGACAGACTCAACCGCCCGGCGATGGTCTTATTATCCGCGCCTTGGGCTACCAGGCGCAGTACCTCCATCTCTCCCTCGGTCAACCGTTCCAGCTTCACCTCGGCTGCGGTCCGGCTGAGGCGACGAAACTCGTCGAGCAGCCTGGCGGCCAGGTGAGGATCGAGCAGCACCTCGCCCCGGTGAACGGCTCGCACCGTCTCGAACAGCGTCTGCTCGTCAACGTCTTTGAGCAGGTAACCCTGCGCTCCGGCCTTGATGGCCTCGAAAACGTAACTGTCTTGCCGGTGTATGGTCAGGACAATCACTCGCACCGCCGGATTCTCCTCGATGATGGAACTGGCAGCTTGCACCCCATCCAGGATAGGCATCCTGACGTCTATCAGGATCACGTCGGGTTGCAGGCGACGGGCCAGTTCGACCGCCTCGCGCCCGTTCTCGGCCTCCCCCACCACCTCGAAGCCACCTTCGACCTCGCAAAGCTGGCGCAAGCTTTGGCGAAAGGACTGATGGTCGTCGGCGATGAGCACTCGGATTGATGGCATCATAGTTGAACCGCTCCATAGGCCTGGTAGGCGAACACAATTCATAGGGAACTTCGTTCCAATGACAAATGAACAAATGACAAATGAACAAAAAAGCGATTCAACATTGTGAATGTTATTCCGAATCCAAGGGCAATAATGACATACGCGGAATCCGCGCCCACATATTTGTCGGTTTGAGGCAAAGCTTTGCTAGACCAATTAACCATATTATCGCCTCAATCACGTCGCTCTGCCAGAGTAAAAATACTCTGATTGACATACAAAAAATACTCCCTTGCCAGGACAATCTTCACCTGAGCAAGGGAGTATTCTTGCCTTGTTGTCAGGTAACTACCTTGACAATGTCACATTAACATAAGAATGCACTTCTGCAAGCTCCAAGCGGACGACAGTCCGTGTCTGGGGCGGTGGACTGTCGTCCACCGCGAGCCTGAGTATGGAACTTGACCATCGCGGGCCTAATGTGCCATTGCCGTACTACTCACTCCTCCGGGTCCAACGTGACCCAACCACGGCGGAGGGCGTGTAGCGCAGCCTGGGTGCGGTTGTTGACGTGGAGTTTCTGGTAGATGTCGCGCAGGCGATTGCCGACGGTTCTTTCTGACAGACTCAACCGCCCGGCGATGGTCTTATTATCCGCGCCTTGGGCTACCAGGCGCAGTACCTCCATCTCTCCCTCGGTCAACCGTTCCAGCTTCACCTCGGCTGCGGTCCGGCTGAGGCGACGAAACTCGTCGAGCAGCCTGGCGGCCAGGTGAGGATCGAGCAGCACCTCGCCCCGGTGAACGGCTCGCACCGTCTCGAACAGCGTCTGCTCGTCAACGTCTTTGAGCAGGTAACCCTGCGCTCCGGCCTTGATGGCCTCGAAAACGTAACTGTCTTGCCGGTGTATGGTCAGGACAATCACTCGCACCGCCGGATTCTCCTCGATGATGGAACTGGCAGCTTGCACCCCATCCAGGATAGGCATCCTGACGTCTATCAGGATCACGTCGGGTTGCAGGCGACGGGCCAGTTCGACCGCCTCGCGCCCGTTCTCGGCCTCCCCCACCATCTCGAAGCCACCTTCGACCTCGCAAAGCTGGCGCAAGCCTCGCCGAAAGAGCCGGTGGTCGTCGGCGATCAACACCCGTATTGGTGGCATAGGCCACCTCCTTACGATTTCTCCAGCGGCAAGACAACCCGCACTTCGGCCCCGCTGCCGGGCTGGCTCTGGATCAAAAGCGTGCCATTGGCACTCTCCACGCGCTCGCGCATTTGCTTCAAGCCCAGGTGTCCGTATCGCACAGCCTGGCTTAGAGACGCCGGGTCGAAGCCCCGGCCATCGTCGCGGATGGTCAAAGCGACCGCATCGGTCGCCTCCACGTCCAGCCTTATCCAAACCGTGCTCGCCCGGGCGTGTTTACCCACGTTGTTCAACGCCTCCTGGACGACGCGGAAGAGCGTCAGTTCCAGGGATGAGGGCAAGCGCACTTCTGGCCCGAAAATACGCAGGTTCACGTACAACTGGTACTGTTCGCCAAATTCAGTGGTGAACCGGCGGAGGGCCGGGAAGAAACCGAGTTCTTCCAGAGAGACAGGCCGCAGGGCGAAAATGGAGCGCCGCACCTCGCGGATGCTGGCGCTCAAAATCTCCCGCAGTTCGTCCAATTGGGCGTGCATTTGAGCCGGGTCGGTATCTACCAGCTTGTGCCACAGCCTGTCTCTGAAACGCAACGCGGCCAGGTTCTGGGCCAGGCCGTCGTGGATCTCGTGGGCGATGCGGCGGCGCTCTTCAGCGATGGCCTCTTCTTCAGACCGGCGCTGCTTCTCCACCGTGATGTCCTCGACGGCGATGATCATCCAACTCGCGTCAGATCCGGCCTCCAGGGTGGCGCTGATGCGGGCGGGAAAGGCCGACCCGTCACGGCGCAGGTTGGTGGACTCTATGGTGATGGTTTCCCCGGCCCGGCCTCTATCTACCAGCCGGATCAGGCCGGCGGCTGCCTGGGGTGGAATGACTCGCTCTATCGGCACGGACCTGAACTCTGCGGCCGACCAGCCATAGACTGCTTCGGCCTGGCGGTTGGCCTCCAGGATGGCCGGTGGTGTCTGGGTCAAGTCTACCTCAAAAACGCAGAGTGGTGCGTTCTCAAACAGGTTGCGAAACCGCCGCTCAACCTCCCGCGCCGCTTCCTCCGCCTGCTTGCGCTCCTCTATTTCCCGCTCCAGTTGTTCATTTGCCGCCTCCAGTTTGGCAGTACGCTCCTCCACCCATCGTTCCAACTCGTCGTGGGCTCTCTGCAACGCTTCCTCCGCCCGCTTGCGCTCGGTGATGTCGCGGACGATAGACAAAAATAAATCGCCCCCACTGCTCATCAACCCCGTGATGGTGACCTCCACTGGTATCTCTGTGCCATCACGATGCAAAACTACGGTCTCAAAGGGTGTGTCCTCAGTGGCCACATCAGGTGTAGAATAGACTTTATGCGGTGGGTCCAGACGCGCCTCTTCAGCCTCCAGGTCAGGAGTCCTCATTGCTAACAATTCCTCCCGGCTGTAGCCCGTCAGTTGACAGGCCCGACGGTTCACGTCTACGATCTCCTCGTTCTTGTTCTCCAGGAAGATGGCATCGTTCGCCTGATCGAACAGCGCTCGGTAGCGCGCCTCGCTCTCTCGCAGCGCCGCCTCCGCCCGGTTGCGCTCAATGATGCGGCCTAATCGCTCGGCAACAGCGTCGAGCAGACTTTTCTCTTCCTTCAGAAAAGGCCCCTCGTGGCTTTCTGGTCTTTCTTCCAGGTAGCAGACCTCTATAGTGCCGGCTCGCTCGCCATACACAACGATGTCGCTGGCTTGCTTCCACATGGTTTCTCCAAAGTTCTCCGTTTTGAACTCTTGGTCCTCCAGGATGACTCGTGCGCAGGTGATTTCCGGGTACTGCCAGGCGGGGGGAAACAGGTCAACTGCCCCCTGAATGATCTCCTCCAACGAAATGTCCGGCTTCTCAACGAGATGGGAAATACCATAAAGGCAAGTCAGTTCCTTGACCCGCTCGCCAAGATCGTGCGTCAGCTTCCACAGCAGCTCTTCCACCCCCCTGCGTTCGGTTTCCGTTGCTTCCAATTCGGCAATCCTCCGGCGCATTCCTGCTAATTCGGCCGGACTCGTATCGAACCGCAGGTTCGCGTCCACGACGAGTTGCTCTTTGGCCCTGTCTTCGTCTTTCATACTGGCCTCCCAATTCAACCGCAATTAGTCAACTGAGGCACTCCTACCGAGCTCCGTCCCAGGTGGCCGCCCGCCCCGAGGACGGCACGGGGGATTCTTTGTAAATGCGCCTATTCGATCTGCAAAACCTACGATGCAAAAATCGGGGACCAGCAACAGCCCCCGATCTGTTCGTGTCCTGCAACCTGCATCCTAATACCTCAATAGCGCCCCCACGCCGAACTCTGCTATCCCGGGATGATCGTCTATCACCTCCACCTTGCCGCCGTCTTCGATCACTTTCGTCACCAGTGCCTCGGCCGCGTCGGGGACCTCCACGAACTCACCGCTACAGAAGGGGCATACCTCCAAAGACTGGTCAGTAATGTAAGCACAGTTGCGGCACTGGTAACCCGGTTGATGGTAATCGTGGGCGATCAACAGCGTTTGAATGCGGCCTTCGCGAGCCGCGCTGAGCGTATCGGCCGGGCGAATGACACCTCCCCGTCCCTTCGCTGCTGCCGTGAACACCGCATCTACCAGTCCACTCTTGCGCTCCTTCTCCACCCTCTGCAAAATCTCCATGGAACGGTCGCGTATCTCCGGCTCCGAGGCATTCATATCGGCGCTGAACGAGCCGATCACCGTTTGCCGCAAACGTTTGGGCAACGCCTCACGGAACCGGGTCACCGTCGGTTCGGCGCCGGCTATAATCAGGCGCTGCGGCTTGTGCTCGCGCCAGAAGCGCTTCGTCGCCTTGACCGCCTCGCGGATGTTGCGTCGCGCCACTCCCTCCTCGCGCCGGCTTGAGATCGGGGCTCCCCCTCGTCGCCCCGGCCCGCCCGACGAGCCACGTCCCTTCTTTAACTTGCGCACCTCCTCACCCAAGTATCCCTCGCGTGCCTGCAACTCGCCCATCTCGAAAAGTAACAGCCGCACCCCCTGCCGATCTACCCATGCCACTACATAACTCCCGTAAGCATCCACCAGTGCCGCCAACGGCCAAATGTAGGGCTTACGCGCCACCGTCACCCCGGAAGCAACGGGAACGGCCAGGGAATACGTGCTCCAGAATTCCTCTTTGGCGCAAGAAAAGACGACCACTCCCCGGCCCGACCAATCGTACTCGTGATCGAAAAACCGCTCCACGGCCGCGATATCCCCGGGCGCGGCCACTCCCTCCGCCTGCTTCAACATTTGCCGCAGCGCCAGTTTATACTCATCCGTCGCGCACTCGGTCGGATCCACATTCAGATAGACGCTCAATATCGGCGTCTCAGACTGGTGCCCTGCCAGTTCGTGCAAGTCATCTTGTCTGAACATCGCTTTTACCCCTTTCTTGGGCTGTTGGCCAATCGGCGGTTAGCCGTTAGCGTCTGCTATTTCTGATCTCTGAAATCTACCCACTCACTGGTCATTTGCCATTTGTCATTCATCATTGTTCATTGGTCATTGTTCATTGACTACGGTCTCTCTCCCAAGATCACCGGAATCTCCAACTCCTCCTCATCGCGAATCACCTTCAGCACAACCCTCTGCCCCACCTCCGTCTCGCGCACCAGATAGGCGATCAAGTCGTCAAAGTCGCGCAGTTCGTATCCGTCAATGGCGACGATGATATCACCGCCAGCCTTGACCTGCACCCCCTTGACCGCGACCTCGTAGTCGCCACCCCGCAGATCGGCCTGGGCCGCCGCAGTTCCAGTTATGACCTCGGAGACGAGTACCCCACTGGTCACCGGCAACTCCAAGGGACCTTCCAGTTCCGCCAGACTGAGGCCGCTCTGACAAGAGATACCCAGGTAAGGATAATGATAAATGCCCTCCTCGATCAGGTGGGGCACAATGCGCTTGACGGTGTTGACCGGCACGGCGAAACCGACACCAGAATTGACGCCCGTCAACGAGCGGATGGCGGTGTTGACGCCAACCACCCGCCCACGGGTATCCAGCAGCGGCCCACCGGAATTGCCCGGATTGATGGCCGCGTCGGTCTGGATGATCTCGGGGTTGGAGAAGCGGCCGCTGCTCTGTATCACCTGGGCCGGCAGTGTGCGCCCCAGCGCGCTGACTATCCCCACGGTCATCGTACCATCTAGCCCAAAAGGGTTGCCGATGGCGACAACCCGCTGTCCCACCCGGAGCGTGCTCGAATCGCCCAGTTCCAGCGGCACCAGTCGCTCAGAGGGTACATCCACTCTGACCACCGCCAGGTCAGAGTACGGGTCTCGGCCCAAGACCTGGGCACCGGCCACAGTGCCATCGGAGAAGACGACCTGAACAGCATTGGCCTCTTCGACGACGTGGTCGTTGGTAACGATGTGTCCCCTCGTATCTATCACAAAGCCCGATCCGCTGGTAAATGGCAGAAGCGTCTCCTCATCGTTCACCAGCACCTCGATGTACACCACGGCAGGATTGGCTCGCTGGTAGAGATTGACAAGCAGGGCATCTTCCGCATCCAACTCGGCGATGGCCCCCTCCGGCAGAGAAGTGGGGGTGGCGATGAGCACAATAGGTTCAGGGGTGGATGCAAAGAATAACTCCTGGCCGCTGCAGGTGCAGGCCAGCACGACCCATATCAGAGGCAATACAAACAACAGACACTTGCGCGAAGCCATTCTATCCTCCCTCCCGTAGACGGGCTAGCTCCTCGAATAGCTCCCGTTCGCGGGCGCTAAGCCTTTGGGGAACCTGTACCTGGACTGTAGCCAGCAGGTGACCGCGCTGCTTCGGGCTGCGCGGGTTGGGCATCCCCTTGCCATGCAGACGGAAGGTCTTGCCGCTACTGGTGCCGGGGGGGATCTTTAGCGATACGTCACCGTTCAGCGTCGGCACCTGTACCTCGCCGCCCAGCACAGCGGTGTACAAATCCACGTCAACGTTGCAGTGTAGGTTATCCCCCTCACGCCTGAAAATCGGGTGTGGTTTGACCGTGATGTTTAGGTAGAGGTCGCCCAGCGGGCCGCCCCCGTAGCCCGCCTCCCCCTTGCCAGCGACTCGCACCTTTGACCCGTTCCGCGCTCCTGGCGGGATCTTCACCCGAAGCCGGTGTCCATCCCACTCCAACACGCGGGTGGCACCGTGGAACGCCTCCTCCAGCGTGATCTCCACCGAGGCTTCAACGTCCTGCCCGCGCAGCGTGCGTTGGCTGGTCGTGCGGCGGAAGAGATCATCAGCGGTGCGCCCACGTCCCGCGCCCCCCATCTCGCCAAAGATGGCGCGAAAGAAGTCTGAAAACATACCAGCACCCGCAGCACCAAAGAGGTCGCCCAGGCCATCACTCCACTCGACGCGCACACCTCCCGGTGCACCGGTGAACCATTGGGACCAGTCAAACTGACTCGGATCGTGACCCATACGCTGCCACTGCTGCCAATTGGCGCCCAACCGGTCATACTTGCCCCGCTTCTCTGGGTCGCTTAAGACCTCGTAGGCTTCATTAATCTCCTTGAACTTTTCCTCAGCTTGCTCGTCACCCGGATTGACGTCGGGATGAAATTGGCGGGCCAACCTACGGTAGGCCCGCTTAATCTCCTTCTGACTAACATCCCGATCTACGCCCAGGATTTTGTAGTAATCCTTGTACTGCATTCACACCACCCCACAACAGCACATCCATCCCAGCTTCAGAATCATTCTATACCTGAAACCTTCCCCTGTCAAGACCCAACCTGAAGCGGGAACCTCCACCAGTCACAAAAAGCGAAGGCGGGCTAACTGCCCTGCCTTCGCCTCGTCTGTCGCCTCGCTCACCCTCACTTCTATTCTTCGTCCGTTGTCTCCTTCGCACGGGCTTCCGTAATGACCTCGACCTCTTCGGCCTCGAGTACCTCTTCCTCCTCGACTTCCTCCTCTTCCTCCTCCTCCTCCTTCACTGGAACCACGCGCGCAATCATTTCGTCCGGGTCAGTGAGCACTTTTACACTGGCGGGGATAGCCATATCACGCACGTACAACGCCTGATCAATCTCCACCAGGTCCGCGAGGTCCACCTCAATCACGTCCACCAGGTCACCAGGCAAGCATTCCACCTCAATAACGGAGATGCCGTGCAGCAGGATACCCTCGCTCTGCTCCACCACTGGAGATTTCCCTACCATCTCCAACGGCACCTCAGCCGTAAGGCGCTCGGTCATCTCCACGCGATAAAAGTCCACGTGCAACAAGGTACCCTTGACAGGATCACGCTGTACATCACGCACGAGGGCCATCTCCGGCTGCTTGATTCTTTTGATCTTGATGCTGACGAGTTGGCTACCGCCGACCTGCGCGAGCACTTGCCTCAACCTCCGCGTCTCAAACTGCAAAGGCAGGGAGTCAAAACCACGTCCATACATCACGGCCGGCACCCACCCTTGCTGTCGCAGTTGCTTCACCTGCTTGCCCAGCACTTTACGCTTTTCGGCCCTCAAATCAACCTGTTCTGTCTGTTGAGCCATTCATCACCTCCAGAACACCCGCCTTTGCCTGACGGCGGAATTGGAATCTCTGCAACCAAACGGGCGGAACCTGAGCCCGCCCGTATGGCGGCGCTCATTGTAATGCAAACCCTCGCTTTCGTCAAGCGCGATCCCCTCCTACTGATACTTGCGCAGAACTGCAATCTTCGCTATCATAAGCGCTGGGAGGACAGAAGAAATGAACACGACCAAAATCATAGTCAATCCGTATGCGAACCGCTGGAAGGCCAAGGCAGCCATCCCCGATATCGAGCGAGCGTGCCGGAAGATCGGTCTGGATTACGAACTGGTGGTCACCGAGGGGCCAGACCACGGCATCGAATTGGCGCGGGAGGCGGCGCTGGCGGGCTTCTCCCCCATCGTCTCCGCCGGCGGCGACGGAAGCATCAGCGAGGTGGTCAACGGCCTGATGTGGGCCGCCAGCGATGGGGTGGCTGGCCCTCTGGGCATCATCCCGCTCGGCACAGCCGACGATTTCGCCGACATGCTCGGCCTGGAGAAGGAGGTCGAAACAGCCTGCCAGGTCATCCTGGCAGGACACACGCGCACCGTGGACGTAGGGTGCGTCAATGGCCGCTACTTCGACAACAACTCGGCGGTCGGGCTGGAGCCGATGGTGACCATTACCCAGGCAGCGATGAAGCGGGTCAAGGGTATGCCGCGCTACATCCTGGCCGCGCTCAAGGCTATCCTCAGCCACAAACCCTGGCACATGCGGCTCACCTGGGACGATGGGGATTACAAAGGGCCAATTGCACTGATTTCCGTCGGCAACACCCGCCGTACCGGGGGTGCGTTCTGGATGACGCCCCGCGCTGAGATGGACGACGGCTACCTGGACTTTGTGTTCGCCGGGAAACTGGGGCGGCTCAAGCTACTGCGCCTGCTGCCGACCACTTTCGACGGCAGTCACGTCGAACGACCGGAGGTCACCTACGTCCGCACCACCCGCCTAACCATCGAGAGCGACCCACCCACCCCCATCCAGGCCGATGGCGAACTATTCGAGCTAGCAGCGACCCACGTCGAATACACGATCCTGCCGGGCCGGTTACAGGTGATCGTGCCGGCTACGGGGGAGTGATGGGTGGCGAAGGCGAAGCCGCTGTGGGGGGGAGGCGTGATGCGCGAGATGGCTTTTGCATCCGAAACCAGATTTTTTCCTGAAAACCTGGTTTCTGGCTGGAGTTGCGTGTTGCGTGAAACGGCTCTTGCATCCGGTCTGTAATACGAGTATGATGGCAACGCCACACAGTCTCAGGAGGTAGCAATGGACAGCCGCAACCCTTCGACAGGCTCAAGGCAAGCTCTTGTAGGCATGCGATTGGGCAAGTA
>CAZMOT010000064.1:0-18728 GCA_964568065.1 uncultured Anaerolineales bacterium
GAGCAAGTAGAGTGCCAGAAAGGCCAACGTCGCTGGCCACATCTCCGGCTTGCGGACCGCGTCGACAACGAGGAGCACTATCACCGGCAAGGCAACGACGATCCCCGTGGTCAGCAGAATATTCAGCGCGTTGGTGCGCCAGACACGCAACGCAAACGTAATCTCGCCGGTCACATCCGGGACTGTATCTGTGTCCATGTTTTATTCCTTGTCTCAACTCTGTCTTTCAAGGTAGCCTCCAATGGCTTCCACGAGTCTCCATCAAAAAGTCCTACCTACGTTACACCGTTTCCGTTGCTGTCTCGACTTGTTCGTACTCCCTTGGCTTGTTCATCTTCTCCGAGAGAGCGACACTGACTCAACGCCCTGACCAGTTCTTCCACCCGGATCGGCTTGCTGACATAGTCATCCATCCCCGCTGCCAGGCATTTCTCTCGATCCTCTTTCATCGCGCCGGCCGTCATGGCGATGATGCGCGGACGCTGCTCCTGCGTCCATTCACGGCAAATAGCCCGTGTCGCTTCCAGCCCATCCATCTCTGGCATCTGTACGTCCATCAGCACCACGTCGTACGTCTGTCGCTGCACTGCTTCAATCGCTTCCAGACCGTTGCCCGCCACGTCGGCCCGGTAGCCCATCCGCTCCAGCAGACGCAGTGCCAGTTTTTGATTGACCGCGTTATCTTCTGCCAACAGGATGCGCAGCGGCAGCCGCTCCCCCATTTGCGCGTCGAACTGCCGTTTGACCACCACCTCGTCCACCTCTGCCAGTCGCTCCGCTTCCGCAAAGATACCCACCAGCACGGTGTACAGTTGCGAGGCTTTGATAGGCTTGGTCAGAAAGGCCGCGAACTCGACCTCTTCCAGCTCGACTTCCTGCTGCCCCAACGAGGTCAACATCAACAGCGGCAACGCCTGCGCGTCGCGCTCCTGCTGTATTTCGGCTGCCAGCGTTAGGCCGTCCATCTCCGGCATCTGCATGTCCAGAATGACTACGTCAAAGGGGCCACCCTGGCGAATCCAGGCCAACGCCTCGGCGGGAAAGGCAGTGTCCTGCGGAAGCATACCCCAAGACCGCGTCTGCAGGGTGAGGATGCGCCGGTTGGTATCGCTGTCGTCCACGATCAGCACCCGCCTGCCGCTCAAATCCGGCTGTGCCTCCTGCAGATAGGCAGGCACCGGGGCGGGGGCGGCTTGGGCCTGGATGGTGAAGTGGAAGGTGCTGCCCTGGCTCTCCTCGCTCTCTACCCACATCGTGCCGCCCATCAGTTCGCTCAGCCGCTTGCTGATGACCAAGCCTAGACCGGTGCCGCCATATCTGCGGGTAGTCGAGGCGTCCACCTGGCTGAAGGGCTGAAAGAGCCGATCCATCCGGTCCGGCAGGATGCCGATGCCGGTGTCTTGCACGGAGAGGTGCAATTCATAGCGCGGGAACAGAGTTCTCTCTGCCTGTTCGTCTTCGCCACGCGTTTCACCATACCCGGTGAAGCGGGCATTCACCGACACTACCACTTCGCCCCGCTCGGTGAACTTGACAGCATTGTTGAGAAGATTGACCAGGACCTGCCGCATGCGCGTCACGTCGCCAAAGATGGCGGCGGGGGTCTGTTCATCAATGAAGCAGCCTAGGTTGAGTCCTTTGTCCAAGGCTGCGGTCGCCACCAGGTCGAGCGCACCCTCCACACACTCGCGCAGATCAAAGGGCTGACTCTCCAACTCCATCCGACCGGCCTCGATCTTGGAAAAATCCAGGATGTCGTTTATGATGGTCAGCAAAGCGTCGCCGCTGGTGCGAACGGTCTCGACAAAATCTTGCTGCTCCGGCGTCAGGTCTGTGTCCAACAGCAGGCTGGTCATGCCGATGACGGCGTTCATCGGCGTGCGGATTTCGTGGCTCATCGTGGCTAGGAATGCGCTCTTGGCCTGGTTGGCGGCTTCGGCTTCCTGGCGAGCCCGCTGGAGTTCCGTGATGTCGTGGTAGATCACGAACGTCCCGACCTGCTCTCCCTCCACGATCACCGGGACAGCGAGCAGTTCTACATCTACCAGGGTACCATCTTTGCGACCGCGCCGGGTAATGGCGTGCACGAGATCGCCTGCGATGGCTTGCTGGGAGTAAGCAATGGCTTCCGCACGGATTGCTTCAGTCCGACCGTTGCGGTCGGCGGCAACCAGATCATCTATGTTGCGACCGAGTGCCTCGGCCTGGGCATATCCAAACAGCTTCTCAGCAGTTGGATTCCACGAGACGACGTTGCTGTCAAGATCTATTACGACGACCGCTACGGGGCTATTCAGAACCAGGGACTCAAAGTACTGTTTCTCTCGCTGGGCCTCCTGGTACAACTGGGCGTTGTCCAGTGCAATGGAGGCAAGTTGAGCGAATCGGTCTAACAGTTCGATCTCTGCATCGCCAAACGTCCGGCCCGACTCAACGTCATAGGCCAGGCCGATCACGCCCACGACCTCCTCACCCGACTTGAGCGGTACACCCATCAGGGCACGGATAACGTTATGGTCGAAACTTGGTGAGCGGCCTGACCAGCCATCGTAATCGTCCACGACCAGTGGTTGGCCAGTTTTCCAGACTTTCCCGGCCAAACCTTCGCCCGATTTCAAGTGGGAACCGACCAGGCGGCTGAAGACTCCTACGCCCACCCGGCGATCAAGCGCGTCTTGCTCGGGATTGACCAGATAGATGAAGCCATGAGACGTGCCCACCAGTTGCCCGGCCCGGCTGATCAGAGCTTCAAGCAAGTCGCCCAAATCGAGCCGGCTGATCAGGCCCAGGGTGGTGTCGTGCAACGCCGCCAGGTACTCATTCTGGCGTACCAGGTCCGTGATGTCGAAGTAGGTAAGCATTCGGCCGCCGCCGGGAAGCACCATCGCCTGATACCTCAGGATACGGCCATCGCCGAGTCGGAATTGTGTGGGCGGGACTTTGCCCTGCCGCACCGCTTCTGTTTGTTGCTCAACGTAGGCGTCCCACTCGTCCCTCGAGACATCGTAAAGCCCGGCATCGCGATTGTAGTTGATCAATTCGGCCATCGTCGGCTGGCGGGCGATGAACTCTCCCGGGAAGCCCCACATCTCTCTGAACGCGCGGTTCGCAGCGCGGGTGCTCAGCTCAGTGTCCAGCAGCAGGACGCCGTACTCGATCGTCTCGAGAACAGCACGGAACTCGCTCAACAACGCATCCTTTTCCCGAATGGCTCTCTCCCGTCCCAGTTCCGCCCGCTTACGGGCGGTGATGTCGCGCAGGACGGTGACCACTCCGATGGTGTGCGTGTCCTCCTGAATGGCCGCTGAGGAGGCCCGGAGGATGCACCCATCGGGCAGGGGGATGTCGGATGTGAAGGTAGACGCTTGCTCCTGCAGGGCATTGGCGATGAGGCGCTGAAGCTCCTCCTCGGCGACTACCTGGGTCAGAGAGTGACCTACCAGCGTAGCAGCCGGCCGGCCGAACATGTTTTCGAAGGCGGGGTTAACCAGCAGAATGGTGCCTTCCGCGTCAGTGACAATCAGTCCATCAACGATGTTGCGTAGAATGGCGTCCAGTTTTTCCTTCTCCCGCGCCAGATCCTCGTTAACAGCACGGAGTTGCCGGGCGCGTTCCTCTACTCTTTTCTCCAGAGTGCGATTGTGTTCCTCAATGGCCTGATAGAGACGGACGTTTTCGATGCCGACAGCTACAGTCCGCCCCATCGTCAGCAACACATCCTGGTCTTCCTCCGTGATAGGCAAGGTAGAGATCGCGTTGTCCACTGCCAGCACGCCGATAGGCTGTCCCTTGGCCTGCAGGGGCACGACCAGGAAGCAAGATGTCTGCAGCGCCTTGACCAGTTCCACGGCCTGGGGGGAGATGTTGTCCGAGGACACCAGGATCGGCTCCCCTGTGAGAACGGCACGCGCTGGCGCCCAGCCTTCTTCGATCAGCGGTATCTCCAGTTGTTCAATCAAAGCGGTCATCTCCGGCGTCCCCCCGCCAGCGTGACCGCTGGTCAGCACCTGCCGTTCCTCGTCCACCAGCATGATCATGGCCCGGTCGAAGCGCAATTCCTCTCTCACCACTTGCAGAACTTGATCCAGCAGTTCACCCAGATTCATCGTAGAGGTGACGGTCAGGCCGATCTTGTGAAGCACGGTGAGTTCCCTCACCTTGCGCTCCAGGCCGACGTTGGCGGACTGAAGATCACCGTAAGCGATCAGCAATTCATCGTGCTGCTTTTCCGCCTGCTGCTGCTGTTCCCGGAGTTGCTCTGACTGGTGGGCTTCCGCTGCCCTGGCCTGGCGTAGCCGACTGCCGTACCAGGCAAACAGGAAAGGGATGGGGACCAACAGCGCGATCCACTTTTGCAATGCCGGGGCCAGCAGGTCAGGAGTCAGAGTTAGGATCAGCAACACCAGCGACCACAGTAGTCCAAGCCACGGGCGTGGATCGCGGGGTGTGGCCACAGCCTCCCAGGTAAACTCCCACTCATAACATTCATCCCCATCGCTTCGGCAGCGCAGGTCGCACACCATCGCCAGTGGCAGTCCCGCCGACACCCGCGGGATCGCAGCGAAGACACCTTTGTAGACCTCGCAGCCCATGCAGAAGTAGGCCTGGCAGTACTGCTCAGGGAGGTGCTCCGCCTCGCGCGTGGGCCACCACTGGACGACAGCCCGGTTTCCGGTTACTTCACTCACCCGTATGTCGGTATTGACGAACTTGGCCGTGAGGCGGGGCAGGATTTCGTATTTTTGGGCAATGGAGAAGGGGCGGGTAAGCCACACCATGGCCGGTGGGATACTGCGTGTGCCCCGGTTAAAGTGGAATCGCTCATCGTCAGAGATGGCTTTGGCATACTCGCCGACGACCAGGCTGAACTCGTATGAGTAATAGTTGTTGGCATTGAGCAGGTAGTCAGCGCTGATGTGGAAGTGTCGGTCGCGGAGAGAAGCGTCGAGCATCTCAACTAGATGATTTAGCGCGGCCTGAGCTGCTTCCTCGGCGCGCTGCTCGCGCTCCTCCGACGCCAGACCAGGAGGTGTAGCCTTCGCCGCCTTGCGACGCACAATTTCCATCATATACTCGACGGTGCTCTTTACGGAGCCTCCGCCGATGTCGTCAATCTTCTTTTCCTGCTCATCCAGCCCAAAAGGAGGTCCCTGGATGGGCAGGCGGTCAATGTTGTATTTCCGAAACAGCGTTTGGTCAGTCATTTTTCCCGCCTCTGGTCAATGTTCAGCCTTCATCCCGTCGAGCCTGGTTAATCAACGATGTCCAGCAGACATCTCAACGACGCTTTTTCCCTATGAGAAAATAGGTCGTCATCTCTCCCTTGCCTTTCACCTGGATTGTGCCTCGTTTCTCAAACAGATATGCATCCCGTAGGCAATTGTACGTCGCTTCTGAGACCTGGATGCGGTCGCCAAGGCCATGCGACTCCATGCGACTGGCGGTGGTCACAGTGTCACCCCACAAGTCATAGCTGAACTTTATCGTGCCGATGACGCCTGCGACTACCGGCCCGGTGTGCATCCCAATCCGCATGCGGAGCGGCTTATCGCCGTCTATCTTGAATTGGTCCAGTGTGCTTTGTATGTCGAGCGCCATTTCGGCGACAGCTTCAGCGTGATCTGATCGAGGCGTGGGCAAGCCCCCCACCACCATATAGGCATCACCCATTGTCTTGATTTTTTCTAAACCGTGCTTCTCAGCGAGCTGATCGAACGTCGAGAATAGCCCATTCAGCAAAAAGACCAGTGTTTTCGGCGACATAGGGGCTGAAAGCGGAGTAAAACCAACGATATCGGCAAAGAGGACGGTAACCTCGTCAAAGCTGTCGGCGATGATGCTTTCGCCCTCTTTCAACCGGTCGGCGATCGGCTGAGGCAGGATATTGAGCAACAGACGCTCTGACCTTTCCCGCTCAATCTGCAACTGCTCCAGGTAGGCTTGCTCCTGATCGCGTAGCTGCTTTCTCTCCAAGGAGGCCCCAATCCGGGCTCTCAATAACACCGGGTCAAATGGTTTGGTCAGGTACTCCTCCGCTCCCATTTCAATGCATTTGACAACGCTCTTTATCTCATCTAATGCCGATATGACGATGACCGGAACATCCCGCAGCGCGGTATCGCGCTTCATGTGCTCCAGTACCTGGTAGCCATCCATCTCTGGCATAATGATGTCGAGCAATACCAGATCGAACGACTGCGCCCGGACCATCTCCAGTGCCTGTTGGCCATCTTCTGCCAAGGCGACAGTGTGGCCTTGCTGTTCCAGACTGTGGGCCAGCTTCATGCGGTTCAGCCGGTTGTCATCTACTACAAGTATGTGGCCTTGGTTTGGGGTCGTCATGTCGTGTCTCCCTATCCCTACGTGACTCTCACTCAAAGATCACGCCGCACGGATGCTAGCGCCGCCTTGACCTTTTTGTACTCCGATTCAACCTGGACACCTTTTCAGCCGCCCCGTCTCCAACTCTCCCGCGACGAGGTAGAGAAGGCCATCGCCCCGAATTCAGCACCCTTCGACTCGAGGCTGTGCGCGGACCGCTGCAATACCGCCGTGTTCTCGTCTCAACGGCCTGCATATCGGCCGGTAGGTGCGGCGCATCCTCCTCAGTGGTTACGTCGCCTACATTGTACTATCATCGTCCCTCCGAATGCAATAGGACTTTTGGCCTATTTCGGGAGCTTTCGGGAGGTAGGGGCTTGATGCCTTACCGTACTCCTTCGGAACTCCAAGCACAACACCGCTCTCCCTGTCTGGAGAGCGGCGTTGTGTTAGGATGAACCTGCCGATCCCCCGGCCAAGTCGGGGGGTGGGCGACGGGATTGCTGGCGGGCGATCCCTTTTTCGTCATAAATAGCTTAAAATAGTTTAACACAGATTGGCTGTTGATGCAATCCAGAGGGGAAAGTTACTCGACCCATTGGAGATCGCAGCACTGATCTTCTCAACCCTCTGGCAGACCAGTCAACACTTGACCGGTCCTCCCTCTCTCCAGCCTCATGCTGCAGGAAGCCGACGAGCCCTTCGGATAGTGAAAAATCCGGCGATCTTCAGTTCATCTGAAATCCCTCCCGAACATGGGATTCCAGGAACCAAAGATCGCCGGGCCGGTGAAACACGGTGACCCAGCGATCCAGGGTATCGCCAAGGTAGCAGGGGCTGGATCTGAACCGGCGACCCTGGTCGACTGACGGATCTGGCATTTCGGACACACGATCCACTGGCGTTTAGGTAGAGCCGCTTTTTGGCGTGAGGTGATAGCGAACTCCGGATCAGACGCCGGGTCGAGCCAACGAGGGATTGTTGAGAAGTAACTTCCTTCCCTGTTCTCAATATTAGTTGGGGAGCCATTCTCTCACACTCCCTCAGACGCAAGGACTTTTTCCTTTACTCCTCCGGATTATACTCCCCCTGCCTTCCAACGGCCTCACAAAATGAGCATCCGACCTTCCAAATACATTCCAAATCGTGATGCGCGTGTAACTACCTGACAATGTCACATTAACATAAAACTGCACTCTGCAAGCTCCAAGCGAACGACAGTCCGCGTCTGGGGCGGTGGACTGTCGTCCACCGCGAGCCTGAGTATGGAATTTGAACCATCGCGGGCCTAATGTGACATTGTCGAACTACCCAGCCCCCACGGCTCGGGCCGGTCTCCAGACCATGCCCGCTGCCGCGGAAGGATTCCAGAGCTTGAAGGCAGTGGCTGAAGGCGTCTCCTGGGCGGCGGGTGGCTCGGTCAGAGACCAGCCACAGCGAGGTCTGGGTAGTTACATGCGCGTTGTCTATATAGCATAGGGTCTGCATCGAGAGAGAGGGTGATGACGGCCGGAACGCGCAGAGGAAGCCCAAGGCTGAAGCTATCGGACTGAAAGGGCAAAGTTCGTGCAGGCTGCAACTTAATGCCCGGAGGGGGACCTTGCGCCTGTCCTGCGATAGGACCGATCTCAGCCCGGAACTCTGGGCACGAGGGGATAGACCGATTGAAACGAGGTCAACGGGGAATAGTGGGGTAGCTACGCCCAAGATGCTAGTCCTGTCAGCCAACCAGCGTCTATCCTCGCATTGCCAATAATGGAGCGGACGAATTCAGCCACGGCTGGCGAATTGCTGTCAACGAACCACGTGGGCTGTGAATACACTTGAGAGCTTTCTTCATTACTTCCTTATACGTGGGTTACCCACCGGCCATCATCACCATAAACATCACGGTGTCCCCTTCTTGCAGGGCTGTGTCAAGCCGGTCGTGGGTCACCCACTCCTTTCCATTGAGCAGCACCTGCACTACTGGATCCAACTTGCCCTTCTCATCGTACAGCGCCTGCCTGGCCTTCCGGTCATACCGTGCGACCAGATGTTCGATCAGGTCGTTGACCGTTTCCCCGGCAAACTCCACCTCTAACTCCTTGCGGCCTATCGCCTCGGGCAGCACCGGCAGGAGAATTCTCAGATTCACCTTCATCGGCCCTCTCCTGCCTGTGCCTGCTGGATGCGCACTCTTCGGCTCCCCGGGGCCAATGCTTTCACCTTTTCCCCAAAGTCGTACTGGCGGCACCTGGGGCAGAGCGTCAGAAGTTCTTCGCTAGATTCCCCCAGTGTCTGCTTCAGGTACTCCACGGTGTGCCGGGGCCAGAGATACGCACCGCAATCGCGGCAGAAGGAACCATACTCCATGTCTCCTGCCTCGATAACCAGCCGGCGAGTCGCTTCGATAAAGTCACGGAAGCGCACGCCGGCCGGGCACAAGTCGGTACACAGATCGCAGGTCAGACATAACCACAGCCGCCCGTCTTCCAGGACCTCAAAGTCCAGCAGCGCCCTCTCGATGACTCCGCGCGGCGAGACTTGATACGAAAAGTCATCGAAAATCTCCCCCATCGGGCAAACCGCCACACACTTACCACATTCCACACAAAGGGAAAGCCCATATTGACTTACAAGTCGCTCTACGACATCTGACATCTGGCTACCCATGGAGCGGTGTCTCCTCTAGTGTCGTCGTCAGTGGCGACTTCTGCGTCACGTCCAGACCAGGCTCGTAGTCGAACAGCTCTCCGAGCCTCTTCCGCAACGGCGCGTAGAGCGTGGTCAGGGGGATCTTCATCGGGCAAGCCGCCTCACACGCGCCGCAGCTCACGCACTTGTCGGCGATGTAGTAGGCGCGGATGAGGTGGAACGGCAGTTCCGGCGGGATCTGGCCTCGCTCCACCCACCCCCCCAATGGGGGGGATGGAAAGGGGGGCTCCAGTATGCACTCGTCGCAGATGCAGACCGGGCAGGCGTTGCGGCAACCGTAGCACTTGATACACCGGGCGAACTCCTGCCGCCAGAAAGCCAGCCGTTCCTCCACGTCCTGCTCCAACAACCTCCGCACCCGCTCATCGTCGGCCAGCGCGACGCCCCCGACCCCCTCGCCGACGTCAATGCGACACGGGTAGGGACGCGCACACACACACTCCCGGGCCTGGGTTTCGGAGCAGACCAGGCCGATGAACACGAGCCGGTCCAAATCCACCTGTTCCAGCTTGGCCATCTCAATCAGCGCCCGCTCGTCACAACCCCTCACGAAGACACCCAACCTGCCCTCCGGCAAGCCGGAGAGGATTGTGCGGCAGATGGGAGCCAGTACGTAGCGGGGTTCCAGCACCAACGCCTCCAAATCATACATTGTGGTGAACAGATACGTAGCGCCGTGACCGTGGTCGGAGCGCAGGCCAAGCACGCCGGCAACTTTACCGTCGAGCAGCAACCGCCCTGCTATCTCGCGCACTTTTTGAACCAAATGCTCGTGTGTTTCTATCACTTCTGCTTAAAGCCGTAGCGGCCCAGCAAGCTCCCCAGCCCCCAGTACTCGTCGCCGGTGAAGAGGATGGGCTGCAGCTTGTCGTTGTCCAACCGTCCCCGCTCGTCCAGCACCTCCTGGCTGACCTGCACCGCCACCACCTGGCCGACGAACAGATCGTGGCTGCCCAGGGAGAGCTTGTGAGCCAGTCGGCACTCGATGTTGAGCGGGCACTCGGCGATGATCGGCGTCTGCACCTCCGAGCCGGGAGCCGGAGTCAACCCCTGGACCGCGAACTTGTCCACCTCCCGGCCAGAGACAAAGCCACAGTACTCTACCTCGTCGAGCAGCCCCTCGCCGGGGACGTTGACCACGAACTCACCCGCCTCCTGGATGAGCCCGTGGGAGTGGCGATCCTGGCGCACACCGATCCCCACCTGGGGCGGACTGGAGCACAGGATTCCCGTCCAGGCGATGGTGATGATGTTGGCCTGCTCGCCGTGGCCGCAACTCACCAGCACGACCGGCACGGGACGCAGAGCGACGAAGGGCTTCTTTACAACTTTTGGCACAACTTTCGACATCTGTTTCACCTCGCTACGAAAGATTTGACAAAGCCTCTAACTTGACGCATCATCATATAACCATCTCACGAAGGACGACGAACTGGATGCGCTAGCCCACGCCATCGGAGGAGTACATCACCGTCATAGACAACAAAGGGCGAAGGCGAGTTCAGCGCGTCAAATATGTCGTCCACGACGTCCGGCAGGAAGTGGTCCACGTCACGGCCGACGGCCTGGCTTATGCCGAGGACTCCCTGGCACGAAAGGCGCACTACTACCTTATTGACAAACTCGACCGAATCCCCGACATCCTGGCTCATCCAGACACAGTGATCTACAATCCCGCGAACCCGGACGACACCCTGATCTATTACAAGCGCCTCTACAGCTAGTGTCGAAAACGGGAAATCATTCCTTGACAGGCCCTTACAGCATCCTCACCCATCGGGTGCTCCAGTACGCCACTGACTACTGACTACTGGCTACTGACTTGCACGGTCCCAGTTCCCTCACCCGCTCGACAAACCCCGTCACCAACCTCTGGAACTTCTCTCCCTCCGACGCCGAGACCCAATCCACGAGCAGCCGGTCGGAGTTGATGCCCACGTAGTCCAGCATCGCCTTCAGCAGCGCGAATCGCTTCGCGGCCCGATGGTTCCCACTGATGTAGTGACAGTCCCCGATGTGACAGCCCAGCACCATCACGCCGTCAATTCCATCTGACAGTGCCTTGATGACCCACTCCGGCGCCACCCGCGCCGAGCACATCACCCGGATGACGTGAAAGTCCGGCGGCATCTGCAAACGAGAGACACCGGCCAGATCGGCCCCCGCGTAAGAGCACCAGTTGCAGCAGAAGGCGAGGATGCGGGGTTGAAAGGTTTGCTCATCCATATCTCATCTTCCTCGCACAGACCTCAATCATGCTTAACACCTGCCGGTCGGTGAAACCCCGCTGCTGCATCGCCCCGCTGGGGCAGGCGACCACACAGCCGCCACATCCTTTGCACTGCACCACGTTGACGTGGGCCACCTGCCGCCCATCCTCCTGTGCCTGCAACTCGATGGCGCTAAAGGGACAAGTGACGATACAGAGGCCGCAGCCCGTGCAGAGAGCCGGGTCGGAGAAGGCAGTGATGGCCTCGGCGGTGACCACCCCCGCCCGCATCGGAATGGCCGCCTTGGAGGAGGTCGCGTAGGCCTGAGTGATACTCTCGGAGACGTCGGCCGGCCAGCGGGCCGTGCCACAGACGTAGACCCCGTCGGTGGCGAACTCCACCGGGCGCAACTTGACGTGCGCCTCTAGGAAGAAGCCCGACTCCCCCAGCGGCACCTTCAGTAAACGGGAGATCGTCTCGTTGTCCGGGCCAGGGATCAGGGGCGTGGTCAGCACCACCAGGTCAACCGGCAGGCGCAGCTCCCGGCCCCGCAGCGCGTCCCAGACCACCACCTCCTCGACACACCCGTCGCCGGTCACCTGCGGGGGATGTTCCAGCTCGTAGCGCAGGAAGCGGACACCGGTCTCCATCGCCTGGCGGTAGTACCGCTCGAACTCCACACCGTAGGTCAGCAGGTCCCGATGTAGCACGTAGACGTGGGCCTTGGGGTTCCGCTGCTTCAACTGGGTGGCGTTCTTGATCGAGGTCATACAGCAGACGCGCGAGCAGTAGGGACGCTCGGGGATACGGGACCCCACGCAGTTGATCATCACAACGTTGTTTGGTAGATTGGTAGATTGGTAGATTGGTAGATTGGTCGTCGGCTTCTCCACCTGTTCGCCGGCTTCCCAATCTACCAACTTACCAGTTTCCCCATTTACCAACACCTCCTCCAGCTCCAGTTGAGTGAGCACGTTGGGGAATTGGCCGTAGCCGTACATGCCGACCGGCTGCAGCACATCGGCGCCGGTCGCCACGATGATTGTTCCCACGTCGAACTCGCGTTCCCCGTCCTCCGTGGCGACGGTGACCTGGAAGTTGCCCACGTAGCCGCCGGCCTCTTTGACGGTGGCCGGCATGTGCAGGGTTATCCACTCGTGCCCTTCCACCTCCCGGACCACCGGCTCAATGAAGCTGGCAGCCTCTTCGTCGGTAGGACACAGCCGATTGAGACACGGCAGCCGCCCGCCGAGTTGTGCTTCCTTCTCCACCAGATGCACTCTAAAACCCTGGCGGGCCAGGTTCAGCGCCGCCGTCATCCCGGCGATGCCGCCGCCGATGACCAGCGCCGCAGGGATAACCTCGCTCTCGGCCTCCTCCTGCGGCTCCAGCAGGCAAGCCTTGGCCACCCCCATCCTGATGAGTCGTTTGGCCTTCTCGGTGGCTGCCTCCTTGGCCCGGCTGTGAATCCACGAGCAGTGCTCCCGGATGTTGACGAACTCGAATAGGTAGCGGTTCAAACCAGCTTCCTCACAGGCGTCCTTGAACAACGGCTCGTGGGTCCTGGGGGTGCAGGAGGCGACGACTACCCGGTTGAGACGGTGCTCGCGGATGCTCTGCTTGAGGGAGGATAGCCCCTCCTCAGAGCAACTGTACAGATTGCCCTCGGCGTGAGCCACGTGGGGCAATGTGCGTGCGTACTCGACCACAGCGGGCACGTCCACGACGCCGCCGATGTTGGTGCCGCAGTGACACACGAACACGCCAACTCGAATTCCCCCCAACTCCTAAACCCTCCTCAGGCAGTCAAACGTTTGGCTACTGACTACTGCATCTCTGCGACCCGTGCCGCCACGCCCGAAGCCTGGACCACGGAATCGGGGATGTCCTGGGGGCTCTGGCAGTAGCCGCAGGCAAAGATACCCGGCACGCTCGTATCCACCGGGCGGCCCAGCCGCTCCGGGATGCGCACGAATTCGTACTCGTCCAACTCGATGCCCAGCAACTCGGCCACCTCCCGCTGGCCGCGCCGGGGAACCAATGCCTGGCACAGTACCACCAGGCCCACCTCCATCTCCCGCACCTGCCGGGCGGTCGTGTCCTCGTAACGCACGATGGGATTGCCGGTCTCGGGATTCTCGCCGATCACGCCCGGCCGGCCCCGGATATAGGTCACCTGGTACTCCTCTTGAGCCCGGGCGAGGTACTCCTGGAACCGTTTGCCTCCGGCCCGGAGGTCGGTGTAGAAAATGTACGAGTGTATCTCCGGATCGTGCTCGTTGGCCAGGATGGCCTCCTTGGTGGCGAACATGCAACACACGCTGGAGCAATAGGGATTGTAGTTCACATCCCGCGAGCCGACGCACTGAATGAAGGCGACGGTGTGCGGATGTTCGTCGTCGGAGGGGCGCTGCAACTCACCCCCCGTGGGGCCCGAGGCCGAGATCAACCGCTCGTATTGCAGGCCGGTGATGACGTTCGGGATCTTGCCGAATCCGTACTCCTCCAGCGCCGAAACGTCATAAGGATCGAAACCGGTGGCGACGACGATGGCCCCGACGTCCAACTCGACGATTTCCTCCTGCTGCTCCCAATCTATCGCTCCCGCCTGGCAGACCTGCTCGCACAGGCGGCACCGGCCCTTCTCCCGGTCCGCCAGGTAGAGGCAGTAGTCAGCGTCAATCGTCATCTTGCGCGGCACCGCCTGGGGGAAGGGGAGGTAGATGGCCCGCCGCTGGCTCAGGCCAACGTTGAACTCGTCGGGCACCCGCCGCGGGCACTTTTCCACACACTCGCCGCAGCCGGTGCACCGCTCCACGTCCACGTACCGGGGCTTCTTGCACACCCTCACCTGGAATACCCCCCCCTTGCCCGCCCCTCCAGGAGGGGGCAAGGGGGGGGTAACCGCGACGACCTCGGAGTAGGTCAGCAGATGGACGTTCTCGTGGCCGGCGCACTCAATCATCTTGGGTGCCAGGATGCATAAGGCGCAGTCGTTGGTGGGGAAAGTCTTATCCAGTTGGGCCATCCGGCCACCGATGGAGGGCGTGCGCTCCACCAGGTAGACCTGGAAGCCCATCTGTGCCAGGTCAATCGAGGCCTGGATGCCGGCGATGCCGGCGCCGATGACGAGAACCGCCTGGTTCATCTGGTTCATGAGTAATGCAGATAGTTTCTCTCTAAACTCTTTCTGCCAACCAATGGGAAAAGGTATCGCGCATTCGTTTACGACTGTAAACCCTTCCGATTTCAACCGATTACAACAAACCTTATAAACTGTCGCCGCAATGAGAATCACCTTTGTGTCTTCTGAGACAAGACTTTTAACCTTTTCTATGAGGGAAGGAAGAGATTTCCTGATTTGTTTCTTCTTGGCTGAGCGAGTAGCTATTGGCTTATCTGAAGCATCTATCAAGTAGAATCCATCATTTTTGAACCTCTTCAAGAATTCGCGCTTTCGCTGGCGAACGCTTTTTATGTTCGAACAATCGGCAGGATATACTACTTTCATGGTCTCCAGGAATAGACTATCATGCGTCGGAACATCCTCACAGTAAAAGAATCGACCTGACTCGGGTTTTGGCGGTGCTTCTGCAATAAGAAGAAACTTGATTCTCTCTGGCTTATACTTTTGTCGGGCGGACTCAAAATCTGTTTTCATCATACCGCCTCTCGTATCTCCTCGACCGCCTCTGGATTCACGAGCGCGCTCAGGTCGCCGGGTGGCTCGCCCAGATAGGCAGCCCGGATGACGCGCCGCCTCACTTTCGCGTTGCGCGTCCTGGGAATGTCGCGCACGAAACGGACCGCCTTGGGCGCAAGCGGCTTGCCCAACTCCTTCGCCACCAGTTCTTCCAGTCTGTGTGCATCCGTGAAAATCCGTGTCCTATTTTGAGTTCTTGAATCACCCTCTGGATCTCAGTGTTCGAAAGGATCAATGAAATCAGGGCGAGGCACGCCCTCAAACTTTCCGTAAAACAGTTGATCCGCCCACGCCATCAGCGCCTGGTGTGGACCTTTTGTGGTAGCCAGCAAAGACATGGATTTGTGGAACCAGTTCCTGGGCTTTGTCCAGGGACAAGATGCCATGCAGATACTGCAGTCTGTACCTACCGCATGCCAGTAGCGATAGCATTTTCGTTCGTCCAGTTTCCATCTCTTAATGCCATTGAACTCGACCTTGTCACCCATGGGAATGGCGCCACTGGGACATTCTTCCGCACAGATCTTGCAGTATTCACAAAAGGATTGAACGCCAATGTCAACGGGTTTGTCGTGCGCCAAAGGCATATCTGTGGTGACGATGGCCAGGCGAACTCCCAATCCGAATTCTTTGGTGATCAGGTAACCGGCGCGCGAAAGCTCGCCCACACCACAGTCCACGGCGACCGGTACCGCAATCACCCGGTAGTTATTCAAATGATGAGCCCTGGCGGAATAACCTGACATACGGATGTATTCGGCCAGTTGAATTGACACCCAGGCACCGACAGCATACCCTTTGGCCGTAGCCAGTAAGGTCGGAAAGTCTGGGGCGGTTTGGGATAGACGGTAATCCATTTGGAAGGCCATCGCAATGGCATTGGTATGGTAGCGGAGGTCAACTGGTGTACCCCATTGTTGGTAACCTTCACTGTTACCGACCGACCGGCCAACGTGGCTGTAAACCCACTCTTGGCGCAGGGGACCAATCTTTACCAGGTCGGCCCCCAGAAATCGGGCCAGTGCTTTCACCTTCTTGGCCGCGCGCTGCGATGGAATCTCGATTTTGTGGGGAGCTGATTCCCCGTCCACAAAGGACTCGACACCAATTTTCGCGATCGTAGCGAACTGGCTCTCGAACATTGGGATGTCAACTCCACCCGTTCTCCCCAGGCCGGGCATGTTGCCAACCTTTGTATCGTATTCCAGATACTCAGGATGCGCTTCGTAATAAGCCTTATACTCTGGAGAGTCCGTGCCAAAGTAACGGAAGAAATCTTTCCGAGCAAACACGATGTCGCGCTCGTCCCACTGCTTGACGTCGCCGATCCTATCTTTCTCATAGGTGGGTACGTCGACTTCTTTTGCTATGGGGAGCGCCTGGATTATGGCCCTCTTGAGCCTGGAGAAAGCCCGAGGCATCAACACAGTACCGGTGGCCGGCTCAGCCACTCCTGACACGCTGTTTCGGCTATTCTCCTCTACTTTGCCACTCATGCGTTTTCTTGCCTTGTCTTAAGGATGCAGGTCTGTAGAGACCAGGCGAACCCACTGCACCAAAGCCCCCAGCAATCACAGGTAGTCACAAGTTACACCAGGGGGCCAGGTGGTGCAGAGTCGGGCTACCACAACTCACCCCCACGCCATTCTGCGGAAAGCGACCAATCAAGGTCAAGTACTGGTGTATCAGGTAAGCGCAAAATCATTACTTCGTCATCTGGTGTAGGCAGCAAACCATCTTTTGTCCGAATGAAGAGCGGCCCGCGCCACAGTTCCCATCCAAGCCGTGTGTACAATCCATATTGAGCTGGTGACAAGCCACCCAATTCAAAGTCGTTAATAGCTGAGCTGAGCTTCTTCATTACCGCCGTTGCCAAGCCCTGCCCCCGGTATTCCTCTTCAGTAGCAACGGCTTCCACGAAGGCTGTGCGCAAGGGAGGTAATGGTCCAGGCTGTAACCACCGCGTTACCCACAAGGCATGGCTTACTAATCGCCCTTGCTGACGAGCAATAACATGTGTGGCATCAGTAAATGTTTTGAGGAAGGGTTCATAATTGATGCGGTAGGCACGGGAACACAAAGCTAATATCTCGGCGCGTTCATGCTCAGATAGGTTTTCACTCTTGACTATACTGAAAGCAAGATGTTCTGTCATGTACCTTATCCAGTCGTAGCATAGTTCATCTCAACTAACCTCAAGTCATAACCCTATCTTGAGCGCAGCTTAATCCGGCTAACACCTCGTATCCGAACTGGGGCCCATACGATTTGAGAGAACCCATCGGAATGCGCAGCCCTAACGTAAACAGCGATGAGACCCGGCACGCCGCAACCGTTCCGCGTACTCGACGACGCACGCCTGCTGCACCTGGGGCACGATGGAGCCCGGACGGCGGGCGCGTATTTCAACTATCGCTTCTTCTGCCCTCCACCTCCGGCTCACCAGGTAGCAGGCCAGCATCGTCCCCGTCCGGCCGTAGCCGCCCCTGCAGTGCACCAATACGGCCCGTCCCTGCTCCAGCATCTCGTCCACGAATGCGACAAACTCGTCCACCTGCGCCTGGGTCGGCGCGGCCTCGTCCACGACGGGAATGTGACGGTAGATGAAGCCCAGCGGGTCAATCCGATGCAGCAGCATCTTTTCCCGGCGCAGCGAGCGCTCCGTCAGCGACATGATGGCCCCGATGCCCTGCTCCCGCAGCCAGACCAACTCCTGGTGATGGATCAGTCCCCCGTTGGCAGCCAGCCCTATTTGTATTATAATAGCATTGAACGGGTGGCCAGCGGCGCACCTATCCTTAACCGGACGGTCTCTCCCTGGCAGCAAGGCCCACCGCCGGCACAAAAGGGCCTCTCCGTTCGTTGGTCTTATTGGCCCGTGATCGGCAACAGCAGGTCACGGGCTGTTAGTGTCCTATCCAGCGCCTCCATCAGGCAACCGTTTGCTGCTACATTTTTTAACTCACCCTGCTGAAATAACCTGCTGACATCTGACTACTGACTACCGAGAATGAGCCGCTGAGGGTCTACCTCCTGGCGCAGGATGCGTAACTCCTCGGCGGTGGGCGGGTCGAGCGGCACGGCACGGGAGAGATCGAGCGGAAAGCCGGTGTGGGCCTGAATCTCTTCAGGCGTGGTGCCCGGATAGTACCGGTCCAGGTACATCTCCTTGCTCTCCTCGTCAAAGCGCAAGAGCGCCTTATCCGAGATCACACACGCCGGGCCGCCATACCTGTATCCCGCTCGCTTCCGCCCACCAGGGCCATCCAGGTAGCCCGGCGTGGTCAGGTAATCCAACTGCTCCCTGCGGACGAACCGCCGCCGCTCGTGCCGGATGAAGACGATAGTACGGCCCACAAAGCTGCCCACGTCGCAGGCGCCGCCCGAACCGGGGAAGCGCACGGTCGGCCGGATGTAGTCGCCTATGCAGGTGGAGTTCAGGTTGCCGTACCGGTCCACCTGCGCCGCGCCCAGGATGCCCACCACACGCGGCCCGAGGAACCGGTTCTGCATCGTGGCGAAAGCCTCGGCCAGCCCCGCGTTGAGGCTGGCTCCGTACATCACCCGCGAGTCGGCGACGGTCAGTGGAATCTCGCGCAGGTCGGGGTCAATCGCGCCGGTCTCGAAAAAGATGATCGCTCCCGGGGCGTAAATGCGCTTGGCTGCCATCGCCGCCAGCAACGAGATGCCGGTACCACAAAAGACGATCTCGCCATCGTGTATCTCCCGCGCGGCGACGATGGCCATCAACTCCCGAGCTGTATAATCCACACTCCCACACCCCCACACTCCCACAC
>CAZMOT010000065.1:0-18616 GCA_964568065.1 uncultured Anaerolineales bacterium
CTAAGCCTTTTTGGCATGCTCGCGTACTTGCTGCAGGGCGTGGAAGATGCACTCGACGACCACCTAGGCCAACGTTACCAGGGATAACCAATCAATAGCCTGCACCGTTTTGCGCAACCTATGGTCATCATCAACGGCGTGGAAGGTCAGATTTGCAAAGACTCGCTCGGACAAGGCACGAACTGGTTCTAGCGGAATAATAGTATCCCCACGTCCATGATAGACGATGGTCGGCACGGAGACAGGCGAGGGTGGACTATCAGCAAATGCGGGCCAGACGAGGGCCGGCGCAAGGAGAATGAGCTTGTCCACCTGTTCCGGGTGTTGACAAGTGAAGAGGGCGCCCATCAATCCCCCCATGCTAGAGCCAATGATGATCCAGCCTGATCTATCGGCCAGGACGGAAGCAAGCTGGGCCATGCGCTTTTCCAACGGGCCTCTGAAATCTGGGGTGAGAATAGGGGGGAAAAGGCCGCGCAACATGATGGCCTTGAAGCCTTGACCGCTGCTTTCGCGTCCGTGAAGAAAGATGAGCCGGTTGGGGTTCTCCACATCCTTGACCCAACGCGCCGGGTTGTAGTGTTTGTTGGGGTCGCAATTCGCCATCATGTGCCTTGCCGTTTGGACTACATCTCCCAGTCCCACCCCACCTTGAGTTCGAAGGCCGCGAAATGAGTGCCAGTGGCGATTGATCTAACCGCGGCAGCACATTGTGGTGCCATTTCCCTCCTCGGCAGTCCTGTCGTGCCGTAGATTGACTAGTTGGCCCAGCTGATTATCAAGGCTCAAGATGTCTTTTGGCTCTATGACAATCAGTGAAATGCCAAGCTCTGTAGCAAGCTCTTGTTTCGTTTCCATCTTGGCAGCGTATTCTGGATCATCCATCAAGCCTGCATATTCAATGAACACCTCGCCTACTTTCCAGTCTGCCCGCATTCTACCGGAAGGGTTAAGCCGAAAGTGATAAGGATAGACAGGCTCTATCTCATGAGGGATACCGTGTGCACTTAGCCAATCGTCAATCGTTTTCTCTGCCAAGGAACGACATTCGTGTCCATCAGCAGCGATACAGCGTGTCCCACGTGGTGTGCGCTGTGTGCCGTCCTCCAGAACACCAGCCAGAATGAGAGCATGCAACCATGAGCCAAATTCCTCCACATACGTTTCATACGGAGGCATAGCCAACAAAACCTTCACTATGGCAATCTGCTTTTCTTCAGACACTGCTGCGAGATTCGGACTCTTGACGAAAGTTGCGGAAGGCACACTTTCCACAGCGGCAGCGAGTTCAGCTAGTCGATTGAGCATATCATCCTGGCTCATAGATACTGGCTCCGCCTCCTTAACATAGGACCAGAACGCCTTACTGTAGCAATCATCACAGAAGTATATCTTGTAACCCACTCGCTCTGCGGCGCCTAAGCAGATAGACCACTCAAGGAACTGCTTTCCACAACCGGCACACTCTAGCAAATGCGGCTCGCGATACTTGATCTTCATCTGAGCCAAACGTCTCTCGCCACAGTACATCAGGACATTGTACCAACTACGCGTTTTGTGATCCTCACAAGCCTGTTTGAAAGCTTCAAGCTTGTCAGATGGCACGTAAGCGACAATTGCGTCGCTGATATACCAAGGTGCATACCAGGCGTATTCATCGGCAAGCTCCTGTACAATTTCGTCACATTTGGCATCCCATATCTCACGCACTATCTGCATCTCTGTTTCTGTCAAGTCCTTGCGAGGGTCGTAATCCACGCCTATCCACGGTTCCATATCATTGGCGGGAGGAGACGATTCTATGGGATATTCTGGAGGGGCAAGGCGAAGACAGTGAACACGTTCAACCCATTGTAGATATAATTCTATGCGATGCGTTTCAGCCCACACGAGTTTCTTCAGCAATGGCAAGTCTCCGACCAGGGGGCGGAGATACCGGGTATCGGTACTCAACGAGTCGAGCAAAGCCCTGATCTCATCCTGTCCAACTTGAGTGACGATTGCTTTGACTAGACGATGCTTGGGGCCATGAGACTCGACTCGGTGTTCAAAGGCAAACTGCTTCAACTCTTTCACAGTAAGATCCATCAGTAGATCAGTCGTACTGGGGTTAGGGTCGATCAATCCGGCTTCGGCCAGTTCAGTGAGTCCCTCACGAAACTCAGGAGTACTCTGCTTCGAATCAGTAAGCCGAGAGTACTCAACGAGACCAGATCGGATCTGGACATACTGCATGGCGCGCACGAATATCTTGCGGGCGGCAAGAGACAGGGTTGACAGAAGGGTTAGCTCTGGCCACAACTCTGCCCGTTGTGCGTAGGACACTGGCAGAATCTCGTCGCTTGTGGGCTCTAGCTCGCTAGTAGTCTCGATATCTGTGTCAAGGGTGTAGTCCGTGCCCAGTATGATCGCCAGAGGTTCATTAGCATCCCAAACCTCATACGAGTACCTCTTCCAAACAACTGCAAACGCAAAATCCCGCCTTATGCTCTCGGGAACTCCCTGCAATGCAGGATAATCATAGGAAAGCAAACATTCGTCCACTTCGCAGGGCTTAATCGCCAATACGCGCTCCAGACACTCGCGCTTTCGCGCAACATCATCCACAGCATACGCCAGCCATCGCCATGCCTCTTCGTTGCGTGGATCGGCATACAATGCGCGGGCAAGTAGTCGCTTGCCAGTGTCCTTGTCTCCTGCCTTAACAGCAGCAATGGCTCGCTGCAAGATATCTGACATCCTGCATCACTCTATCTAAACCTGACCGAGTTTAGAATCCGGTTCACTTTGCACCCGCTGCCTAAGACCAATACCCGTGAATGAGCGGTAGAGCGGCTCCATCCTCCCGCAGGTTGGGGTAGCTTTTGGCCTGAAACGCCACCTTTTGAAGCGGTTTGACGTTCCAACACAGGCTACGCCGTAACCTGCGGGAGGATAACTGAAGTTCGTTCACGGGTATTGTGCCTAAGACCGCCAGGTAGCCGCTGTTTCATCGTGCGGTTTCTTGTAACAGTATGAAAAACTTGGAGCACCATCTAAGCCGTATTTTCTCAACCCTGCTGCCTCAAAGAGCCGACCTATCTTCTCACGATCTATGTTCTCAGATAAATGCAATTCAACAGCAATAACCCACCCTCCTGGCCTGACGATTCTTGCCATCTGACTAATTGAGTCCCGGACTTCCTGCAAGTCAGACATCATGAAATATAAAACTTCCTCGCAGTAGGTCAGGTCGCAGTAATCAGATGCTAGCTCATCCTCTCTTAGCTTAGACATATCTGCCACAATGAATTCAACGGAGCGCCCTTCCAGAGCCGCTGGGATTTTCTTTCCGACGAATTCCAACTCTTTTCTAGGCCCCATAGGCTGCTTGTTGCGATGTTTTTCTTCCCTCTCAACTACCTTTACTTCGGCTGCATCTAAACGCCAGAGCAAAGCAAGAAACTCGCTGCTAGTACACCCAAAATTGGCAATGATCTCCACCGATGCACTTACTTGCGATAGCCATTTTAGGTTGTCATGCGGGTTTTGTAGCTCTAGGAACCAATTCGGTCTTACAGGATGTTTACCCATCTCTTTCTTCTCTTCGTCATAATCAAGCATGGCTTATCGGCTAGTCTCCGTCAGGTCACCGCCCCGAACGCCCCTACATCTCCTCCCAATTCATCCCCACCTTGAGATCCGCCTTGAGGGGAGCCTTGAGTTCGAAGGCGTTCTCCATCACCTGGCGCATCAGCGGCGCGACGGTCTCCATCTCCTCGTCCGGTGCCTCAACGACCAGTTCGTCGTGCACCTGCAGGATCATGCGCGCCCGCAGGCCCCGCTCGCGGAGCGCCCGGTGCAGGCGGATCGTGGCGATGTTGATGATGTCGGCGGCGGTTCCTTGAATCGGGGCGTTGATCGCCATGCGCTCGGCGGCCTGGCGCACATTGTGGGTCGCCTTGCTGCCTGGCTGTAACTCGGGGAAGTAGCGCCGCCGCCCCAGCAGCGTCTCCACGTACCCCTGCCGCGTGGCCAGCGCCTTGGTGGTGTCAATGTACTCCCGCACTTTCGGGAAGCGCTCAAAGTAGGCCTTGATAAAGTCCTCGGCCTCGGCCTGCGTCAGCCCGGTCGCCTGGGCCAGCCCGTAGGCGGTCTGTCCGTAGGATAATCCAAAGTTCACGCCCTTCGCCACCCGTCGCATATCAGGGGTCACTTCCGCCAGCGGGACGCCCATAATGGCGGCGGCGGTGCTGGCGTGGATGTCCTCGCCGCGGGCGAAAGCGGACAGCAGCCCCTCGTCGCCGGAGATGTGGGCCATCACGCGCAGCTCCACCTGCGAATAGTCGGCGGCGATCAGCTTCCAGCCCGGTTCGGCGACGAAGGCCCGCCGCACCTGCCGGCCTATTTCCGTGCGGATGGGGATGTTCTGGAGATTGGGGTCGCTGCTGCTTAACCGCCCCGTCACTGTCCTCGTCTGGTTGTAGGAGGTGTGCAGCCGCCCGGTGCGCGGATTGACCAGCCGGGGCAGCGCGTCCACATAGGTAGATTTCAGTTTGGCCAGCCCCCGCTGTTCCAGGATCAGGTCAATCACGGGGTGCTTGCCCCGCAGTCTCTCCAGCACCCCCGCCGCCGTCGAGAAGTGGCCGGACTTGGTGCGCCGTAACCCTTGCGTGGGCAGCGCCAGCGTCTTGAACAGGGCGTCGGAAAGTTGCTGGGTCGAGTTGACGTTGAAAGTGTAGCCCACCATCTCCTGGATGCGGGCATCCAGTTCGCCCAGCCGACTGGCCAGTTCCTCCGACATCCGCTCCAACACCACGACGTCGAGCCGCACGCCGGCCATCTCCATCGCCGCCAGCGCCGGTATCAGCTCCACCTCCACCTCGGTGAAGAGCGACCAGAGATGCTTTTCCTTCAACTCCGCTTCCAGGACGGCCACCAGGCGGTGGGTCATATCCACGTCGGCGCACGCATAAGGAGCCACCTGGACGACCGGCACCTGATCCATGGTCAGTTGACCCTTGCCCTTGCCAATGAGGTCGGTGATGGGAGTCATCTTTTGCTTGAGCCGCGCCCAGGCCAGGTTCTTGAGCCCCAGGTTCTTGGAGGCCGGGTTGAGGAGCCACTCGGCGACCATCGTGTCGAAGGCCAACCCCTCCAGGTGCACTCCGGCCCGCTCCAACACGGCCAGGTCGTACTTGAGATTGTGGCCAGCTTTCTTCAGGGGCCGTCCGGCGTCTTCCAGCAGCGGCGCCAACACTTCGAGCACCATCCCCAGCTCCAGTTGTGGATCGTCGGGCGGAGCTTTAACCGGAATGTAGTAGCCGCGCTCGGGAGCGTCGGTGAGCGCGATGCCGACCAGTTTGGCCTGCATCGGATCGGTGCTGGTGGTTTCGGTGTCGAGCGTCAGCGCGGGGGCGCTCTTCAACTGCGCCACCAACTGGCGGAGGGCGTCTTCATCGGCGACGATCTGGTAATCGGCGCTGGGAGCTGCCGCGGGCGCGGCGGCAGGCGCTGCGCCAAACAGGCTGAGTTGGTGAGGCATCCCCGCCGGCTGGATCTGCTCTTGCTCCTGCCCCGGCAGCCGCTCGACCAGCGAGCGAAACTCCAGCTCGCGGAAGAGGTCCATCACCGGCTCGCGGTCGAAGGAGCGCACGCGGCAAGCGCCGAGGTCGAGCTGCACCGGCACGTCGCGCACGATGGTCGCCAGGCGGCGACTGAGAAAGGCCAGGTCTCGCTCCGCCTCCAGTTTGTTCCGAAAGCGGGCCTGAACCTCGTCCAGGTGCTCGTAGATGGTCTCAAGCTGGCTATACTGCTGAAGCAGCTTGATGGCGGTTTTCTCGCCGACGCCGCGCACGCCTGGGATATTGTCGGATTTATCGCCCATCATGGCCTTGAGGTCCACCAGTTGAGCCGGGGTCAGGCCGTAGCGCTGTTTCACCCCTTCCAAATCGTAGACAATGGTGTCGGAGAAGCGCCAGCGGGAAGTGAGGACGCGGGTGTGCTCGTCCACCAGTTGCAGGAGGTCCATGTCGCCGGTGACGATGAGCGTGTCCACTCCCTGTTCCCCCGCCTGGCGAGCCAGCGTCCCCAACAGATCGTCCGCCTCGTACCCTTCCTGCTCGAAGACGGGGATGCCCAACGTCTCCACCACCTGGCGGACGCGCTCCATCTGGGAGTGCATCTCGTCGGGCATTTTGGCGCGGTGGGCCTTGTAGTCGGCGTATACGTCGTGGCGGAAGGTGCGTCCCTTGTCGAAGGTGACGGCGACGTGGGTCGGTTTCTCGTCGCGCAGGACGTTGAGCAGCATTGAGGTGAAGCCATAGACGGCGTTGGTCAGCTCGCCCTGGGAGGTCTTCATGTCCTCGGGCAGGGCGTGGAAAGCGCGATAGGCCAGCGCGTGGCCGTCAATCAGGACTAGTTTTTTGGTTTGGGGCATGCCTCTTTCTCCTCAGTGGTTAGAGATTGGTGATTGGGAATTTGCGATTCGCGCCCATTCTACTTGGGAGGTGGGGAAAAGTCAACATTCACCGGGTTGATTTTTCTGCCCCGTTTTGCTTCGAACACTCTTATCTTCTCCATTTGGCTTTCGCACTCGATAATGGTATAATTTGCATCCTGGTAGTTCAAGTGACAAAAGGGAGAGCTAACAAGGTGCCGGACGAGGATCGGATTCGCCAAATGGTGCGTCGTGTGGTCTACCGCACGTTGGGGTTGCCACAAAGCTCCCAGTCTGTGGTCGCCCGGCCCCTGGTGACAGAGGCGGACGTCCAGGCTGTCCCAGTTGGGGGGCAGCTCTCCGTTCCCCAGGGGGCGCTCGTCACTCCCCTGGCCCAGCAGGTGGCTATGGATCGGCACGTAACTCTGATGGAGACAGTGGAGGCAAGAGCAGCACCCACACCGTCGTTGGTTGACGCACCGCGTACCGACGCCTCCCCCGCAGGCCAGCAGATCATTGCCATCGGAGCCGATCACGGCGGGTACGAGTTGAAGGAGATGCTGAAAGGCTACCTGCGCGAGTTGGGCTACGGGGTCGTGGACTGCGGAACCGACAGCACCAGTTCGGTGGACTACCCGGACTTTAGCTTTGCGGTGGCGCAGTTGGTAGCGCAGGGCCGTGCCTGGCGCGGCATCATCGTGGACGGCGCAGGCATCGGCTCGTGCATGGCGGCCAACAAGGTGCCGGGCGTGCGGGCTGGCTTATGCTACGACCAGGCCACGGCCGCCAATAGCCGCGAGCACAACGACGCCAACGTGCTGACGCTGGGTGCTGGGCTGATCGGCTCCAACCTGGCCCGCCAGATCGTCAAAACCTGGCTCGAAACCCCCTTCGGCGGCGGGCGACACGCGCGACGGGTGAATAAAATTATGGAGATTGAGCGGCGCTTCAAACGTGAGACGTGAAAACGTAAAGCGTGATGGAATGAGCGATGAAAAGTCTGGACGAGGCAACGTTAGAACGCATCATTGAGCAGATCACCCGCCAGGTGTTGATCCTGTTTCAAGAGGAACAAGAAAAGGCCGAAGCGGGGACCGACGACGCCGGCTCACCTCCCATCTCGGCCCACAACTTTGTGGAACGGGTGCAGCCTGTGGTCAACGCCGGCGCTGACCGTATCGCCAGCACGCTGGGTATCGCGCCGACCGATGGCAGCCTGGCTCACATGATTGATCACACGGTACTCAAGCCCGAGGCGACACAGGATCAGATCGCGCAACTGTGCTACGAAGCGCGCAAATACAACTTTGCTTCGGTGTGCATCAATCCAGGCAATGTGAAACTGTGCGCGCAACTGCTGGAGGGCAGTGCCATCCCTGTCTGCGTTGTCGTCGGCTTTCCCCTGGGTGCCACGTCCACCGAGGTCAAGGTCTTTGAGGCCCAGCAGGCCATTCGTGACGGTGCGACCGAAGTGGACATGGTGATCAACGTCGGTGCCCTCAAGTCCCGGGATTACGAGTTGGTGGAGCGTGACATCGCCTCCATCGCCCGGGCCTGCCACGCCGGCAACGCGATCCTCAAGGTGATCATCGAGGCGGCGCTGCTGACCGACGAGGAGAAGGTGGTGGCCTGCCAACTGGCCAAGGTAGCGGGCGCCGACTTTGTCAAGACCTCCACGGGCTTTGGGCCAGGCGGAGCCACGCTGGAGGACGTCGCCCTGATGCGGCGCGTGGTCGGCCCCACGATGGGGGTCAAGGCGGCAGGTGGCATCCGCACCTACGAGGACGCGCAAAAGATGATCGCGGCGGGGGCCAGTCGGATTGGCGCTAGCGCCAGCGTAAAGATCATGCAAGAAGCTGGAAAGTAGTTGCGAATTGCAAATTGCGGATGGTGAGTTCAAAGGAGAACCTGTATGTCAGTTGACTTACGCACTTACGTCTTTCTGGACAGATTGCAGCCGCAGCACGCGGGGTTTCTGGGCACGGTGGCGCGAGGTTTCCTGCCGCTGCCCTACGACACGTCGCTGTGGGTAGAGATATCGCCCGGTATCGAGATCAACCGCATCACCGACATCGCGTTGAAATCCACCCGCGTCCGCCCAGCCATGCAGATCGTCGAGCGGTTGTATGGTCTGCTGGAGGTGCACCACCAGGAGCAGGCCGAGGTACGGGCTGCCGGCGCGGCGATCCTGGAGGCGCTGGGTTTGCAGGAATCAGACCGCATCAAGCCCAGGGTTGTCTCCAGCCAGATCATTCGCCATGTGGATGCCCACCAGGTACAGCTCATCAACCGCATGCGGCACGGTCACATGTTGCTGGCGGGGCAGACGTTGTACGTGCTGGAGGTGGAGCCGGCGGCCTACGCCGCACTGGCGGCCAACGAGGCGGAAAAGGCCGCCCACATCAACATCCTGGAGATACGTGCCTTCGGCAGCTTTGGGCGCGTCTACCTGGGTGGTGAGGAGCGTGACATTATGGCTGGCTACGGTGCGGCCGTCGCCGCTATTGAAGGCGTCAGCGGGCGCGAGATTGAGACGAAGCGCCGTGACTAGTGTTGGTATATTGGTACATTGGTAGTTGGTAAACCGGTAGACTGGCTCCCAATTTACCAGTTTACCAATCCACCAGTTTCCCATATCAGGAGGACACTATGACTGAGGAGTACGGTGCAACCGAAGCACTAGGTATGATCGAAACGAAGAGCTTTCCCGCCATGGTCGAGGCGGCCGACGCGATGGTCAAGGCGGCTAAGGTCGAGCTGGTGAGCTACGAGAAGACCGGCGGCGGCCAGGTGACCGCCATCGTGCGCGGTGACGTGGCGGCCGTCAAAGCGGCTGTCGAAGCTGGCGCACGTGGGGCCGAGAGGGTGGGCGAGGTCGTCGCCATCCACGTCATCCCGCGCCCGCACGCCAACGTGGATCGCACGCTGCCCTTGGGTCGCCCGCCCGCCGAAAGCGAATGAACTGACACGGTGACCAGGTGACAAGGTGAACCTGTCATTGGTCATTGAAATGGAGTTCCCTATGCTACTAGGAAAAGTCGTGGGTACGTTGGTTGCCACGCGCAAGGAGCCAACCTTGGATGGGCTCAAGTTCCTGGTGCTAAAACAGCTCGACATCGAAGGCCAGGAGACAGGGGGCTATCGCGTCGCGGCGGACGCCGTCGGCGCTGGGCTGGGTGAGGTGGTGCTGTATGCCACCGGCAGTGCCGCGCGCCAGACAAAGTTGACCGACAGACGCCCGTGTGACGCCGTCATTATGGCGATCGTGGACACACTGGAGGTGGACGGCGTCGTGAAGTATAACAAAGCTGAGACCGGCTGATGCTTGACGACGCACGCATTGACGCCATCGTTCAGCAGGTGATGGCCGAACTGCGCCAGGGGGAGCGTGTGCGCCACGGCCCGCTGCCGGAGCCAACAGATACCACGCGCCCCCCCGCACCGGCTCCGGTGTTACGCCACGGTGACAACCTCTTCCCCGATGTGGATAGTGCCGTGGCAGCCGCAGGCCGCGCCTACCTGCAACTGTTTGATTTACCGTTGTCAGTGCGCGAGCAGATGATCGCCCATATCCGTCGTGTGATGCGGGAGAACGCGCAAGTCCTGGCCTACGAGGCCTGGCAAGAGACGGGGATGGGCCGCTACGAGGACAAAATCCAAAAGAACCTGCTCAACGCCAACAAGGTGCCCGGCACCGAGATCCTCACCCCGATTGCCTGGAGCGGCGATGGCGGCCTGACACTGGTCGAGTACGCGCCCTATGGCGTGATCGGCGCGATCATCCCCAGCACCAATCCCACGTCCACCGTCATCTGCAACGGTATCGGGATGGTGGCGGCGGGTAACGCCGTCGTCTTTAACGCGCACCCTGGCGCTCGCGCTTGCTCCAATCACACGGTGCAGTTGGTCAACGAGGCCATCATCGAGGCGGGTGGGCCACCTAACCTGGTCTGCGCTGTGGCCGAACCGACCATCGAGAGTGCCCAACAGATCATGCAGCACCCCGACGTGCAACTATTGGCCGTCACCGGCGGCGAGGCGGTGGTGCGGGTGGCAATGCAGAGCGGAAAGCGGACGGTTTGCGCCGGTCCGGGCAACCCGCCGGTCGTGGTGGACGAGACGGCCGATCTGGAACAGGCCGGGCGCGACATCGTGCGTGGCGCTGCTTTCGACAACAACATCATCTGCGTTGACGAGAAGGAAATCTTTGCCGTCGCCTCCATCGCCGACGAACTCAAGCGCATCATGTGCAACCACGGCGCTTACGAGATCAACTCCTGGCAACTCAACCGGTTGATTAAGACGATTTTCACGCAAGTCCCGCCAGCCGGGCAGCACGGCACGATGAACAAGGCCTTTATCGGCAAGAACGCAGGCGTGTTGCTCAAAGAGATCGGCGTTGACGTGGGCGACGAGGTGCGTCTGGTGCTGGTAGAGGTCGAGCGCGACCATCCACTGGTGCTATCGGAGCAGATGATGTCCATCATCCCGCTGGTGCGCGTGCGCGACGCCGACGAGGGGATTAACCTGGCAAAGGCGGCCGAGCACGGCTTCCGGCACACGGCGGTGATGCACTCCAAAAACCTGGACAACCTGAGCCGCATGGCGCGGGAGATGGATTGCAGCATCTTTGTCAAGAATGGTCCTGCGTTTGCCGGCGTCGGCTATGGCGGTGAGGGCTTTTGCTCGTTCACCATCGCCAGCCCCACCGGCGAAGGGATCACCAATCCGATCAGCTTCAGTCGCATCCGCCGCTGTGTGCTGAAGGATGCTTTTCGAATTGTCTAGGCATAACAGCGGATGGGCAGGATTAACGGATTTAGGCTGTGCGCTGAAAGATGCCTTCTGGATTGCCCAGGCGCTACAGTGGGGAGGACAACGTAGTCACGCATCACGTTTCACGTTTCACGCATCACGGTTGGGAATACGACATCCCTTAGCTATTGGCCCTTGATTATGGTTGAGCCAGCTCTGGCCTTACTTGAATTCAGCAGCATCGCGGCCGGTATCCAGGCCGCCGACGCTATGGTCAAGCGCGCCCCGATTGACGCGATCAAGGCGGGCACGGTGCAGCCCGGCAGGTACCTGGTGCTGATTGGGGGGCAGGTGGCCGATGTGGAGGAATCACTGGCGGCCGGGCGCGAGGTAGGTGGCGCGGCTGCTGTGGATTTCGTCTACCTACCGCAGGTGCACCCGGAGGTAGTGGAGGCTATCGGCGGGGGACGGGTGCCGCAGGTCACAGATTCTCTGGGCGTGATCGAGACGACCACCGTCGCGGCCGCCATCCACGCCGCCGACGCAGGTATCAAGGGAGCCGAGGTGCGGCTGGTCGAGGTACGGCTGGCCGATGGATTGGGGGGCAAAGGCATCGTGCTTTTCTCCGGCCTGGTCGCAGACGTGGAAGCAGCGGTCGAGATCGGCGTGGGTGTGTTGGAACGACCCGACCTGCTGGTGCGGCAAGTCGTCATTCCACAATTGCATCCGGAGATGTGGGAGAACGTCGCCGATGCCACACGTTTTCGCGCCAGAGTCATAGACAGGTTATGAACCCAATCCTGCGGGTACCCTTGCGAAGGTTGCGGATAGCTTTGGCAAATGTGACGATTCCCGGCACGCAAAGACGCTTTTTGCCTGGAAGCTGTTGTCAAACCTTCGCAAGGGTGTCGGAGGTAGAATGAAATTCGCGCGCGTGATCGGCACGGTGGTCGCCACCCGCAAGTACGAAGGGCTTGAGGGGATCAAGTTCCTCGTCGTGCAACCGCTGGACAGAGACTTGAATCCCCAGGGCCAGCCCAAGATTGCAGCCGACGCTACTGCCCAGGCCGGTCCGGGTGAACTGGTCTTTATGGTGGCCAGCCGAGAAGGAGCGCAGGCGCTGCCAGAAATCTTTGTGCCGGTGGACCTGGCGATCACGGGGATCGTGGACCAAGTCGAGATCGAGCGTGGACCGCGCCGCCAGCAGCCCACCGCGGTCTGGCACTACCTGGCGGAGGATGACGACTGACAATGTACATCGGCAAGGTCATCGGCACGGTGGTCGCCACGATCAAAATCTCGCACCTGGATGGGCGCAAGCTGCTGCTGGTGGACCAGCTCGACCTGCGCGGCCAGGAGACTGGCTACTATGACATCGCGGTGGACGTGGTGCAGGCCGGCCCCGGCGACACGGTGCTGGTGATAGATGAGGGGAACGGCGCACGACAGGTCCTCGGGCTCGACCCCGGCGCTGTGCGTGCGGTCATCGTCGGTGTGGTGGACGAGGTGGCGCTGAGCGGGTAGCTCACATCAGGGGAGTCTTGGCGTGATTCACGAAAAAGTACAACCTGTTAAAAAAGTTCACCTCGCTGGTTCCCGCATCGGAGTCAAGGAATAGCAGATTTAACTGCGGGTATCTCTCTTTCAGCCTTTTCTCTACCCCTTTGGCTATGACCTGATTGGCAATACATCCAAAAGGTTGCAGGCAGAGCACGTTCGGGACTCCACTTCCTTCGAGTACGCCGATTTCCCCCGCAATCAACCATCCCTCGCCGTATTGGTGTGTCAGGGTTACGACCTCTTCCGCTTTTCGAGCAATATCATGAATCGTGTGATGGGGATGATGATAGCGGAATCCCCTCATAATCGCTTCTATGTCATCCTGAAGGGCTTGCACGTATCTCTCTAGCACGGGAGATAGGAGCCAGAGGAGGTCGGGTCTTTGCAAGTTCGATTGGACCTTTATCTTGGTGCCGACAAGCCAGGTCAAAAAGAACTCGGCCAAGGAAGGGACAATCACTTCGAGCTCCTGATCCATCAACCACTGTACCACTCTGTGATTACTGAAGGAATTGTACTTGACGTATATCTCGCCAACGATGCCCACTTTTGGATAGTCCCGATCCGCTGTTTCAATCTCACTAAAGTCGGCTACGGCCTTTTCGAGTGCGCCGAGCACGGTGTCTCTGCTTAGTGGCAGTGAGCCGTGTTCAAGGGTTGCCAGGTATTTATCCGCCAGTTCAAGTGCTTCGCCCTTGTTCAATTCCCTGATCGCGGTGGCATGGTACATAGCTGATAGCGCATCCGCAAAAACCATGCCTAGCATCGCCTTATAGGTATAGCGCTTGATGTCGAATTTGAAACCCGGTTGCTCATTTAGTGGGCGTGCGCCGGTTGTCAGGGAAACGACAGGGACATCTTCAAAGCCGGCCGCAATAAGCGCCCTTTTGAGCAAAGAGAGATAGCACGAGGCCCGGCATTGTCCACCGGTTTGGGAAATGCCAACTGCCACGTCGGAGAGTTCATATTTCCCAGATTGGAGGGCTTTTATCAGATCGCCTATCACAATGATGGCTGGATAACATATTTCATTATTGGTGTACTTGAGGCCCACCTGGACCGATTCACGGTTGGCAGGTGGCAACACTTCAGTCTGATAGCCCAAGTCCAGCAGAGGTCTGGTGATGGGTGGGGAACAAAAGTGCGCAAACCGGGGGGCGAGAATCGTCCTGTGACGATCCGTCTCCTGGTACAGCCTGGTCGTCTTCCTGAGGATAAGCGCCCGTCCACCTGGCGACTCTTTCCCCTTTGCTCTTTCTCTTTCTTTCAACGACTCTATCATTGACCTGAGCCGGAGCTTGACGGAACCTATGCTCTCAATTTCATCAATTCTAATGACGGTAAGACTTTTCCCGTATGCGCCTAACATACTCTTGACCTCGTCCACGTTGATGGCATCTGGGCCACAGGCAAATGAATTCAATTGCACCACCTCTACATTATCCTGTTGCCCCACCCAGTGAGCGGCATAATAGAATCTGTTGGAGTATTCCCACTGGGACAGTACGTGCTTGTTATCCAGGGTTTGGTTGGGCGTTGCCGGGATCGAGTCTTCAGTGATAACGTCGAGACCAAAGTCGGCCAGAATCTCTGGCACTTTATGATTGATCAGTGGGTCGATGTGATAAGGGCGTCCCATCAACAGGATCACCGGGCGTCCATCAGCACTGGCCTGGTTTAGAATATCGGTAGCGATTGCTTGCACTTCCTCCTTGTATTTTCGTTGGGCTTCGATAGCTCGGGCAAAGGCACGTTTGAATGTTCTCGCACTGACGCCAAGCCCCGCCAAGTACTGGTGACATGCCTTTTTCAACAACCGCCTATCTCGAAAGTTGATCGCCGGCATATCCAGTGGAATGCCGAATTTCCCCTCGGGGTCAATGGCACTGCGCACCACGTCAGGATAGCCCGAGATAATGGGGCAGTTATAACTGTTGTCCGCGTCCGCAAACCCATCCTGTTCGTAAAAGACCATCGGATAAAAGATTCTGTCTACCCCGGCCTCAATTAGGTCAAAGATGTGACCGTGCACCAATTTTGCCGGAAAACAGATGTTTTCTGACATAATGGTTTCTATCCCTTTTTCGTAAAGAGCATTGCTTGATGGTTCGGAAAGCTGAACCTTGAAGCCACTCTCGACGAGTAGTGTATTCCAAAATGGGAAATTCTCATACATATTCATTACCCTGGGAATACCCAGAGTCAGGACGGGTTGTGACGCAGGGGTAGTCTCACGATCAAATAAGAGTTGAATCTTGCGAACGATCATGTTCGTCCCTTTCCTATCCTGCTTGCCACTGTTAGTAAAGATTTTCTCGCACCGATTACCCGTATAGAAGACGTTCTCGTTGTGAAACGTCAGCTTGGTGATGGTGCATCTATTCTCACAGCCCCGGCATCGAATGTGCCGTTTCTTATAGTTGCCAACAGCCTCCAGGTTTTGCAGTCCCACAAAACGGCTTTCGCCCTGCCCATGCCCGTTGACTTCGGCGAGCTCAGTCGAGCCGTCGCTGTAGGTGTCCCGCGCAGTCAAAGCGGCGCCATACGCGCCCATCAGTTCCGCTATATCAGGACAGAGGACTTGTTTTCCCAGGAGGCGCTCCATCGCCCTGTGAATAGCAGGATTACGGAATGTGCCGCCCTGAACAATAATGTGATCGCCCAGAACAGACGTGTTGGTGATTTTCAGGACCTTGTGGATGGCATTCTTGATCACAGAGTAGGCCAGTCCGGCGGAAATATCGCTGACTTTAGCGCCCTCTCTCAGGGCCTGTTTTACCTTTGAGTTCATAAAGACGGTGCAGCGGGTACCCAGATCGCAAGGAGCCTCGGACGCACAGGCTCTTTGAGCAAAGTCCGACACGGTATACCCCATTGACATGGCGAACGACTCGATGAATGAGCCACATCCAGAAGAACATGCCTCGTTGATTTCGATATTTTGAATGTGCCCATCCTTCACAAAGATGGCCTTCATATCCTGGCCGCCGATATCCAGGATGAAGGATACATCGGGGTTGAAGGCTCTCGCCGCCCGGAAGTGGGCCAGCGTCTCCACCATACCTTCGTCGCAACCGAACGCAGTCCGAATCAGATCCTCACCGTAGCCAGTGACCACGCTCCTCGCGATGTGTGGGGGATTATCGCAATCGTTAAACAACAGTTGAGCCCTTTCAAGTCCCTCCTGCACTGCCTTTATGGCGTTGCCTTTGTTGCTGCAATAGTAGTCGAAGGCGACTCTCCCCTGCTCGTCAATTAGCACCAGCTTGGTCGTCGTAGAGCCGGAGTCAATTCCTAGAAAGCAACGGCCTCCATCTATTTGCCTCAGGTCAATGCGATCTGCTTTGTGTTGTGTCCGAGCCTCTTCCCACCGATTAAACTCTTGCACATCCGAAAATAGTTGCGAGAGTCGATTTTGGCCGGTATGGTCATATTGTCGTGGGGTGGTCAGCAAATCTACAAGCTGTGTGAGTGCGATCTTTTGCTTGCTCATATCATCGGCTAAGGCAGCACCGATGGCAGGTAGCAGTTCCGTGTTATCTGCCTCAAGGACGCCATCTTTGCCAACATTCAGTGCATTCATAAAAAAGTCTTTCAGCGCTGGCAAAAACGTCAATGGGCCGCCACCGAAAAGGAGCACCGGCGACGGTTTATATCCTCTTGAGAGCGTGGTGAGCGTCTGCAAGACCACTGCGTTGAACACGGAAGCGACAATGTCTTCCCGGGCAATTTCGCGACTGAGCAAGTTCTGCACATCGGTCTTGGCAAAGACCCCGCACCGCGAGGCCATAGGGTAAATCGTGCTATGCTTTTCGGCCAGAGTGTTCAGTTCTGACACCGGGATATTCAGCAGAGTCGCCATTTGATCAATGAATGCCCCAGTTCCACCCGCACAGGACCCATTCATCCTGATGTCCGGCCTTTGGTCGGCGTTGAAAAAGATCATTTTGGCGTCTTCGCCGCCAATGTCAATCAAGGTTTTTACTTCGGGATAAAGCTGACGGACAACTTCTGCCGAAGCGACAACTTCCTGGATAAAGGGGATATTGAATTTTTCGCTGATTCCCAACCCAGCAGAGCCGGTTACCAAGAGATCAGCCTTGACGTCACCAAGCGACTGTAACGCTTCTTGAAGAATAGTTTGCAGTGTTACCAGGGTTTCGGCATTATGGCGACGATACGCTGAGAATATCACCTCGGCGCGTTGATTCAATATCACTATCTTGGCAGTTGTCGAGCCTACATCAATGCCCATTCTGAAAGCGTTCATTGTATTTGTCTCCAACTACTCTTGTTTAAGATGGTCGCAATCGTAGGGAGAATAGAGGGCAAAGATACTTGGTTGGTTCATGGTGCTGGTCGGTTTGTGGGAGGTACTGGTCGCCAGAACTGCGTTTCTCGTGGTATAGGAAAGTATATCTCCGCTCCTGGCCAGTTCGTGACCGGCGGCCGGGTCACGGACCTGGCCTGAGCAGGCTGGGTTTCTCGAATCACCGAACCAACGCTGCCCGCCGCACCAACTCTGCAAAATCCGGCTTGAGGCTGGCCCCACCCACCAACGCACCGTCCACCTCCGGCATCCCCATAAAGGCCGCGATGTTGTCCACGTTGACGCTGCCGCCATACTGGACCCGCACGACCCGAGCGGTGACCTCCCCAAACATCTCAGCGATGGCTCCTCGGATGGTCAGCCCGATGACGCGGTTCGCATCCGCTGGAGTCGCTGCTTTGCCGGTGCCGATGGCCCACAAAGGCTCGTAGGCGATCACGCACCGCTCGGCTTGCTCCGCCGTCAGGCCCGCCAGCGCCGCCCGTACCTGCCCGCCAACAAATTCGTGAGTCTGGCCGGCCTCGTTCTGCGCCAGGTTCTCTCCCACGCATAAGATGGGGGTGAGGCTGTGAGCCAGCGCAGCGTGGACTTTTCGATTGACGTCCACATCGCTTTCGTTGTTGGCAGCGCGGCGCTCGGAATGGCCCAGGATGACGTACTGGCACAGTTCTGCCAGCATTACGGAGGAAATCTCGCCAGTGTGTGCGCCTTGTTCCTCCCAGTGCATCGTCTGCGCGCCCAGGCCGATGTGTGTGTGGCGTAAAACCTCGGCCACGGCTGCCAGCACAGTGAAGGGCGGGCACAACACCCGCTCCACCCCCTCGATCTGGTTCAGCCCGTACCGGATGCGACGCACAAAGGCCAATGCCTCGTCAACGCGGCCCAGGTGCATCTTCCAGTTACCGGCGATGATGGGTCGACGTATCATTGTCTACTGTTCTCCGATCTTTTTTCTTTCAGCGCCCGCGCCACCACTTCAGCCAGTGACTCCAGGCTCAGTGGCTTGGGCAGCCAGTCCGCCAGCCCTTGCGCTCGCAGAGCCTCAAGTTCCTTCTCCAGAGAGTGGCCGGTCAGCATCACCACTCCCACTTCCAGACCTCGTTGCCTCAAGGCGTGTAACAATGCGATGCCGCCCATTTCCGGCATCACCACGTCACTCAGTATCAGTGCAATTTCGTCCCCGTGTTGTTCCAGGATCTTTAGCGCCTCCTTGCCGTCTGCCGCCGCTAGCACCCGGTAGTTCAGCAGCGCCAGGCTATCCAACATCGCTTCCCGGGTGGCCTCGTTATCCTCTACCACCAGAATGGTCTCTCCCTGTCCTTTGACCAGGGTCGGTGCTTCCAGGGTCGTTGCCTCCACGGGATGCACTGGCAGGGCTGGTAGGTAGATAGTGAAGGTCGTCCCGTAGCCCAGCCGGGTTTCTACGTCAATGTGCCCTTCGTGCGACCCCACAATGCCATGCACCTGGGACAATCCCAGCCCGCTCCCTTTTCCAAGCGCTTTGGTGGTGAAGAATGGTTCGAAGATGTGCGGCAGAGCGTCGGGTGGAATCC
>CAZMOT010000066.1:0-18551 GCA_964568065.1 uncultured Anaerolineales bacterium
TCCTGGGGTCGAGGAGCGCCGAACACTGGGTTGCCCACCGCGTTGGCGGCAGTTTCACCGCCCCCGATGCCGACGAGTGGTTGGCACTCGTCGGCAACATTGGCGACCTGGACGAAGTACGCTGGGTGGTGATCGGCCGGATGGACGACGACTGGCAACTGCGCGCCACTTCCGAGATACTCTCGACTGGCTTCGGCGACGTCCCACCCCACTACTTCCCGCCCGACCTGCTCGACTTTGACGACGATGACCAGCAGGAAGCACTCATCCACTACTTCAAGATGCAACAAGGCTGGCTGACCTCCTCCGACACGCTCTATCGCTGGGACGGCCATGCGCTGGCCTCCGTCTGGGGAGCGCCGACCATCGTGGACAACAGGACGGCGGACAGCGCAGATGTCCCGCAGCCGTACAGGGAGAACTACCAGGCAGAGTGGGAGTGGGTAGACCTGGACGACGACGACCTGGACGAGATTCTGCTTCGGGAACGCGTGGCCTTCTACCTACCCGACGAAGAGGGACATGTCAAGGAGGATGCCCCGATCATCGGCGAGGAGAGCGGGGAGCGGGCCTTCCGCTGGGATGGCGAAGCCTTCCACCCCTACGCGCCCGACGGCCCAACCGGAACCTTCGCCTACGCCGCCTGGGGCGATCTCTGGCTGTGGCAAGACCGCAGCGCTCGGCCCCTGGACGTGGGACACGTCCGAGAATTCCACTGGTCCCCAGATGGCCAGCGGGTCGCCTGGTGGGCTCAATCCCTTCTCGAAGACACCTCACGAGGCACTATTCTGGGGATCTACAACCTGGCGACAGGCGTCCGGCGGGAGTTCTCCATAGAGGGTGCTCCGTCGACGTTGGGCTGGGTCCCGGATGGCCGCCTGGCCTACGCCCTCCCTGGTCTGCCACTCACCCTCCTCGATCCCGAAACCGGACAGCGGCAACCGCTTCCCGTCGTGGCCCTCGGTACCTGGTCGCCCGATGGTGACCGGATAGCCTACGAACAGGGCGGGAACCTCTACCTGTACGATCTCTCGACGGGGCAGGAACAGCCACTGGTAATAGCGCCGGAGGGGACGGGGACGGTGCCCCCGACGGTCCTTCCACACCCTGCCTGGTCGCCTCGGGGCGATTGGATCGCCTGCACCCTGGCGAAGCAGGACCTCACCTGGGTGGGTCTGGTCTCGCCGGACCTGTCGGAGCCGCTGAGCGGTCCTGACCTTCTAGAGCCTTTCGGGGGGCGGGAGGCTCCGGCGCTTCAGTTCGCCTGGTCAGCCGCCGGCTCTCATCTGGCGGCCCTGACCGCCGACCCACGCTCCGGGGAGCGGCCGACGGTGCTCTACATCGCCGAGGTGCCCCCCGGTGGAAGCGATCCCGTAGGTCGCCCCGATTGGCGGGAAGTGCTGCAATTGGAGACGCTATCCCAGACCATCGGACTGGCTTGGTCGCCGGGCGGGGAGCGAGTGACCCTAGCTGCGGGACAAGAGGTCTGGGAGGTCACTACCCTTCGACAGGCTCAGGGCACCGCTTCGGAAGAAACGACGCTCCGGTACCGCTTCTCGGTACCGGAACTGGCGTGGACCACGCTGGAGTGGGCGCCGGACGGGAGCGGGTTCCTGGTCGGGCTGGAGAGTGTGGGATACGAAGGGCATCTCTACTGGTTCCCGGCAGACAGCACCGAGCCCGTGCTGCTCCTCGCTAGCTCCCTTAGCGTCGCTCACTGGTCTTCCCGAATTGTGGAGGCGCAGGCACAGCTTGCGATGGTGCTGGTTGAATACACAGACACCGAGCCGCTTCTCCACTTTGTGGATGAGGATGGCTCTGACGTTGTCGTGCCAGCAGAGGGGGCGGACCGTCACACAGAGTTCCAAATTGGCGGCCAGTACGTCTACTATGAGGGGCACTACGCAGGTAGAGACGGAGGCGTTCCTCTCCCCACTCCAGATGCACCAGGTCATTTACACAGCTTGCGAGTCACCTCCGATGGCAGCCGGCTGGCCTGGTTGTTCGTAGACGATCAGATAGACGTGGGGAGTCGAACGGGGAAGGCCGATTTTCGCCTGGTCGTCACCGATAGACAGGGAAACGACCCCCGTGAGGTGTGGCATCGTGTCGAGACTCCCTCAAATTTTCGTTGGAGCAAGCTGCTGGGCTGGCGGGCCGATGGAGGGGAGGTCTATCTGTCACAGAGAAGGTACATAGAGGCAGCCACTTATTTCGAACTCAACCCGGGCATCCTGGCGGTGGACGTTGCCACCGGAGAGGTGACACAGGTGGGTGACCTGGAGGGAGTGACCGATGCCGCTGTGAGCGCTGATGGAGTCTGGCTAGTTCAGGCCGAGACAGTCCTGGGGCCTGCGGGTAGTCTCACCGTCACCTTGTGCGCACTGATAGACAAAGCAAAGATCCATATCCCTGGGGCGGAGGGAGCGCTCCTGGCCGGCGATTTCTCCTTCGCACCCGATAGTGGTTGGCTGTCCTGGCGGGAGTGGGGATCAATGCCAGATGGTTCGAAGCTGCTAATCCGTGCCATGCATCTGCCCGAGGGCGAACCGTTCACGGTGTACGAGGAACCGTCGGACTACGCGCCGACCGTGATTGGAGGCTGGATGGGAAGGGACGACCTCGTCCTGGTACAAGAGAACGGCACAGGGCCCAGCACCGTCGTCACGCTGCCCTCCACTGGGCTGGGTTCTCCGCTCTCTCCCTTCGTCTTTCTGGGCGTGTGGCCTGGTGATTGATAGATGACGTAGAACCCGTTCTCGTCCAGGTGAACAGAGACACGGGCAGGTTCGTGTGGCGGTCACCCTGCGTGAATGGGCGGTGGAGTTGTGAGCTTGCCGTTGCCCACCCCCAGTCTACAGTTTCAAAACAGCCCCCTCGCTGGCCGAAGCGACCATCGCCGCGTAGCGGACCAGGTAGCCCGCAGTAACTCTGGGCACAGGGGGCTTCCAGCCCTCCCGCCGTCGGGCCATCTCCTCCGCGGAAACGCGGAGCGTCAGCCGTTTGTTGGCAATGTCCACCTCGATCTCGTCCCCCTCCTCCACCAGAGCGATCGGGCCTCCGGCAGCCGCCTCCGGGGAAACGTGGCCGATGGCAGAGCCTCGCGTCGCGCCGGAGAAGCGACCGTCGGTCAGGAGCGCCACCTTGTCATCCAGACCCATCCCCCCCAGGGAGGAAGTGGGCATCAGCATCTCCCGCATCCCAGGCCCTCCGCGCGGCCCTTCGTAGCGGATGACGATCACGTCGCCAGGCCGGATGTGCCCGCCCAGGATGGCCTCCAACGCCGCTTCCTCGCTATCGAACACGCGGGCCGGCCCACGGTGGTACATCATCTCCGGGCGCACAGCCCCTGCCTTGACCACACCGCCATCGGGAGCCAGGTCACCCCGCATGATGGCAATGCCGCCGTCGGGCCGGTAGGGGTCGTCGGCTGGACGGATGACGTCGGTCAGGCGGCTCACTCCGTCTAGGTTCTCGGCCACCGTCTTCCCGGTCACCGTGAGCGAGTCGCCGTGCAGTTGGTTCCTACCGAGCAGTTCCGCCATCACCGCCGGAATCCCCCCCGCCTCGTCCAGGTCCTGCATGTGGTGCGGGCCGGAGGGGCTCAGTTTGACCAGGTAGGGGGTGCGGCCGCTCACTTCATCGAACTTCTCCAGGGAGAGCGTGAGGCCCGCATCTCGCGCGACCGCCGGCAGGTGCAGCACCGTGTTGGTCGAGCCGCCGATGGCCATATCCACGGCGATGGCGTTCTCGAAAGCCGCTGCCGTCATAATGTCGCGTGGACAGATCCCATCGCGCAGCAGATGCATCACCTGCATCCCAGCCCGCTTTGCCAGCCGCAGGCGCGCCGCCTCGACCGCCGGGATCGTTCCGTTGCCCGGCAGACCCATGCCCAACGCTTCGGTCAAACAGTTCATCGAGTTGGCGGTGAAGAGGCCGGCGCAGGAGCCACAGCCAGGGCAAACAGCCAGTTCCAACTCCTGTAACTCCTCGTCAGTCATCCTCCCGGCCTTGTACTTCCCCACCGCCTCGAAGAGGGTCTTCAAGTCCACGTCCTGGCCCCGGTGACGGCCCGCCATCATCGGCCCGCCGCTGATGAAGACAGCAGGGATGTTGAGCCGGGCGGCGGCCATCAACATCCCCGGCACGATCTTGTCGCAGTTGGGGACGAACACCAGCCCATCGAACTGGTGGGCCATGACCATGATCTCGACGGAATCGGCGATCAGTTCCCGGCTGGGCAGGGAGTAGCACATGCCCGGATGGCCCATGGCGATGCCATCGCACACGCCGATGGTATTGAACTCCAACGGCGTGCCACCGGCCATCCGGACGCCCGCTTTCACCGCCTTGGCCACCTTGTCGAGATGAGCGTGACCGGGCACGATTTCGTTGTACGAATTGACCACCCCGATGATGGGTTGGTTCAGTTCCTCGGGCGTCAATCCGGCCGCATAAAAGAGGCTCCGGTGAGGAGCGTGCTCGAAACCTCGTTTCACTAGATCACTACCCATTGTTTATCCTTTCTGCGACAAGATCCCCCATCTCCCTGGTGCCGATGAGGATGGTGCCCTCCTCGCGAATGTCTTTGGTGCGGTAGCCTTCTGCCAGCACGGTCTGTACCGCGTCTTCGATGGCCTGTGCTTCGTCTTCCAACTCCAACGAGTAGCGGAGCAGCATGGCCGCGCTGAGGATGGTGGCGATGGGATTGACCACGTTCTGGCCGGTGTACTTGGGGGCCGAGCCGTGGATGGGCTCGAACAGGCCAGGCTTGTGTGCGCCGACCGCCCCCGAGGGCAGCATGCCTATGGAGCCGGCGATCATCGAGGCCTCGTCGGTCAGGATGTCGCCAAACATGTTGCCGGTGACGATGACGTCGAACACGTTGGGATAGTGCACCAACCGCATGGCGGCGATGTCCACGTACATGCAGTCGAACTCCACGTCAGGGTACTCTTCGGCCACGCGCGTGGCCGTCTCGCGCCACAGGCGGGAGCTTTCCAGCACGTTGGCCTTATCCACCGAGGTCACCTTCTTGCGTCGCTTCCGCGCCAGGTCGAAAGCGACGCGCACGATGCGCTCAATCTCGGGCACGGTGTAGAACATGGTGTCGTAGGCCGCCTGCACGCCGTCCACGCTCTTGCGGGCCCGCTCGCCAAAGTAGATGCCGCCCGTCAGTTCGCGCACCACCAGCAGGTCCACGTCGGCGATGACCTCGGGCTTGATGGTCGAGGCGTGGAGCAGTTGTTTGTACAGTTTGACCGGTCGCAGGTTGGCAAAGACCCCCAGTCCCTTGCGCAGGGCCAGGAGCCCCTGCTCCGGGCGCACTGGCGACCGCGGATCGTCGTACTTGGGGTCACCTACCGCGCCCAGCAGGACGCCGTCGCTCTCCTGGCAGAGTTTCAGTGTCTCAGCCGGTAGTGCCTCTCCGGTCGCGTCAATGGCGGCTCCGCCTATCAGAGCCTCTTCGAACTCAAAGGTGTGGCTGTAGACCTCGGCCACCCTGCGCAGGACCTTCACCGCCTCGGCGACGACCTCCGGGCTGATCCCATCTCCGGGCAACGTAACAATTTTCGCCTCCATGAATTCTCCTCAGTCTTCCTTGCGTAGCTCGATTTCGGGCAATGTCCCGGTCAATCGGCGCCGTACACTTCCAGTGACATCGTCTCGGCTTCCGGCGCGACAAGCTTGACGTTTGCCTGAATATCGTGCAGGTGCTGACGTACCGTCTGTTTCTCAATGCCTGATGGCGCGTAGACGGTGAAAAGAACCTGCCGGGTGTCCGGCGTGATCTGCGTGCGCCGGTCGGGGCCGTAGATCACGCTGGAGATGACGCCTTGCGCATCGGCGATCATCATATCGCCCGGCTTCAGCACCTGTTCCTGCCCGTTGAGCCGGGTGTAACGTTCGCTGCCATCTGATACGTCAAGTCTAACGGGAATTTGTACCGCTTCCAGGTCGTGGCCAGCCGTCAAAAGCAGGTTCTTGAGTTCGGCCATAAACATCGCCTCGACGAGCACCGCAACGTGGGGGATAGATTTGCCCTTGAGGGCGATGGACTCAATCTGATGCAGGACGTGATAGGTCTTCTTGAAACGCTTGTAGTAGACGTTGTATGCCTGGATCGTTGGGAGAGCTTTCAGCGCGGCTCTATCGTGATCGGAGAAACGAGATCGCAGCTCGTTCTCCAGTTCAGCTTTACGGCTTTCAAGCGCCGGGTGATGATCCGGGTTGACGACGTTGCGCATCGCGAGTACTCCTACCGATGCCTCAGGATAGGTGGCTTTCCAGGTCTCTGATACAGTAAGCATTTTCATTTCTCCTCTCTTGTTTTGGTCCTTCGCTCCCACATAGCTTTGATGGCCTTGATCTCTCCTAGATGCTCGCGGCTGTCCATCAGGAACGCCCTAATGCATCTGGAATATCGCGTTCCATATCAAATCCCTCTTAACGCGGCCCCTGGCTGTCCGCTACCCCACCACCGTCAGACCGTACTCCACCGCATCCGCCAGGGCGATCCAACTCGCCTCGATGATGTTGGTGGAGGCTCCCACGGTGCTCCAGCGGTTCGTCTCGTTCTGCATGTCAATCAGCACGCGGGTCGTTGCCGCCGTACCCTCCTCCCCATCCAGGATGTGCACCTTGTAATCGGCCAGGTCAAACTTGACCAGGTGGGGATATACCGGCAGCAGCGCCTTGCGCAGGGCTGCGTCCAGGGCGTTGACCGGGCCGTTCCCCTCCGCTACCACGTGGAAGATCTGATCGCCCACGCAGACCTTGATGGTCGCCTCGGCGAGCAGCCCTCGCCCCTCCCGGTGTTCGACGACGACCATGAAGTCAAGCATCTCGAAGGGAGGGCGATACCCCGGTCGGGAGCGGTGCAACAGCAGCTCCACCGAGGCTTCGGCCCCCTCGAAGGTGAAACCCTGGTGTTCCAGTTGCTTGATCGTCTGGAGTACCCCTGGCAGATCCTCGATCTCTTGATGTGCGATACCTATCTCTTTTGCCTTGCTCAGCAGGTTCCCCCGGCCCGAGAGTTCCGAGACGAGGACGCGCGACCGGTTGCCCACGAGCGCGGGGTCAATGTGCTGGTAACTCTGGGGGTTGCGCCGCATGGCCGCCACGTGGATGCCACCTTTGTGTGCGAAGGCGCTGCGGCCAACGTAGGCCGTCTGACGGTGAAGCGGCTGGTTGGCGATGGAGGCCACCGTGCGGGCGACCCGCGTCAGATGGATCAATCGGCCCGGAGGCAAGGCCTCCATGCCCATCTTCAACTCCAGGTTGGGGATCAGAGTACAGAGGTTGGCGTTGCCACACCGCTCGCCGTAGCCGTTCATCGTCCCTTGTACGTGGGTGGCGCCGGCACGCACCGCCGCCAGACTGTTCGCCACGGCCAGCCCATTATCGTTGTGGGCGTGGATGCCTAAGGGGACGGCGGGGCAGGCCGGCTGAACCTCCCGGACGATGGACTCGATCTCCCAATTCATCGAACCGCCATTGGTGTCGCACAGCACCAGCACGTCCGCGCCCCCCTCGACCGCGGCCTGGAGCGTGGCCAGAGCGTAACGGGGATCGGCTTTGTAGCCGTCGAAGAAGTGCTCCGCGTCGTAGATCACCTCCCGCCTCTGTACCTTCAGGTAGGCGGCCTTCAGAAAGGCCACGCTCTCCCGGATGATGCGCAGGTTCTCCTCCGGTGTTGTGCGCAGGACGTCGCGCACGTGAAGCGTCCAACTCTTGCCCACGACGGTGACCACCGGCGCCTCCGCCTCCAGCAGGGCCTGGATGTTGACGTCCTCCTGGGGCTGGCTCCCCACCCGGCACGTGCTGCCGAAGGCGGCAACCCGAATTTGCTCCAGGTTCAGTTCTCGTACCCGTCGGAAGTACTCGACATCTTTGGGATTGGAGCCCGGCCAGCCCCCCTCGACGTAGTGCACCCCCAGCCTGTCGAGCAGGCGCGTAATCTTCAGCTTGTCATCCACAGACAGGGAGATGCCCTCGCCCTGCGTCCCATCGCGCAGTGTCGTGTCGTAGAGCACTATGTCCATAGGCTTCCTTTCATCCAGCTACCCTCCCGCAGGTTAGAGAATCACATATTGCCACTGCCCACCGCGATGCCATCCACCGAGCGAATCGGGGTTATCTCGGCGGCGGTGCCGCAGAAGAAGCTCTCGCCGGCCAGAGTGATGATACATTGCCGGGCAAGTTTTTCACTTTGCGTAACTACTCACCCGCTCCCGCTGGATTGTCAAATCCAGCGATTCGGCGGGCAGAACCAGGCGAATTTGGCGCTTTCGGCTTGCAAATTCCCACTTTTTGCCAAAGGGGCTTGGACTTGGTAATCCAAGCCGAGCAGGCTGAGTAGTTCGACAATGTCATGTTGTCTTTGTCGCGCCGAGCTAAAGCTCGCCGCTGAAAGAGCAAAGCCCTTCGGGCTGACTTTCAGCCCCTGGAGGGGGCTTTGTTCTCTCAGCCCGGTGCTTCAGCGCCGGGCGATGGTGGAACATGACATTGTCAAGGTAGTTACCACTTCGTTCCAAAGGGAGCGTCAGATCCCGCCACTGGGCTGCTGGATCTGGCGATCCAGTTAGAGCATAGCTGTATAGGGGCAATAAGCCGCCAACGCTTAACAGGGGGACTACCGAAAAGTCCACCAGCGCAGATAGACCGGCCACGATCTCAAGTTGTGAGGCCTGCTCCCAAGTATAGTGCTATGGCCCTATGTGTACCATTTCGTCGATTCTTCGGATAGGCTCTAATACTGCTGATGTGCGTTCGACGCGCCGCCGGGTGTAGGGCACCAACCCGCCAGCCTGGATAATTTCCAGAATGGGGGCGGGGAACGGGGTTGTTCGGTAGGTGCACCCGGTGCGCTCGTTGGTGACTGTACCTGCTTTCAGGTCTATCGCCAACTGATCGCCTTTCTCCGTCTCCTCCACGGCCTCCGGGCACTCCAGAATGGGCAGGCCGACGTTGATGCCGTTGCGGTAGAAGATGCGGGCAAAGCTCTTGGCGACGACGCAGGCGACGTTTGCCCCCTTGATCGCCAGCGGTGCGTGCTCCCGTGACGACCCGCAGCCAAAGTTCTCCCCGGCGACGATGATGTCTCCCGGCTGCACCCTGCCAGCGAAACTCGTATCTATGTCCTCCATGCAGTGGCGCGCCAGTTCCTCCGGTGTCGAGACGTTCAGGTGGCGGGCCGGAATGATGGCGTCGGTGTTCACGTTGTCGCCGTACTTCCACACTTTACCTGTGATTAACATAGTCTAATCCTCCAAGTTGAAATAACAATATCAATCGTATTCCGTGTTTCGTGTTGCGTGTATCACAAATCGCGCGGGTCTGCAATTTTCCCCGCTATCGCGCTTGCCGCCGCGACGGCCGGCCCGACCAGGTAGACCTCGCTCTCAGGATGGCCCATGCGCCCGCGGAAGTTGCGGTTGGTCGTGCTCACCGCCCGCTCCCCGGCGGCCAACACACCCATGTGACCGCCCAGGCAGGGGCCACAGGTCGGCGTGCTGACGGCCGCGCCCGCCTCGATGAACGTCTCGATCAACCCCTCGCGCAGCGCGTCCAGGTAGACAGCTTGCGTGCCGGGGATGACGATGCAGCGCACATCGGCGTGAACCTGGCGGCCGCACAGCAACTCGGCGGCGACGCGCAGGTCCTCCAGGCGACCGTTGGTGCAGAAGCCGATGACGGCCTGGTCAATCTGCACGTCGCGCGCCTGGCTCACCGGGCGGACGTTCTCCGGCAGGTGGGGGAACGCCACCTGCGGCTCGATCTGGCTCACGTCAATCTCGACGACCCGGGCGTAGGCTGCGTCTTCGTCGGCCTGGTAGACGCGGGTTGCGCGCGACGCACGACCGTCCACGTAGGCGCGGGTGACGTCGTCCACACCGAAGAGCCCCGCCTTGCCGCCGGCCTCAATAGCCATGTTCGCCATAGTGAAGCGACCGGCCATGGAGAGCGCGTCCACCACCGGCCCGGCGAACTCCAGCGTCTTGTAAAGCGCGCCGCTGACGCCGATCTGCCCGATGGTGTAGAGAATCAAGTCCTTGCCGCCGATCCAGGGCTGCAACTGGCCGCGGTAGATGACGTGGATCGTCTCCGGTACGCGCAGCCACACCTGTCCGGTTGCCATAGCCACGGCGACGTCGGTGGAGCCCATGCCGGTGGCGAAGGCCCCCAGTGCGCCGTAGGTGCAGGTGTGCGAGTCGGCGCCCACGACTACGTCGCCCGGCACCACCAACCCCTGCTCCGGCAGCAGCACGTGCTCGATACCCATGCGGCCCACGTCAAAGTAGTGGGGCAGCCGCTGCGCCTGCGCAAACCGGCGCATAGCCAGACATTGCTCGGCGGACTTGATGTCCTTGTTGGGCGCGAAGTGATCCGCCACCATCACCACACGATCGGGATCGAACACCCGCTCCACGCCCAGCCGCTCGAACTCACGGATGGCGATGGGTGCGGTGATGTCGTTGGACAGCACCACGTCCGCCGTCACCTCTACCAGGTCGCCAGGCCACACCTCGGTGCTATGACCTGAGGCAACGCTTCCTTCGCCGTCTGTTAAATGGGCGGCGATGATCTTTTCTGCTAGTGTATGCTCCATTGAGTTACGTCCCCGTGTCAGCGAGATTCAGTGATAGGCAATGGGGCGCGCCCATTCTGCTGCTCCCGAATCTCAGATAGAGCGAATCCATCCCACTTCAGTGCCCAGCCTTGGGGCTCCGGAAACTTCTCCCACGTCTCGTCGTTGCTCTCCAGCCCCTGCTCCGTTGTGGAGCAGGCCGCCTCCCGGGTGAACCTTCGAACACGATTTTGGGCCTCTGTCATCATTCCTCTCCTTATCTTCCTATCAGAAAAATACCATAGGTAGCCCGCAAGTTGGGTAGGAACTTGACAATGTTTCCCTGTCTATCATGGTGGTCGGTATTAATTGCCACCTCCTTAAGGATGTTAAAGCCGACCTTTTTTGAAAACCTCCTGAAATCTTTGATGGTAATGACCCGAATGTTGGGAGTGTCATACCACTCATAAGGAAGTTGCTTGGTGATGGGGGCGTGGCCTCTTATTAGAAGCTGAACGCGGATGCTCCAATGACTGAAATTTGGAAAGCTGACGATTCCCTTTTTCCCGATACGCAACAAGGACTGGAGCAACTTTGCCGGTTCATAGACCTGCTGGAGGGTTTGGCTCAAGATGACATAATCAAATGTATCATCCTCATAGTCCAGGACTTCTTCATTGATGTCGCCCTGGAGAACCGAAATACCCCTTTCAATACACTGGGCTACTTTGGCCTCAACACGCTCGATCCCGGTACCGGCGACCCGTTTATTCTCCTCAAGAAAGTGCAAGAGATCTCCTTCACCGCAGCCGAGATCGAGCACCTTCGATCCCGGTTCGATCCAGGAGGCAATTATCTGGAGGTCAAAACGCATGCTGCTCTGTTCGAGTTTCTTCAAAGACACGCTCCAAAAAACCTCTCACCAATAAGGTTAGCCGTTCATTGGGCAACAAAAAAGCGTCGTGGCCCCACTCAGCCTCGATTTCACAAAAGCTCACGTCTAGGCCGTTCTTCTTCGTGGCCTGGATCATGGCCTTGGACTGATAGGTGGGGTATAGCCAATCGGAAGTGAAAGAGACGACCAGGAATTTGGCCCTGGCCTTGGAAAAGGCCTTGACCGCTGATCCAGAGCCATGTTGACTTTCCAGGTCAAAGTAGTCGGCGCCCTTGCTGATATACAAAAACGAGTTGGCATCGAAACGCTCCACAAACTTTGTGCCCTGGTAGCGAAGATAGTTTTCCACCTGGAAATCAGCATCGAAATTAAAGGAGAAGTCGCTCTTATCCTGTAGATGGCGGCCGAACTTTAAGCGCATGGACTCGTCGGATAGGTATGTGATGTGGCCGATCATACGGGCCACTGCCAGTCCAAGATTTGGCTTACGCCCAAAGTAGTAGTCTCCGTTGTTCCAGTTGGGATCGGCCATGATTGCCTGCCTGGCTACCTCATTAAAGGCAATGGCCAGGGCGGAGTGTTTTGTGGTGGTCGCCAGCGGTATGGCCGAGACAACCATCTCCGGGTACCTGACGCACCATTCCAGGACCTGCATCCCTCCGATGGAACCGCCGATGATGGAAAGGAGCTTTCTTATACCCAGGTAGTCCATCAGCGCCTTTTGGGCCGTGACCATGTCCCCAATTGTCACCATAGGAAAATCAAGTGCGTACGGCTTATTCGTCTCCGGGTTGATAGAAGAAGGCCCGGTAGAGCCCAGGCAACTCCCCAGGATATTGGGGCAAACGACAAAATACTTGTTCGTATCAATCCCCTTCCCTGGGCCGACCATGATATCCCACCATCCCGGCTTGCGGTCATCTTTGCTGTAATAGCCCGCCACGTGGGAATCCCCGGAAAGGGCGTGCAGAATCAGGACGACGTTACTCTTATCGGCGTTCAATGTTCCATAAGTCTCGTATGCGATCGTGACCGGCCCAAGCCTGGCCCCACCTTCCAGGATCAACTCGTCAGGTGGCTCGGCAAAAGTGAAGAACTTTTTCTCCACCAGGCCCACCGAAATCCCGTTCTTGTCATGCTCGATGTATTCACTCATCTCGATAGACTATCCAACGCACGCCCCAGATCTTCACAGATGTCCTCCACCGCCTCGATACCCACCGAGAGCCTGATTATGTCAGGAGTGATGGAAAGCTTCTGCCGGTCGGCCTCTTCAAAGGAAACATACTGGGTGGAATAGGGATGAATCACCAGGGTCTTACAGTCACCCAGGTTGGCGAGGTGATAGATCAATCGGACGTTATCAATGAACCGAAAACAGGCATCCTGATCCTTGAGGCCAAAGGTCAGCATCCCGCCAAACCCCCGGCCCTCGAACTGCTTCAGAGCGACGTCGTGATAGGGATGCTCCTCAAGTCCCGGATAGTTCACCCACGTTACTTCGGGCCTCTCTTTGAGATAGCGAGCTACTTTCAGTGCGTTATCCACGTGCCGCTCCATGCGAAGAGCCAGAGTGTCCAGGCCGATCACAGTAAGGTAGGAATGTATCGGCGCCTGGGTAGTCCCGAAACTGGTGTGGTGTTCTCGCCAGATCTTGTCCAGGAATGCCAGGGCCCCCTTCCGTTCGATGAATGGTTTGAAATCCGGGAAGCGTTCTTCAGGCCAGGAGAAATTCCCCCCGTCAATGACCACGCCGCCTACCACGTCACCATGTCCGCTAAAGTACTTGGTGGTGGAATGAATCACCACGTCAGCTCCCAGCTCCAGGGGGCGGCACAGGTAGGGTGTCGCCAGGGTGTTATCCACCACCAGAGGGACCCCATGCCGGTGTGCGATCTTCGCAACCTGGGCCAGGTCTGGAACATCCATTTTGGGATTGCCGATAGTTTCTAGGTAGACGAAGCGAGTCCTGGAATTGATGGCCTTTTCTATCGCTCTGTCGTCGGTGGGCTCGGCCAGACGCGCAGTGATGCCATACTTTGCAAAGATATCGGTGAAAAGGAGATATGTGGTCAAAAACAGCGAATTCCCCGCCACGAACTCGTCTCCGGTGCGAAGAAGCGCCATACAGGTGTTTGAAACGCCTGCCATACCCGATGACATGACCACCGCTCCCTGCCCCCCTTCCAGGATGGACAACTTCTCCTCCAGTACCTGATTAGTAGGGTTGGTATTCCGCATATAGACGTGATCGGTCGTTTGGCCGGCAAAGGCCTGGCTGAGACTCTCTGCCATAGGATGCCGGTGAGAAACGGTCTGGAAGATAGGCGGCAGCGTTGCCCCCAGCCAGTCTTGGGGTGACTGGCCGGCATGGATAACCTGGGTGTGGAAGCGGTAGGAACCTTTTCGATTCATGTTGTACCCCCCTTAACCTGCCTACTTGTAATTCGCACTCGCCCACTCCGCCGCCTCACGACGGGCGTCTATGAGCCTGTTGAGAGCAAACATGTACGCCTTGGCGCTGGCCACCACGATGTCGGTGTCGGCCCCGTGACCACTGAACACCCGCCGCTCAATGCCGTTCACCGGCTCGTCGGCCTGGATGCGGATGGTCACCCGACCCACGGCGTCAATTCCCTCGGTCACGGCCTGGACGGAGAACTCGATCAGCTCGTTCGGCTCGCCGATGACGCGGTTGATGGCCCGGTAGACGGCGTCCACCGGCCCAGTGCCGTGGCTGGCGTCGCAGAAGACCTCACCATTCGGCCCCTGAATGCGCACAGTGGCCGTGGGGATGCTGCGATTGCCACAACTGACCTGGACGTGTTCCAGGTGGTAGGTCTCCTCGAAGAATGTCTGCACCTCGTCGGCGACGATTGCCTCCAGGTCACGGGTATCCACCGTCTTCTTCTTGTCGGCCACCTCCAGGAAGCGTTGATACACCTTTTCGAACTCCCCTTCATCCAGCGTGTAACCCAGTTCGGCCAGCCGGTGGTGCAACCCGTGGCGGCCTGACCGCGCTGAGAGGATGATCTCCGAATCGGGCACGCCGACGTCGCGGGGATTGATGATCTCGTAGGTGGTACGCTCCTTCAGCACGCCGTCCTGGTGGATACCGGAGGAATGGGCAAAGGCATTGGCCCCCACGATGGCCTTGTTCGGCTGCACCAGGATGCCGGTCAACTGGCTGACCAGCCGACTGACCGGATAGATGCGCCGAGTGTTGATGCCGGTCTCCAGGCCGAAGAGATCGCGGCGGGTGTGGAGCGCCATGACCACTTCCTCCAACGACGTGTTGCCCGCTCGCTCGCCGATGCCATTGATCGTGACCTCCGCCTGCCGCGCGCCGTTACGGACGCCGGCCAGCGTGTTGGCCGTGGCCATCCCCAGGTCGTTGTGGCAGTGGACAGAGATAGTGGCGCGGTGGATGTTGGGTACGTTCTCGACGATGGACCGGATGAGCGTGCCGAACTCGTCGGGCGAGGTGTAGCCAGTGGTGTCGGGGATATTGACCACCGTGGCCCCAGCGGCGATGACCGCCTCCAGCACGCGGTAAAGATACTCTGGATCGGCGCGACCGGCGTCCTCGGCATAGTATTGCACGTCCTCCACAAACTTTTTGGCGTGCTTGACCGCCTCAAGGCCCATCTCCAGCGCCCCTTCGCGGGTGGTGCGCAACTTGTGCCGGATGTGAACGTTGGAGACGCCAAGCCCGGTGTGGATACGGGGACAAGCGGCGTCCTGCAACGCCTCGGCTGCGACCTCAATGTCTTTTGGGTTGGCGCGCGTCAGGCCGCAGATCGTGCAGCCCCGAATCTCCCGCGAGATGCGCTGCACGGCTCGGAAGTCTCCCGGCGAGGAGATAGGAAACCCGGCCTCGATGATGTCCACTCCCATCGCCTCCAGTACGCGGGCGATCTCTACTTTCTCGTCCACGTTAAGCGCCGCCCCAGGTGACTGCTCTCCGTCCCGAAGCGTCGTATCAAAGATCATGACAGTGTCTCGAACATTAATGTCACTTTCGTCCATGACAGGTCACCTCCTATCTATTCTCTACCCCAACTCTCTGGCCGAAGAGCGCGGACTGCGGCACCGGCTCGCCACATCTCCGATTCCCGCATCTCGCATAGTTCGGCTTCCAAGTTCTCCTTGTAATCAGGCGCGCTGTTGGCTTCGAGGACGATCCGTGTCTCTTCACCGGCGACGACGCTTTGATACAGTCCCTCAAAGACCGGCTCGACCGCCTCGCGGAACCTGTGTCGCCAGTCGAGCGCGCCGCGCTGCGCTGTTGTACTACAGTTTGCGTACATCCAATCCATACCGTTCTGGTCAACCAGCCGGATCAGGCTCTGGGTCAGTTCCTCGGCGGTCTCATTGAACGCTTCGCTGGGGCTATGCCCGTTCTTTCGGAGTGTGGCATATTGTGCCTCCATGATGCCAGCGAGTGCGCCCATCAGAACACCTCTTTCCCCGGTGAGATCGCTGCGCACCTCTTTCTGGAAAGTGGTGGGGAAGAGATAGCCCGAACCAATCGCGATGCCGACGGCAATAGTCCGCTCCATCGCGCGGCCTGTATAGTCCTGCTCCACGGCGTAACTGGAGTTGATGCCGCTGCCGGCGAGGAAATTGACCCGCACGCTGGTCCCCGACCCCTTGGGCGCGACCATAATCACGTCCACGTACTCCGGGGGCACGACCTTTGTCTGATCGCTGTACACAATCGAAAAGCCGTGCGAAAAGTACAGTGCATCTCTCTCCTTCAGGCAGGGTTTTATCTTGGGCCACATCATCATCTGGCCGGCATCAGAGATCAAGTACTGAACAATGGTGCCTCTCTCCGCGGCTTCTTCGAGAGAGAAGAGCGTCTTACCAGGCTCCCATCCGTCCTTCAGAGCCTTTTCCCAGTAAGAGGTGTCACCGGGCCACTGTCCCACGATGACGTTGATGCCGTTGTCCTTCATATTGAGAGCCTGAGCCGGCCCTTGCACCCCGTAACCCAGGACAGCGACAATTTCGTCGCTCAGCACTTTACGCGCCTTCTCCAGCGGAAACTCGTCTCTCATGACGACCTCTTCCATCGTTCCGCCAAAATCTATTTTCGCCATAACTCATCCTCCTTTGTTCATTGCCTCATTGTTCATTGAATCCATTGCCACCACGCACCATTGCCACCCGCCCGGTGCGCACCATCTCCAGGACCCCAAAGGGCCGGAGCACCTCGACCAGGCCCTCCACCTTCTCCTCGGTGCCGGTTGCCTCGATCATCAGCGTCTCCAGGCCCACGTCCACCACGCGCGCGCGGAAGGTGTCCACAATCTGCATCACCTCCGACCGGGTTCCGCCATTCGTCCGCACCCTGATGAGGGCCAGGTCGCGCATCACGGCCGGTCGCCCGGTCACGTCCTCGACCTGGATGACGTTGACCAGTTTGCGGAGGTGCTGGGCGACCTTTCGTGCGTCGGTGCGGTCGCTGTCCACGACGATGGTCATGCGGGAGACACCGAGTTGCTCTGTGTGGCCGACGGTCAGACTCTCAATGTTAAAGGCCCGCCGCCGAAAGAGACTAGCCACCCGATTCAGCACGCCGGGCTTATCCTCGACCAATGCGATCAATGTACGGTTCATCTTCATTTCTCCTTACTTGCTTCTACTGTGTCTCAAAGACCGGGATAGGGCGACGGATCATCTCGTGCAGAGATGCGCCGGCCGGGACCATTGGGTAGACGTTAGCATCTTTGCCCTCCTGGACGATCTGAAACTCGATGAAGGCCGGGCCGGGATGGCTGCGGGCCTCGGCGATGGCCTGGCGAGTCTCCTCCGGTTTGGTGACCCGCCAACTGCGGATACCATAAGCCTCCACCAGCCGGATGAAATCAGGGTTGAGCAGGTAGGTGGACTCGTACCGCCGGTCGTAGAACATCTCCTGCCACTGGCGCACCATCCCCAAGTAGCTGTTATTGGAGAGGGCAATTCGCAGGGGCAATCGCTCCTGGACCACTGTGGCGAGGTCATGAAGTGTCATCTGGAAACCGCCGTCCCCCACGATGACCCAGATCTCTTTGTCGGGTTGAGCGATCTGAGCACCGATGGCCGCCGGCAACCCAAAGCCCATCGTTCCCAGCCCGCCGGAGGTGATGAGGGGGTAAGGCTGGTCGAGGTGGTAGTACTGAGCTGCCCACATCTGGTGTTGGCCGACGTCGGTGACCACGATAGCTTCTCCCTGGGTCTCCTCCCAGATAGTGCGGATGACCTGGGGGGCCACGAGGCGACCGTTATTAGGCCGGTTCACGATATCCCGAATCAAGCTTTCGTCCCGCCAGCAATCAATCTGCTCCAGCCACTCCTGGTGGGAGGCTGGCTCCACCAGAGGTAAGAGCTGTTCCAGCACCTGACGCAGGTCTCCCGGAATTGCCACGTCCACTGGCACGATCTTGTTCAATTCAGCCACGTCCAGGTCCACGTGGATCTTGCGTGCTCTAGGAGCATAATGCTCCAGCTTCCCCGTCACGCGGTCGTCGAAGCGCATACCGAAAGCCAGGAGCAGGTCGGCCTCCTGGATGGCCTGGTTCACGAAGGCTTCACCGTGCATCCCCATCATCCCCAGGGCCAGGGGGTGGGATTGAGGGAATCCGCCCTTGCCCAGCAGGGTCAGGGCGACGGGGGTCTCCGTTTTCTCGGCAAAAGTTCGCAGTGTCTCCATCGCACCTGACATCAGGACGCCGTGGCCGGCGAGGACGACGGGACGCTGCGTACCGTTGATCAGTGCAGCAGCCCGGCGCACGACCTCTAGATCGACCGGCCCGACGGGCCTGTAGCCTGGCAGTTGGACGTCGTCTTCGGGCGGCACAAAATCGGTCTCCGCCTGCTGGACGTCCTTGGGCAGATCAATCAGCACCGGGCCAGGCCGGCCGCTGCGAGCGATGTAGAAAGCCTCGTGAATGACGTAGGCCAGATCGTCCACATCGGTCACCAGGTAGTTGTGCTTGGTGATGGGCAAGGTGATCCCGGTGATGTCCGCCTCCTGAAAAGCGTCGGACCCGATCACCGAGGTAGGCACCTGGCCCGTGATACAGACGATAGGCGAGG
>CAZMOT010000067.1:0-18375 GCA_964568065.1 uncultured Anaerolineales bacterium
CTATTCGTAGGTTTTTAAGGTTCAGGCTCTTGACAAGACTTAGAACATCTCAGGATAAGCCATCTCCGGCCACGGTGAGCGCAATGCCCATCCCCAGCACCATGGGCGTGGCCGTGCGCAGCCCCCGGCCCAGCAACTCGTTCTCGATCTCAGATTGGTATGACAGCATTGCAGCGATAGATAAGATGTGATAAGATTACGGTATCTGAGACTCTTGGTTCACGAGTAAAGTTGGTCACGGAATGTCGCCAGGGAGAGCGAAATGGTCACGCCACTCTTGAAAACCAAACTCTATATCCCCCCCGTCCGGCCAGAGCTAGTCTCGCGCCCGCGCTTGATTGAGCGGCTGAACGCGGGCCTGGATCGCAAGCTGACGCTCGTCTCCGCCCCGGCCGGCTTTGGCAAGACCACGCTGGTCAAGTGCGGGTCGATGGAAAATCTGCTTGTTAACCAGGCGGATGAGAACACCAATAATCGAACAGCTAAAACAATAATCAAAGGAGGAGAAACCATGTCACACCAGAACCCATTCTTATCCATAGACCGACAAATTGTCGGCGATGCTTATACCAGCACCGAAGCCATGGACAACCTGATCATCTTGTGCGATGATTTTGGTTCCAGGTTCGGCGGCACTGAGGGGGAGCGCCAGGCTGCAGAGTTCTTCAAAGCGAAATTGGAAGAATACGGTTTGAGCAATGTTCACCTGGAACCGATCGAATACATCGGCTGGACCAGGGGAGAAGCCAAGTTGGAAATCGTCAGCCCCGTTCAAAAAGCCATCCCCTGTATTAGTCTTCCCCACTCTCCCCCGACCGATCTGGAAGGCGTGATTCTTGACATGGGCGACGGCGCACCCAGAGACTTTGACCAGCGGGCTGACGAAATCAAGGGCAAGATTGTCATGACCACCAGCGTCGTCAGTCCCAAAGGCTCAAGACGGTGGATTCATCGGAGCGAAAAGTACGGGCGCAGCCTTATGGCCGGAGCGACTGGCTTCATCTACGTCAACCACTACGCTGCTTATGGTCCGGTCACAGGGGGCATTGGGCGCGCATTATCTCTATCTGCCCGCCATAAGGACGATGGGGAAGGACCCATCCCCGGCATCTCCATTTGCAAGGAAGATGGTGCCCTTATCCAGCGGCTCATAAAACGCGAGGGGGAAGTAAGTATCCACCTGACGAGCACCGACCGTTGCCAGCCTATGACCTCGTGGAACGTCATCGGAGACTTGCCCGGTCAGCAATACCCACACCAGCTTGTGATGCTGGGCTGCCACTATGATGGCCACGACATTTCACAAGGCGCAGCAGACCCCGCATCCGGTGCGGTATCGGTGCTGGAAGCAGCCCGTATGTTGGCCAAATATGTACCCAATCTCCCCTGCACTGTTCGTTTTGCTCTGTGGGGTATCGAAGAAATCGGCCTGGTCGGCTCCAGGGAATACGTCAAGGCGCACGCCGACGAGCTGTCCAACATCCGGTTTTACCTGAACATGGATAGCGCCGGGGCCAAGTCCAATGACAGGGACATTGTGTTGAATGAGTGGCCTGACCTAGAGCCCTATTTTGAGCGCTGGAGCGAAGAAATGGCACTTGTCTTTGCCGTCGGGCAGTCGGTGATGGCCTATTCTGATCATTTCCCGTTCTTTATGGCTGGCGTACCCACCGGTGGTATGGAGTCGGCAGAAATGTCGTTAGCCGGGCGCGACTATGGTCACACCCGATGGGATACGGTGGACAAAGTAGAGCTGCCGGGTCTGCGCGAGGCGTCAACCCTGGCTGCCCGCTTGGCCCTGCGAATGACCAGCGAGGAAACTTGGCCTGTCACCCGAAGGGATGAGGAAACCATACTGGAGCTACTCGACCGTCCCGAATACCAGGGGGAACAGGAGTATAGAGAGCGGTTCGATGCATTTCTTGAAAAGACCAGACAACAATAGTTCTCCCGAATACACTCATGTCGAACTGCCCTTCATCCGGCAACTCCAGGCACTGGGCTGGGACTACCTGGAGGGCGACACCGGCGTCCCCTACCTCACCGAGCGGGAGAACTTTCGCCATCTGGCAGCATCCCCATCCAGGCCGAGAAAAAGTTGTATGACCTGGCCGAGTGGGTCCGCGCGCACGCAGAGCTGGCTGCTTATCTGACCGACACGCCAACCGCGCAACTCGCCGCCCAACTCGGGAACGGCGAAACCCCGCCAGGCGTGGACGCGGACGATTGGCGCGATTCGAAATCCTGCAAGCTAATTGATAGACGCTATTGAACAACCCGGCCCATAAAATGCTAACTGGGCCGGGTTGTTTGCGCAAGCGTTGGCATTAAGATATAATCCAGGGGAGAGGTCATCATTGCCGAACTCAATTGGGCATACCGTGCTGCCAGGGAGAGCGAAATGGTCACGCCGCTCCTGAAAACCAAACTCTATATCCCCCCCGTCCGGCCAGAGCTAGTCTCGCGCCCGCGCTTGATTGAGCGGCTGAACGCGGGCCTGGATCGCAAGCTGACGCTCGTCTCCGCCCCGGCCGGCTTTGGCAAGACCACGCTGGTCAATGCGTGGTTGCGTAGCACCGGCCAAACGTTTGCCTGGATTTCCCTGGATGAAGGAGACAATGACCTCATTCACTTTCTCAACTACCTCGTCGCCGCGCTTCGGCAAGTTGATGACGGGATCGGGCCAGCGGCGCAACACCTGCTGGAAACCCCACAACTGCCCTTCGTTGAGACGCTGCTTACAGAACTGATCAACGACATCGTGACTCAGTCATTCTCTTTCGTACTTGTGCTAGACGATTACCACACCATCACGGAACTTTGTGTTCACGAGGCAGTGAGCTTCCTGTTGGAACGACAGCCGCCACAGATGCATCTGGTCATCGTCTCGCGTCAAGATCCCCCCTTGCCGCTCTCCCGGCTGCGCGGGCGCGGTCAGGTCACAGAGATGCGCCAGAGCGATTTGCGCTTTACTATCGAGGAAGCAACGACATTCCTCAACCAGTCAATGGGGCTGAATCTCGAAACCTCCGAGGTTGCTGCACTGGATGCTCACACAGAGGGCTGGATTGCGGGCCTGCAAATGGCCGCGTTTGCGCTTCAGTCTCGAATAGCCGACGGTGAAACGGGCAGTATACCTCAGTTCATTGACAGCTTTTCTGGCCGACACCATTTTATTCTCGACTACCTGACTGATGAAGTCGTGAGACACCAACCTGAACCGATCTACAAGTTTCTGCTCCGAACTTGCATCCTGGAGCGGATGTGTGGCTCTCTCTGCGATGCCCTTACAGACCAGACGGCGGAAGACAAAAGCACCTTAACCTTGAGCCGGCAGATCCTCGAACACTTGCAGCACGCCAACTTGTTCGTGGTGCCTTTGGACGACGAGCGGCGGTGGTATCGCTATCACCGCCTCTTTGCCGAACTGCTGCGCGCCCGTCTGCAAGAAGTAGAGCCAGATCAAGTGCCCGAGCTGCACCTTCGAGCAGCAACGTGGTACGACCAGAACGCGCTCCCGGCCGAAGCCGTCCATCACGCGCTGGCGATCCCCGATTTTGAATTGGCAGCCGACGTGATCGAACGCACTATTCTCAAGGTGACCGCCTGGCCAAGCATCAATGTAGCGACGTTTCTGGAATGGCTCAGGGTGTTGCCCGATGACGTTGTCCGCCCCAGACCCCGGCTACGGCTCTTTGCCTCACGAGTGTTCTATCTGAGCGGGCAGCGAGAGGAGACCGAACGCATTCTACAGGAACTCGCAGATTCGCTGCAAGACGCTCCTTCGATCCCAGATGCCAAAAACATCCTGGGGCCGGTTATTGTAGACCGTGCGTCGTATGCAGCGGTACGCGGCGATGTGCGGCAAGCCATCGAGTTTGCCCATCAAGCCCTGACGTACTGGCCGGAAAACAACGTGATGATGCAAATGCGCGTGTCATCTATTCTCGGACTGGCTCATTTCCGCGCTGGCAATGTGTCGGAGGCGGGCAAGGCGTTCTCTCAGGCGATTGCGCTGGCGAGGGCGGCCAAGCTTGGCTTTGTCGTGGTGTCCTTTTTTGTCTGCCACCTGGCCGAAGTGCAAATCGTTCAAGGACAACTCCGCCAGGCTCTCCAAACCTGCCAGCAGGCGCTGGAAATGGCGGTCGTTGACGGCGCGCCCACTTCGGTGGCCGGTTTCGCAGGACTGGAATTGGGCAAAATCCTGTATGAGCAGAACGACCTATCGGCGGCGGAACGGTACGTATCCGAGAGCCTGGATCTGTTGGGGCGGAGTGAAACGACAGACAGCTTTGGCATTGGCCACGCACTGTTGGCGCGAATCAGACAGGCACAGGGAGACGGCGACGGGGCACTGGCAGCGATCCAGCGGGCGGTTCAGATTGCGCAAGGTTTCGACATTGCGCGTGTGTCAACTTTGATCGCCGCACACCAGACCCGCATCTGGCTGGCGCAGGACAAGCCCGATCTGGCTGCCCGTTGGGCGCGTGACTACGGACAGCTCGGCGAGACGGAATACTTGCGCGAGTTCGAAGACTTGACGCTGGTGCGTGTGCTCCTGGCTCAAGACGAACCGTATGAGGCGTTGGCCCTGCTGGATACGTTGTTGCCACCGGCTAAAGCTGCCGGTCGAATGGGAACGGTGATCGAAATCTCGGCCTTGCGCGCTTTGGCTCTACGGGCATGGGGTGATCCTTTGGCAAGCTCACCGCCACGAGTACTCGCGGTGGCAGGACAGGTTCCGAGCAAAGCACAGGGGGCACTGGAACGTGCGCTCCAATTGGCCGAACCGGAAGGGTACGCGCGCGTGTTTATTGACGAAGGGGAGCCAATGACGTACCTATTGCGCCAGGCAGCCGATCGTACCATCGCGCTCGACTATGTGAGGCAACTCCTCGCCATCCTGGGAACCAGGACAAAGGACCAACCGGCGATTGATATGTCCTCTTTGATCGAACCGTTAAGCGACCGCGAGATACAAGTACTGGAACTCCTCGCCGATAAGCTCTCCAACGCCGAGATCGCACAGCGGCTCTTTATCTCATTGCCGACGGTCAAATCACACACGCGCAACATCTATGGCAAGCTCGGCGTCCACAACCGGAAGGAGGCGGTCGTCCGAGCCAGGGCGCTGGGCATCTTGCCTTCTTGAGGCCCTTCTTCTGTCACTGCCGGTCCGTCACAGGCAAGGGCTACCCTCTCAGGCACTACTGGGAGAATGGCCCCAAGGGGCCGGGGATTTACTTCTACTGGCGTGCGATACCACCCAGGTATACAACACGATCGCAGCGCCGAGCGCTGCACACAAGACGATGGCCGGGCTCGCTATCGAGATCGACTTGCCGACAGAGAACCCGCGAGCGACGCACAGCGCAGATACGAGCATGGCCACATAGGCCAACACGGGCACGAGCAGCCCGGCAGCCTGGCCCAAGACGGAGCGTGAATGGAGCACCCAGATGGGCGCGACAATAAAGAACAGGACGGTGACACCGAGTTCCAGCGACGTGTTCCAAGCGGCCCAGTCCCAGAAATAGATCACTTGCTCGATATGCCAACTCATCAAAAAGACCCCGCCCGCAAGCACGAACAAGCCAGCAATCAGCCCCTGGCGCTTGGCCGGAAACACCCCAACTACGACCAACAGGAACAGGGTCGCATATAGCTCGAGGCCGTTCCAGTCCATCAATCGCACGATCGGCTGACCCGGGGTGTAGATCTCGATGCCGCCCCAGCCCATCCATCCAACACAGGCAGAGTAGAGCAGTACGACCAGCGCCAGGGCGAGCGTGTATCCGATCACGGGCAGAATGCGGACGAAGGACGTGCGTCTGAACATCACGAGCAAGGCCGCCAAGAGAAGTCCATAGTCCAGTAAGAGAAGAAGGACAGTCCCGAGCGGACGACCCAAGGAGGTGAGCGGGTCTGTCACGGCGAACACCCCAGAAAGGGTCAATAGACCGAGCGGCATCAAGCCCCAGGCCCCGACGTCCAACCGGCGTCGACGCGCGACAGCCCATACGATGCTCGACACGGGGAGGAGAACGAGCACCGACAGCGCGACGGACCATGGCAATCGTACCTGCCAGCCAAAATTGTCCAGGTTTGTAACGACAAAGATCATCACACCCGGCAGGATCGCCAGCCCGACCTGCCACCAGGGCTGTGGCTCGATTGCAGTTCTGCCTTCTATGCTCAGTCTGCCCTTCTCTTGATGGTGTGTTTCGCGCACTTTTGCCTCCACGTCTGACCTCTTAACAGCCAACGCTCCGGCCGACTAGTCTCCATTGGCGGCAGGCTCGCGCCCAGTGCCAGCGCGACCAACCATAGGAATGCCTTCCCCCAGCGGCTTTCCGATATACTCACCGCAGAGCAGGCCGTTGTCCCATCCGATGGTGCTGACGTGTTTCAGTATCGACATGCCATCATCCCTGGCGGGGCCTTCTTCCCGCCGCCAGCGTCAGCACCTCCAGTATCAGCGCGCTGACTGCCAACCCGATGTAGAGCCAGATGCCCCATAACATCCAAAACAGTTTCGGATAGCTGAACATACCTATCAGCAGACCCATGCCAGCAGCAAAACCCCACGCCGCTACGTTGAACACCTGCCGGCGCCGGCGATCTCCACGCACGATCAAGAGCAGTGTACTGAAAAAGGGCAGCACGAGCAGAACTATTATGAAAAGGAATACGCAGAGAAACCCGCCGCCCCTATCGGTAAAACCCGTTGCTCCTGTGACCAGCCCTACACCCATGCTGATGAACCCGCCGATTATCCAGATCCCCGACAGCGGCGTCCCACAAAAATCACCTTCCAGCCGGATGAAGGGGGCCGAGCACGGGTATTCCGCCGGCACATTGATTCGATCTGTAAAGGTCCAGGGTCCCATAATTGCCACCAGCAGCAACACCAGTATAGCCACTCGCCAAACACGTTTATGCTCGTTAATCCACGACATGCTTTGCCTCCTTTTATATCACTATTCTGGTTTCCTGACCTGGCTTTGCATTCTCTTACGTCTCAATCCGCCAACGGATTGGCTCACCTGCCGCTGCGGTGACAGCCAGACTCGCTCGCCATCCAGAACGACTTTTGGCAAACCGCCACTGACTCCCCGATGCGAAGCAGGGGGTCAGGTGCAGTTCAAGAGCTTCCGGTACACAGCATTCTCGTGCGGGTGAATTCTCCCTCACCTACGCTCCCTAAAAAGCGGGTAGCGTTTTTCTAAAGCAGCGATTTCTTCAGCACAGATACCGGGAAGATCGGGAGCTTCTCCTTTCGTTTTGTAGATCCGCCCGTGAAGGTCCGGGTCGCTCCAGTGTTCGCGGTAAACGTAACCGAGGCGGTAATAGTCGTCGCCTCCATCAAAACACCAGTCTTGCCCGTAGATGGTGACCGGCCCGGGGAGTGAGAGGACGTACCCGGGGGTCAACTGCCGCAGGTCCTGGGGGTAACGGCCTTCTCGGGCGCAGTAGGTTTCTAGCGCCTGGCTGACCCGCCCGGCCCGCTCTTCCGTCAGTTGGCGGAAGTCGACCCGCTGGGCGCGGGCGGAGACCGCGATCATCAATGCCGGGATGAGCAGCGAATACAAAAAGCCTGCCAACTTTGTCCTGCCCGGCAGGGCGATGGACAACATGACACCAGAGAAAAGCACTGCCCTGACCGGGATAACCAACCAAAAGTATTCGAGCGAATCATAGGTGGTGTCCCAGACCATGAGCCAATAAAGGTTGTGGAGCGCCTTGGCGAGCAAGAGTGCGCCCAGGGCCAGGACGACCACCGCGGCCTTCCCAGCCTGCTTGCGCTGCGTCTGTGAACCTTCACCTTCTACCGTGCCCGCATTCTGCCACTCTTGATAAAGGTTCAGGCCTGAATAAAGGAGCAAGGCTGCCATGACCAGCGCCATAGAAAGCATCGAGAAAAGCGTGATCGCCATTGAGCCTCCGAACGGCAGCGACCAGCGGGAGGGAAAGATCTTTACGACCATGGAGGCTGGCAAGAACAGTCCCGCCAGGATAAGAAGCCCGGCATAGATCCATACTCTTTCGCTCACTCTCCTGGCTGCCAACACCAGTGCTGGGACAAACAGCAATACTATCGCCAGTACGATCAGCCAACTGAGAGGATCGAAAAGGAAAGATATGAACCCGAACATAGAACGTGTAAACTGCCAACATACCAGGGCCAGCGCGCTCAGGACAAGAACGACCGCAGCCCGGACAGCTTGCTTGCGCTGTGCTTGTGAGCTCCCACCTTCTACCGCGCCCACATTCTGCCACGCTTTATCAGAATTCAGGCCTGAATAAAGGAGCAGGGTAATGAGCACCGCCGTGGAAGGTATCAAATACGTGAGCCCGAACGGCAGCGACAGGCGGTCCAGGAAGATACTAACGAGCAGGGAGGGTGGCCAGGACAACACTGCCAGGACGAGGAGCCCGGCATAGATCCATGCGCTGTGGCTCACTCTCGTGGCGGCCAACGCCAGTGCTGAGGCAAACAGCCAAGCTGCTATCGCCAGTGCGCCCAGCCAGTCGGGACCCAGGGAGCTCAACATAAAACCTGCAGACAGCCAGCATCCTAGGCTCAGTACGCTCAGGGCGAATAGATAGAACGCCTTCGTTTTCATGGCTCATCCTCCTTGGCCGGCTGCTTCTCGCGCCGCCTCTTCAAATACTGTTCCCATCACTTGGTTTATTTCTTTTTCGAGAATCGAGCGGGTTTGATGAAAGGACAGAATTCTGAGCAAGGTTTACGATTTTCTGACACCCTCATCATACTTTTGTTGACATTCTCGATGTTTTTTACGAAGGAAGCCAGCTTCTTCTCCACAGAATTCGCATTTTGACATGACTACATCCTTCGCGGCAGAGGGATAAAGTACAAGCTAACCCCGTCTGCTATTGCCACCAGTGCCTTCTCATCGGGAGTGGCGAGCACGTGTGTGGAGCGGCTGCCTTCCGCTCCCGCTAGCTCCCAAAAACGGAGCAGCTCTCCATCAGGGACGGAAACCAGCGAGATGCCCTGCGAAGAACTGAAGGCCATTTGCGATGACCGGGGCAGGTATCTGGCAAACAGAGTAGGGTAATTGCGCGGGGTGTGACCCTGCACGACCAACCGGCGGGTCTCTTTCCCAGGCGCATCCACCCAGACCAATTCATATTCATCGGGGACATCCTCCCATTCCGGCAAGTTCCCAAGTTCCGTCCATTCTCCGTCCGGGAAGAAGAGAATCGTATGGACCTCGTGACGCAGGACCTCGACGCTGCCGGTTTCCGAATGATACAGGTACAAATCCTGATTTCTGGGATGGTTGACCCGTACAGCCAGGTGGTAGCTCTCCCCAGCTTTATCCGTGATGGATGCCATCGAAGAGATCTCGTCAGGATAGGCAATGTCCAGGGCGAAAATGTCCTTCAACACATTGACGATCCTGAGGGGATCCGAGCGGAAATCCACCATCGCCAGGATACCTCCGCCGTGCAGCAGCAGTTCGTCCTTTGCCAGCCATTCGACCCACGGCGCGCTCTGATCGGAGGCATATTCCAGCGGCAGGCTTTTCATCACCTCCCCGGTATCCCCCGCCACGAGATACAGCGTGCTTCCGGCTTTCCGGTCTCTCCCGTTCAACCGGCTGATGGCCAGCCGCTCGCCGCCCGGCGACCAGGCATAGTTATCCCAATGGGCTTCATACGGGTTCGGGCTGACTCCGGGGATCTGGCGCGCCTCCAGGCTGATACCATCCAGGATCCAGTAGGCTTGTTCGCTCTCGAGCAAAATCCGGCCGCTTTTGCCCTCGTATGCCGCCACTTGGCTGAATTTCGCCGGGTAGCGGTCGGCTAGGCGCTCTCTGCCCGCCTCACACGGCTTCAACAGGTCCATCTCCCCGCCCTCCGAGATGAACAACAGCCGCCCATCGGGGAGCCAGGCATATTGGCGACGCAGGCTGGATATCGGTGGATATCTCTCGTCCGCCTGGCAGACATGACCGGTTTCGGCATTCAAAAAGCTCAGCGTCGTTGAGGACGGTTCCTCGGTGGCTTCCAGCGAGCCGAAAACCAGATACTTGCCATCCAGAGACCAACTCCCCAGGGTAATGGATCTGGCCCTGACCAGGGGTTGGACCGGCGTCCTGGGGATGGGGACGACGCTGGTTGGTAGAGGTTCCTCCGTTGGGGCAGTGTCGTGTTCATACATGGGCGGTGGGTCATGTCGGGCTTTCAACTCTGCCAGCTTTTCTTCGCACGCCCAGACGGATTCCGGCGCGCTGCCGGCCGAAGCATAGATGCGCAGAGAGAGCGGGGTGCCAAAGTACTCTCGATAGAAGGCGCCCAGCCGGTAATAGCCCTGACCGCCCTGGTAACACCAGCCATGGCCCTGGAGGATGACCGGTCTGGGGATCCATAGTAGATCGCGCGGGACCAGTTCACGCAGTTCCTCGGGATAGCGCCCGTCACGGGCGTGAAAGCGTTCCACGGCGCGCCGAATGCGCGCCGCGCGCGCTGCGGTGATCGCGTGGTAGGAGACATCCCAGCCGTAATCGAACATCCCGAACATCACAACGGGTATCAGCACGGCAAAAGCCAGCCCTGCTGACCTGCGCCAGCCGGTGGAAGTCACTCCCATCAGCATGCCGGCCGCGATGGCGATCAGCGCTGCCTGCGTCGAATACGCGATCCCGCCCAGGCCGTCGCTGGTCTGGTCCCAGATCGAGGCCCACAGGATGGTGTAGGCCAGGGTTCCCAGCAGGAGGGCAGCCAATCCCAATCGCAGCACGGCCGGGAACCAGGAAGCGGGAACTGCCCCGGGTCGGCCGGCGTTTTCCGGCCGGGGGAGCAGCCTGAGGCCGGTCGAGATCAACGCGGCGGCCAATGCCACCGCCAGCCCAGGCAAGAAGAAGAACGAGAGCACAAACGGTAGGCAAAGCCAGGTGGAAGGCTGCAGGTCTGGGTAGACGAGCGGCAGGACATTAGAAAGCGCCAGCAGGACCAGGCATACCAGGCTGAGGGCGACGCCCAGTGCCTCAAAGCGACCCACCAGGGCCCAGGCGGCAGCCAGCAGCAGCGCGCCAGGTACCATTCCGTAGGTCATTCCATAGGGCTGCCTCCAGAGGATGGCCAGGAGCACCAGAACAACCAACCCCAGCAGGAGAGCCAGGGCTTTTTCGCCAGGCCTCAATTGGGCCAGCAGCTTGAGATTGACCAGAATCAGGACCAGCACGCCTGTCAGGCCTGGCCCTAGCAGGTTTGAGACGAGGAATGCCGGTCGGTTATCGAGCTGCCCGACGACGAACACAACTGCGATCAGCAGCACGCCTACCGACAGCAAATAGAGCAGGAAGCGCCGGCCTGCCGTGCGATCGGATCCCACATGGAGAATGAGCATCCCCGCCAGGACAACCAGCAGGGCTGGAATAACGCCGATCTGGATCAAAAGAGTCATCGTCATAGCCTGGGAACCTCCCAATCACGATGTGCTAACCTGATTAGAAACGGCGCCAATATCAAAGCAGCCATACACGCCCACAACTTCAACGTCCAGCCAATCCCTGCGAGCCAGGGGCCGGGAGAAGAGAGCCAGGATCCCAGCCCGCCCATAAAGTAAGCTCGATCCAATAGGGCACACCCAAAAGAGAGCGACATCCCTCCCAGTAGAGCGGTCATCTGCAGGACCGTCCGGCGACTCCGGATATAGGCGAACGCTCCGGCGACCATGAGCAGCACAGAGATGGCCAGGTAAGGGGTCCGGTTGTTAGAGCGGGCATCGTCAAAGGCAGTGGTGATCATCAGGGGCATAAAGCCATAGATGCAAAAAGATAAGCGGGTCCAATCCAGTCCAATGCTCTGCCCCATGCGCGGCAGCGAAGGCGGCAAAGGCCGGTATCGTGAATGGACGACCGCCGCCGCGACCGCCAGGACAACGGATGCCAGCAGTGAAGCCGCCAGGAATGGCAACAGGTTAAATCTGGCTGCAACCAGGAAACTGTAACCCAGCAGAATCCCGCCGAACGGGTAGGTCCAGCGCGGCAAACCACGTGCCAGGCCAACCAGGAAGGGTGGGATGGATAGAAGGAAGATTATTGTGCCGATGCTACCCAGACTGCGCGGCGGGCCTGACACCGGTCTGGTAAGAGGAAGATAGGTTTGTAGGACAAGGATCACCCCCATAGACAGGAACAGGCTGACTTCCAGGCCCGCCTGCATCCAGGATGCGCGCCCGTCCGGCGAGGGCGACGGGAGGGAAGAGTTGGGAACCGGTGAAGACCTGGCGGTTGAATCACTCGTCGCCTTCTCTTTCTTCTTCCAACTGAAGCAGTGCACTCTCAGGAGAGTGAGCGGCGCATGGAGCCATTCCCGCAGGCTTACGCTTGCCAGCGCCAAGATTCCCTGCTTCGCCGCCTGCTCAAGCGATTTGGAAAACACAGCCCGCATCTCGTCCTCGAACTCAGCCCTGAAGCGTTGCGGGTACAGGCGTAAAAGAGCACAGTAAAAGCGGATGAGGAGATCCAGGGACAGTGCCTTCGTTTTCTGGCCGGTGAAATCTGGAAGACCTCTGAAAAACAACGGATTCACGCACCTTTCTCGACCAACCTGCGCTGTGCGACAGCAACCAAAGACAGCATCCTTCTGGTCTCCGCCTCGAGCACTCGCCGGCCATTTATCGTCAGCCGATAAGCCTTTCGAGGCTTGCCGGGATGATTCTGGCCCTTCTGGGGTTCATCCATACCCACCTCGTCGTCAAAGACACGCTCAATCAAACCCTGATCGAGCAGTCGGGCCAGCGCTTCGTACAGCGTGCCGGTGCTCAACCTTACTTTCCCCTGGCTGATTTCTTTTACGTCTTTCAAAATGGCATACCCATGCTTTTTCCCTGGGGCCAGGCTGAGCAGGATGAAAAAAGTAGGTTCTCGTAGGGGTCGTAATTCGGAGCCTTGAGACTGCGTTCTTTTCATAACACCTTTCAATCCTAAAAGGTAAGTTGCTATATGTCGGATACCGACTTATTACCAGTATAGCAGATTCGGATGACTTTGTCAAGGGGCCAATTTCTGATCACAGAAGCCCTGCTGGCTGCACGAGAATCTCACCGGCTAGGACTCGTACCTCCGCTGAGCCCAAACCAGCACCCCAATCTCAAATTCCCCAATTCCCATTCTTTGAGCTGTTCTCATCCCCTCTTCTACCCTCAAATCATACCCTTATCATACCGTTGGAATGATGCGCATCATACCGCCTTTGTGCTATACTGTGGTTGACGTTGGAAAAGGCATCACAAACACGGGAGCAGTTCAGGATGACGCGGATAAAAAACATCCGGGAGCAGGACAGGTATCAAATTCGAGTTCAGGATTGGATCGGCGAACGCTGGGCCAACTGGTTCGATGGGATAACAATGACCTACGAGGGCACACAGGACGATTCGCCCATCACCATACTCACCGGCCCGGTTGCCGACCAATCTGCGCTACGCGGCATCCTGACCAAGATCTGGGATTTGAACCTGACAGTAATTTCTGTCAACCAGGTCGAGATGGACTCTACGTCCGAAGGAGGAAAATCAAATGAGTAACGTGATCCGATCATTCGAGGAACTGACAGCAGAGCAACAGTCGCACGCCGGAGGCAAAGGCGGCGCGCTGGCCCGGCTTTACCAGGCCGACTACCCGGTGCCGGATGGATTTGTCATCCTGCCCACCGCTTTTGTAGATGACGAGTTAACACCCGAAGCCTGGACACAGGTCCAGGTGTATCTCAACCGTCTACGCGGAACAGACGGCGAGGCGGACACACTACGTCCGATGGCATTCGCCGTGCGCTCGTCGGCGATGAGTGAAGATTCAGCGCAGGCTTCGTTTGCTGGCGAGTTCGAGACGGTGCTGAACGTACACACCGACGAGGAGATCCGCCAAGCCATCCACACGGTGTACCACTCACGGCAAAGTGAGCGTGTACGGGCCTATAGTCAGGCCAAAGACATGATGCCCACCCAAGCGGGTGGGATGCACGAGGTTGCCGTCGTCGTCCAGCAGTTAGTGCACGCGGAAAACTCCGGTGTGTTGTTCACCGCCCACCCGGTCACCGGCCAGCGCGATCAGGCCATGATCAGCGCCGCCTGGGGCCTGGGTGAAGCCATCGTGGGTGGAATGGTGACACCGGACACGCTCATCGTGGACAAGGCGACCGGCCACGTGCTCACACGCGAAACGGCTGACAAGCAAGTGATGACTGTGCGCCTGGGGAGCGGCACGGAAGAGCAGCCCGTTCCTGAAACAAAGCGCAGTGCACCCGTGCTTTCCGACGAACAAGCCGCCGAACTGGTGCGGTTGGGCGTGCAAGTTGAGACGTTCTACAACACGCCTATGGATGTCGAGTGGGCCATCGCCGAGGGAAAACTATATCTGCTCCAGGCCCGACCGATCACCGCCCTGCCCGAACCCGAACCACCGGTCCCAACCGAGTGGAAGCTGCCTAAAGGAATGTACTCGGCTATGCGCAACAACATCGTCGAATTGATGGCCGACCCGCTGACCCCTCTGTTCGGCACGTTAGGCCGGGCCGCTATCAACACCAGTTTTCACCGGCTGCTGACCGATTTTTTCGGCCGGCCAGGCTGCATGCCGGAGGAGATCATTATCGCCGTCAACAAATACGCCTACTATAATGGTTCGCTGACGCTGGGACAGCTTACGCGAATACTTTTGGGCAGCGTTGGGATGCTCAAGTATATGTTCACCGGTGCGGTAGAGCGGTGGACCGAGGCGGGCCGCCCGCACTATGTGGCTACTGTGGAGCGCTGGCAGGCCGCACGCTGGCGCGAGCTACCGTCCACTGAACTCCTGAGTACGGTGCGCGAGCTTGCGGAAGCAGCGATTGACGGCTACTTGGCGCTTGTGTCCGGCGTCCTTCCAGCCGCCTGGATCAGCGAAGCCCTATTCACGATAACATACGGCAAACTGATCAAGCGGCGCGACGATCCGACAGCGCCTACTTATCTACTGGGATTTGACAGCATCCCCATCCGGGCCGAAAAGTCGTTGTACGACCTGGCCGAGTGGGTCCGCGCGCGCACAGAGCTGGCCGCTTATCTGACCGACACGCCAACCGCCCAACTCGGGAACGGCGAAACCCCGCCAGGCGTGGACGCGGACGATTGGCGCGAGTGGCAGAGCCGCTTCCAGGCGCACCTGCAACAGTATGGGCACACCATCTACAATCTCGACTTTAGCAATCCGGTGCCCGCCGATGATCCGGCGCCGCTCTTGGATACGCTCAAGTTGTTCATCAGCGGTCAGGGGGTCAACCCGCACACGCGCCAGCAGGCCTCTGCTGAGCGGCGCGAGCAGGCGACACAAGCCATGCTGAACAGGCTGAAAGGGTTGCGCCTCAAGCTCTTTCGCAAAGTCATCGCGCCGGCGCAACGGTACGCCCCGCTGCGCGAAGATGGGCTGGCCGACGTCGGCCTGAGCTATCCCTTGCTGCGGGAAATGCTCCGCGAGGTAGGCCGCCGCTTCGTCGAGGGTGGAATGATCGAACAGCCCGACGACATCTTTTGGCTGAATCAGGACCAGGTTGAGCAAGCGGCAGACAGACTGGATCGTGGTGAGGCTTTGGATTGTCTGAGCGCGACCATCCCGCAGCGCAAAGCAGCCTGGCGCGCTGCCAGGCGTGCCACGCCGCCGATGATGCTTCCTCAGATGAAATTCCTGGGGATAGACGTCGGAGAACTCAAGGCGCGGAAAGGTAACGGGCGCAAAGGCGATACGCTTAAAGGCGTTGCTGCCAGCCCGGGCAACGTGACCGGGCCGGCCCGCGTCCTGCACGGCCCGGAGGACTTTTCGCAGATGAAGACGGGCGACGTGCTCGTGGCTGCAATCACCACACCGGCCTGGACACCATTGTTTGCCCGCGCGGCGGCCATCGTCACCGACGTCGGCGGGCCGCTCAGCCACGGCTCGATTGTGGCGCGGGAGTACGGCATCCCGGCTGTGTTGGGCACGGGCGCGGCGACCAAACGCATTCGCAGTGGTCAAGTCATCACCGTGGATGGCAGTACCGGTGTGGTTACTCTATCGAAGAGCGAGGAATCGAAAGAGTAGCCAAGTGCGATACAGGGTGAAGGTAGGAGGATACCTGTGATGTCGCCCGCGAGCTGAGCATCCCTGCCGTTGTCGGCTACGTGGAAGCCACCACGCGTCTGAAAACCGGCGACGGTGGGCGCGCTTTCGTGGCTGGCGGCGCAACAACTCGGCGGGATACCGTAAAGAACACGGCGTGTTATGCCTGGTAACACGCCGTGTGGTGCGTTGCGTCCCGCCGTATGCTACGAACCTCCGGTTCGCGCTCAGTCCTCCACCGGGTCGTCGGGGTGCTCCACGTCCCACTGCGCCACCAACGACACGGAAGGATTACCCAGGCAAATGGTATGCCGGCCCCCTGGCGGCGTTCGTTTGCGCGAGGAGCACTGTCGGGTATAATAGGGGCGGGCCGTCGTTTCCGTATAAGCAAATAGGTGGACAAACGTCCTATAATCAGTGTTAGCCGCGCAAACTGAACAATGCGAACAACAAAACGCAACCCAAAATAGAGGAAGCAAAAACATGCGTGTTCATCACCTAAACTGTGGGACACTCAATCTCCCACTCGGAGTTGCACTCATTGGCACCGGGAGGCTACTCACCCCGGCACGTGGGGTAATTCACTGCGTGCTGGTCGAAACAGATGATGGACTTTTCCTGGTAGACACTGGCTTTGGTACGCGGGATTGTATCACGCCCACGCCCTTCATACGGTTGATGATGGCCATGGGCGGCCATCCGCGTGACCTGGAAGAGACGGCAGTCAAGCAGGTCGAACGGCTGGGTTATGTACCGGAAGACGTAAGGCACATTGTGCTGACTCACTTTCATTACGATCACGTTGGTGGATTGCCGGATTTTCCTCAGGCAAAAGTGCACATCTTCAAAGATGAATATGAAGCGGTGATAAAGCCGCAGGACATGTATGAACGATATCCTTACCGTGCAGAGCACTGGTCGCACGGCCCGGACTGGGTGATGCACCTTTTGCAGGGCGACCGCTGGTTTGGTTTTGACTGTACGCCGCCGGTTGACCTCGGCTCGACCGAGTTTTGCATCGTGCCGCTGCCCGGCCACACGCGCGGCCACAGCGGTGTGGCTTTGCGCTTGCCAGACGGTTGGTTGTTCCACTGTGGGGATGCCTACACATTCCACGGCGATGTCGATCCAGAAAACCCCTTCCGTCCTCCCTACTACCGCCTGATTAGACCTCTCATCAACTTGAACAAATCCTTCCGCCAGATTGGCAAGCACTCACCCCGCCTCCGGGCACTGCTGCGCGAGCATAGTGACAGAGTACGGTTGACCTGTTCCCATGATCCGCACGAGCTTGAGAAGTTCAGATGATTGTATTAGAACCTACGGCGGCAGCTTAATGTGACATACGCGCGGCTAACACCCGCTGCACGCGACGCGGCTGCGCCGCGATGAAAGGCCGGGCGACTGCAAGCTACTTGGAGGGTTGTTGAGGGTTCGTTGCATGGGCTCGCCGCGCAACTGATGCGCAGCTCGTTAGGCGCTGCAGGAGGTGACATGGGGTTCCAATTCGTTCTCTGCCCAGAGTGCCAGGCAAAGTACGGGGCGCTGCGATTCGACCCCGCTGCCGACTGCCACCTGAACATCATGCCGCTCGGCTCGCTGAGTTGGTCTGATGAACACCCGGACGGCAGGGTCGTGAGTGACTCCGGTGGCAGTCATGAGCAGTGCAGCGCCTCCATCATCCGGCTGGCATGGGCTCGCACTCAACTCTGGCGTACAGGCTCTGTCCCCGCGGAATCGCGCGAGTTGTGGGATGAGGCGCGACGGCTGCTGCCTGAGTGGCCTGGGTTCCGGCGGCTGTCGCTAGACCGTGAACAGATGAAATCGCTCGACGGTTGCGCCGAGGAAGTAGGCGACATCATGGGGGTGATCCGGGAGACATTCCCCAACGTCACGACCACAGACGAGGGTGGCGGTCTAGGTCATTTCATCGCCAGCGGCGAGCCAGTGCTGGTTCCCCGGAAGCGATGGTGGCAGTTTTGGAAGCGTGTCGCGCCTAACCAGCGCGACGGCTGAACCGCGTGCCATTAGGCGCGCGCATCGTACAGGTAATGGCAATGGAGAGTCTCACCAAGGAGTAGAAAAATGAATGAGAAAACGTTTCACATCCATCCTATCGGATACATACAGAGATCCGAAGACAGTGTCAACTTGGAAATACTGGAGCCTTTTCGCCCAGCATTGAAGCAACTAGATCACTTCAGCCACGTGATGGTGTTCTGGTGGGCAGACAAGCACGACAACGAGAAAAGCCGTAGTATCA
>CAZMOT010000068.1:0-18356 GCA_964568065.1 uncultured Anaerolineales bacterium
CACCACCGCTGGGTCTTGCACTGTGAGAACTGATTTAGTAAGCCAACAGTATCTTCTGAAGTGCGTCGCACCTCCCACCTCTCGCGAACTCACCGGCCTGGTTGGGGGCGTACCCCGGCTGGGCCGTGTATTGTTCACGCTCACCGCAACTTTTTGCTCCCCTCGGTGTTGTTATTACTGATGAGAATCTACGCCAAGAAGGGGGCCAAATGAAACAGTATGGACGCATCACCGGGTGGGGCAAATCTGTTCCTGAGCGCGTTCTTACCAACCACGATCTAGAACAAATGGTGGACACTTCCGACGAGTGGATCGTCGCACGTACGGGCATCCGCGAGCGACACATCGCCGGGCCGGGCGAGGAGACGTCCACGATGTCGGTCGAGGCCTGTCAGAAGGCGCTGGAGCGGGCGGGAGTCGTACCTGAAGAAGTTGACCTCATTATCATCGCCACCTCGACGCCCGATTACTTCTGCCCACCCGTCTCCAGCATGGTACAGGATCAACTGGGCGCGACCAGTGCGGGCGCCTTCACGCTGATCGCCGGCTGCACCGGGTTCGTCTACGGCCTGGTGACTGCCAGCCAGTTCATCGAGGCCGGTCTGTACGACAAGGTGCTGGTGGTCGGGGTCGAAAAACTCTCACCGGCCGTGGATTGGACGGATCGTTCCACCTGTGTGATCTTTGGGGATGGTGGGGCGGCCGTCCTGGTGGAGGCCAGCGATCAACCCACGGGGATTCTGAGTTGCGAGCTCGGCTCCAAAGGCGACGACTGGGACGCGCTCATAGCGCCCGGCTATGGCACCGCCAGGCCCTTCAGCGAGGAAACGCTGCGCAACCGCGAGCAATACCTGCGGATGGACGGCCGGCGCATCTTCAAGTTCGCCACTCGTAAGATGACCGACTCGGTGATCAACGTTGTGCGAGCCAGCGGGCTGACCTGGGACGACATCGAACTGATCATCCCCCATCAGGCCAATGCTCGCATCATTGACCTGGCGGTGCGTCGTTTGAAAATAGACCCAGAGAAAGTGATGGTCAACGTTGACCGCTACGGCAACACCTCGGCGGCCTCGATCCCGCTCGCGCTGTGCGACGCGTTGGAAGAAGGTCGCCTGGAATCCGGTGACCATGTAGTGCTGGTCGGCTTCGGGGCGGGGTTGACCTGGGCAGCGGCGGTGCTACACTGGCAGCCAGAGCCCGTGGCGGAGGAGCCAATCGCCGTAGAGGATTGGCCGCTGCTCTCGAATTTGTTCCAGCCGGTCACACGGGTGCGAAACGCTGTGTGGAGCACGCAGGTAGCCGCCCGCGCGCGTCTGCAGGATGTGACACTGGCGGCAATGACGCCGATCTCTCGTTGGCAGAAGCGTCTCAGACGCAGACAGTAGTTGACTTTCCTCCATCTGGCGCTGCCTGGGGATACTTGGTTTCCCAGGCAGCGTCTGTTTTGTTGAGTCTTCAGGCTATCCCGGTTGTGAGAAGTGCGGAATGCAGGTATAATGTTCACAGATCGTTACTACTTTGACGATGTCATGTTCGAAGACTGCTCCTTCTTTGCTCGCCAGGGATCGCCAGATCCCGGCCTTGTGCAGCAAGATTGACGCTTGAAACGGGGATCTGACGATCCCCTTTGAGCAGAAATGGATCACCCTGAATGAAACATGACATTGTCGAACTACTCAGTCCATGGGAGGCCGGACGTTTTCAGGCTCTCAGCCCTCGTCCCCGAGGGCGGCGACAGCGAGAGTGCCTCACCCTGAGCGGTTATTCTCCGCATAGGACGCCCCCGGGACGGGGGCTGGGAGCAGTGGTTGAGTAGTAACCACAAATCTCATGAGGAGGACATATCATGATAAACAACCCCATCATCAGGACTATGCTCAATCGAAAGTCAATTCGCCGTTACAAGGATGAATCACCATCCGATGAGGTAATAGCAGCAGTCGTCCGAGCCGGACAACAGGCTCCGTTCGCCTCCCAGCTTTATAGTCTGTTACTATCGCGCAAGAATAAGCACCCTTTTGGAGCGCCATTGTTATTCACGATTTGTGTGGACTTTCACAAGCTGGAACTTTTTATGGCCAGGAGAAACTGGCAGGTGGTTACCAATGACCTTTCGCTGCTGCTCTTTGGGATTCAAGATGCATCCCTGATGACAGAAAACATGGTGATTGCCGCAGAAAGTCTGGGGTTGGGGAGTTGCTTTCTGGGAGGTGTTCCTTATAGAGCCGAGAAGATCATCGGAGAGTACAAACTGCCCAGGCGGGTGTTCCCTTTGGTACAACTAGTTATGGGATATCCAGCAGAAGACCCACCTCCCCGGCCGCGATATCCTATGGACTTTGTTCTTTTTGAGGATGAATATCCCGAGTTCAGTGAGGAGCAGATTCGTGAAGCCATGAAGGAAATGGACGAGGGATACCTGGCTCAAGATTACTACCGCAGGGCAAACTACATCGTTCCTCTGGATGGAGACCGCGAGGAGACATTTACTTTCGATAACTATGGGTGGACCGAACACATTTCTCGAAAGTGGGGGCAATGGCTCGCTTCACCGCAGGACCTGCTAGAGCAGTTTGCAAAATGCGGCTTTCATATTGCTGGGGTTGGACAGAAAGAGGATGAGTAGAAGTAAAGTCAATACACGGAGCAGTAGTAATGCCGCTTGAAGACTACCCGCGTCCATCTGTCACCGTGGATGTCATTATCTTCACCCTGTGCCAGGATGACCTGCAAGTTCTGCTCATCAGGCGCGGTCACCCACCCTTCGAGGGGATGTGGGCGATCCCGGGCGGTTTTGTGGGGATAGCCGAGTCGCTGGAGGAGGCAGCACTGCGCGAGCTGGAGGAGGAGGCCGGTGTCCGGCATGTCTACCTGGAACAGCTCTATACCTTCGGTGACCTCGAGCGTGATCCACGCGGGCGTGTGATCACGGTGGCCTACTTTGCCCTGGTCCCCGCCAACGCCATCGCTCCCCACGCCGGGAGCGATGCCGCCGAGGCTCGCTGGTGGTCTGTGTACGACCTGCCTTCGCTGGCCTTCGATCACGCCGAGATACTAGCCTATGCCCTGCAGCGGCTGCGCTACAAGCTGGAGTACAGCGCCGTGGGTTTTGAACTCCTGCCGGAAGCCTTCACCCTGAGCGAGTTGCAAGCCGCCTACGAAATCATCCTGGGAGAGGAACTAGACAAGCGCAACTTCCGCCGCAAAATCCTCAGCGCGGAGGTCATCGAGGAGACGGGCGAATATCGCGCCGGGGATGGGCGACCAGCCAAGCTGTACCATTTTCGAGACGATGCCGTGGCCGAGGTTAAGGCGCGACGGTTGTTCCCCTAGCCTGATCTCTTCCACCGACCGTTTCACCGAGCAGCAACATACCTCTGCTCGCTTTGGCCCAGAGGACATCCTGGCATTGTACTCAGGTACAGGCTCAATTTCGGTCGTGGGCCCGATGACAGGCAGGGTGGACTCCTGTATAATATAGGTGAAGCTTGAGAAAGCCCACAGGAACTCTGAGCGCAAAGTGATTTCCGTCCTCGGTTACACAAGGAGTGCTGTTATGCCAACTGTCTCAATCGCGAACGTCCGCAAAGCCTTCGGCGATGTGCAGGCCGTGGACGACGTCTCGTTCGAGGTCAACCCAGGCGAGGTCTTTGGTCTGCTGGGACCCAACGGCGCTGGCAAGACGACTACAATCCGTATGGTGCTCGACATCTTCAAGCCCGATAGTGGGGAGATCGCGGTCTTTGGCGGCCAACTCGACGAAGCCAGGAAGAACCGCATCGGCTACTTGCCGGAGGAGCGGGGCCTCTATAAAGACCTCAAACTGGAGCCCACGCTGGTCTTCCTGGCCACCCTCAAAGGGATGAACGAGCGTTCCGCCCGCGAACGAATCGCCGCATACCTGAAGCGTCTCGACCTATACGACTACCGCCAGAAGAAAATTCAGGAACTCAGCCGCGGCATGCAGCAGAAAGCCCAGATCATCGCCACGCTGGTCCACGACCCCGACCTGATCATCGTGGACGAACCCTTCTCCGGACTGGACCCGGTCAACACGCGGCTGATCAAAGAGATGATCGAGGAGCAGCGCCAGGCCGGCAAGACGATCATCATGTCCACCCACCAGATGTACCAGGTTGAGGCGCTGTGCGACCGCATCGTGCTCATCAACAAAGGTCGCACGATTCTCTACGGCCAGGTGGAGCAGATCAAGCGCGATTTCGCCGGCAACGCCGTGGTCATCGAGGGTCAAGGGGACTTTACTGGCCTGCCCGGTGTGCTGGAGACGCGACGGGAGAACGGTGTCTGGCACCTGGCGCTGTCCATCGGCACCAGTCCCCAGGATGTGCTAAAGGCGGTCGCCGCACGCTCGGGCGTCAAGGTCGAGCGGTTTGAGATCGCAGAGCCATCGCTGGACGACATCTTCGTCGCCGTCGTGCAGGGCGAAGGTGGAAACAGGGGGGAGATGCATGCGTAAGCTCTTCCTGATCGCCAAACACGAGTATCTCAAAATGGTGCGCAAGCGTAGTTTTCTACTGGGCACGCTGGGTGTACCGCTGTTGATCGTCGTCGTGATGGCCGTCAGCATCGCCGTCGCTGTAGGGGGGGACACCGACACGCCACTGGGGTACGTTGATCACGCGGGTATCCTCAACCCTGACGTCCAGCCGCCGGAAATCGAGACACAGATCGCGCGCGAACGGGCGAGCGACGTCGAAATTCGCTCCTACCCCGACGAAACGTCAGCCCGCGTCGCTCTGGAAGTAGAAGAGATTCAGGCCTACTACGTGGTACCAGAAGACTATCTCGCCACGGGCCAACTGGAGCTTTACTACTGGGACGATGCCCCCGGCGAGGCCATCCAGAGTGACTTTGAGGATTTTGTGCGCGCCAACCTGGTCAGCGGTTTTCCCGAATCGGTCGCCCTGCGCTCTTTCGACGGTGCTCACTTGACCGTGCGCTCAGCCGATGGCAGCCGCGAGGTCGGCGAGTTTGGTTTTGTCGCCACCCTCCTGCCCTACGCCGCTGGGTTGTTTTTCATGCTTGCTGTGATGTCCTCGGCCCAGTACCTGATGCGCGCCGTGGCCGACGAGAAAGAGAACCGCACGATGGAGGTCTTGGTGACCTCGCTCACGCCGGAGCAACTGATCGGCGGCAAAGCGGCCGGCCTGGTCTGCGTTGCACTGACTCGGTTGTTCGTCTGGTTGCTCGCCATCGCGATTGGGCTGGTCGTCGCCGCCCAATTCTTCGAGCCGCTGCGCGAACTCTCAGTGCCGTGGGACTTTGTCCTCGTCTCGCTAGTTTACTTCCTGCCCTCATTCGCGCTGATGGCCGGGATGATGGTCGCCATCGGATCCACCGTCACTGAGGCCCAGGAAGGACAACAGGTCGCCGGCATCCTCAACATGCTCTTTACCCTTCCTTACTTTCTCGTCGTTCTGATCTTTAACAACCCTGACGGCCCCATCTCCATCTTCCTGACGTTGTTTCCGACCACCGCCTACATCACGATCACCATGCGTTGGGGGATGACAATACTCCCGGCTTGGCAACTTGCCGCCAGTCTGCTGGTGCTCGTCGGGTCGGCGCTGTTTGCCTTATGGGCCGCCGCGCGCATCTTCCGCGTGGGGATGTTGAGCTACGGGCAGCGCATCCGCCTGCGTGCCATCATCGCCGCCGTCCGTGGGCGCTAGCGGGGGAAGGCGCACAAAGCGAGGAGACAAATGCGAAACACTTTGCTCGTCATCAAACACGAGATTCTCAGCACGCTGGGCAAGCCTTCTTTCTGGCTGATGACCTTCCTGTTCCCATTGCTCATCATCGGCCTTTCGGTCGGCAGCCAGGTGCTTGGCGAGAATGTCTTGGAAGAAGCCTCAGACATCACGCCGGCCAACGAACCAATTGGCTACGTGGACCAGGCTGGGCTGATACAGACCATCCCCGACTACATCCCGCCCGAACTGCTGGTCGCCTTCCCCAATAAGGATGCTGCTCATGCCGCGATGGAAGAGGGTGACATCAGCGGCTACTACCTGATCCCGGTGGATTTCATCGTCAGCGGCGACGTGATCCTGGTCAATCGCGACTATAATCCCTTCAAGAGCCTGATCAGCAGCAATGTAATGAGGCGCATCGTCAACACCAACCTGGTCGGCGACGAGACGCTGGCAAGATTGGTCGTTAATCCGACTGGGCAAGTCAAAAACGTCCCGCTGGCGCCCCAGGGCGGCACCGACACCAGCAACCCGATGACCTTTATCGTTCCCTACGCCACGCTGTTCATCTTTTTCTTCGTCATCACTATGAGTTCCGGCTTCATGCTGCAAAGCGTGGCGAAGGAGAAGGAGAACCGCGTCATCGAGGTCCTGCTGGTCAGCCTGCGGCCGCGCGAGATGATGCTGGGCAAGGTGGCAGGGCTGGGCGCGGTCGCGCTGCTCCAGATGGCGCTGTGGATTGGCGCGGGCCTGCTCGTGCTCAACCGTGGCTCTATCATGTCTGAAACCGCAGCCGACTTTAACCTGCCCCCCGCCTTCCTACTTTGGGCGCTGCTCTACTTCATACTGGGTTACCTGCTCTATTCCTCACTGATGGGTGCTCTCGGCGCGCTGGCCCCCTCGATGCGCGAGGGGCAACAATTCACCTTCATCCTGCTGCTACCGCTGATGATCCCGCTCTGGCTGATGAACGCCTTCATCCAGACACCAAATGGCCCACTGCCCACCCTCCTGAGTATGTTCCCGCTGACCGCGCCGGTCTCGATGATCACCCGCCTCGTGGCCACCGGTGTGCCGGTGTGGCAACCTATCGTCAGCCTGATCCTGCTGGCGGCGACGACCTACCTCGTCGTGGTGGTTACCGCTCGTGTCTTCCGGGCCCAGACGTTGCTCTCCGGCGCGGCGCTGACCCCCCAGCGTATCTGGCAGGCGCTGCGCGAGCAGTAGCACGCGCTTCTTTCCTCTTGACAAACGCGGCTTTTAGGTGTATATTTAGTGTGTAAGATACACTAATCCCCTTTTTCTTTTTTGCGTTAGGCGCTTACAGCGCCAACATGTACAAAAGTTTGTCGATAGGGTTATGTTGCAATGCCGACGAGTTGGAATAGACCCTCATCGGAACCGTTGAGTTGCCGCCACCACGTTCGAAAACCTGCTGGAGACTGGCCCATCCGGTAGTAGCCGTTGATCACGATGCGGTCCACACAATCGTAGGTGCCATCCAGATAATCAGCATAGTACTCGCTAAACTCGTCCAACATACGCACTCCCCATAATCCGTCTCGTCAGGATGGTGAGAGCTTGAGGGAAATCATTTCGGGTCTTTGGGAGTTTGCGTGGTCAGGGTATTGGACTCCTCAACTTGTTGGGAGCGCGGCGCGAAGAACCCGAACAAGTTCGGGACTCTGATATGTCACCCATGCGAAATCCCAAAGAGCCATCATTTCTCTTGTCAACTGCCCCGGAGGGGCCATGTCTTCCGGGCGAAGTCCCGGACGACGCGTAGTACCTGAACACTGAAATTCTTGTACATTGAGCAAGAATCTAACGCAGAGTCGCAAAGAGTTATCTCTGCGCCTCTGCGCCTCGGCGTCTTTGCGTTGAGTCTTCCCTGCTTGGTTCCGGCTTGTCCGGGTTAGGCTAGTGTAGAAGTTACACCAATCAAAACCTGAAACCCGATCAAGGAGAATCCGATGACTCTTCCCGACCAGATTGCCGCCTGGCTCCGCGAGCAACTCGCCACCGCCGGTGCCGACGGGTTCGTCTTCGGCCTCAGCGGTGGGGTGGACTCGGCCGTTGCCGCCGCGCTGGCGGTGCGCGCCGTCTGCCCCGAGCGCGTCCTGGCCGCCTTCCTCCCCTGTCACTCCCTGCCAGAGGACGCCCGCCTGGGCCTCCTGGTGGCGGAAACCTTTGGCATCCCCACCGTCACCGTGGACTTGAGTGCGGCCTACGATGTCCTGACGGCTGCCCTGCCGCCTTCTGACCACCGCCTGACCGCTGCCAACGTCAAACCCCGCCTGAGGATGATCGCCTGGTACTACCTGTCTAACTCCCGCAATTACCTGGTGCTGGGTTCGGGCAACAAGACGGAGCTCGCCGTCGGGTACTTTACCAAGTGGGGCGACGGTGGGGTGGACCTGCTGCCCCTGGGCGATCTCTCCAAGACCCAGGTATGGGAACTGGCCCGCGAACTGGGCGTGCCGCAGGAGGTCGTCGAGCGGCCCCCCTCCGCCGGTCTCTGGCCCGGCCAGACCGACGAGGGAGAGATGGGCATCACCTACCGCGAACTGGACCGGGTGCTGGCAGCTATAGAGACGGGGGATACTGCCAGCATCGAGCCCGCTACTTTGGAGAAGGTTCAGGGGATGGTCGCCCGCTCCGCGCATAAGCGTGCCATGCCGCCCGTGTTTCGAGTGTGAGGAGGAACAGATAAATGGAGAACATTCTTAGCGCCGCCCAACCGCTCATCGAACTGGCCATCGCAGAGGATATTGGCCCGGGCGATGCTACCTCCGAGGTGGTGCTGCCTGCTGACCTGACGCTACGGGGGCGCATCGTTGCCAAGAGCGCGGGCGTCATCGCCTGCCTACCAGTCGCTGAAGCGGTCTTCTCCCGCGTGGATCCCGCCCTGTGTTTCACCCCCCACGTCCACGATGGGGACAGGGTGGCGCCAGGCGACCTGGTGGCCGAGGTGAGCGGGCCTGCGCGAGGGATGCTGGCCGCGGAGCGAATCGCGTTGAACTTCTTACAGCGGCTATCTGGCATCGCCACGCTCACCCGGGCCTTCGTGGACGGGGTCGCCGGTACGCAGGTGACGATTCTGGATACCCGCAAGACTCATCCCGGCTACCGCGTGCTGGAGAAATACGCCGTGCGGATGGGCGGCGGGCAGAACCACCGCATGAGCCTCTACGATATGCTGTTGGTCAAGGATAACCACATTGAAGCCGCCGGGGGAATCACCGCCGCCGTCGAGCGGGCCCGCGTGGCTTACTCCGATCTACCCATCGAGGTCGAGGTCAAGAACATGGACGAGTTGCGCGAAGCGCTGGCGCTTGACGTAGACCGCATCATGCTGGACAATATGGACCTCGACGAGATGCGGACCGCGGTTAAAATCACGGCTGGTCGAGTGCCTTTGGAGGCTTCCGGCAACGTCAATCTGGAGCGCGTGGCCGCCATCGCTGCCACCGGCGTGGACTATATCTCCGTCGGCGCGCTCACTCACTCTGCGCCTGCTCTCGACCTCAGCATGCTGGTCTCAAAACCCACTGTAACAGACCTGACAGGTTTTCCGAAACCTGTCAGGTCTGCAGAACTCGAAGCCCGTGTCCGAAAAGCGAAGGCTGCTCTCGGCTCCTCCCTCGTTATCCTGGGCCACCACTACCAACGAGACGAAGTCATCCAGTTCGCCGATTTCCGGGGCGATTCGCTCAAACTGGCCCGCGACGCCGCCAACTGCCGCGAGGCAGAGTACATCGTCTTCTGCGGCGTGCACTTTATGGCCGAGACGGCCGCCATCCTCGCCCGGCCCGGCCAGACCATCCTCCTGCCCGACATGGAGGCTGGCTGCCCGCTGGCGGAAATGGCCGACCTGGAGGACGTGGAGCGGGCGTGGGCGCAACTGGGCCAGGTGATGGACGTGGAAAGCGACGTCATGCCGGTGACCTACGTGAACTCGTCCGCCGACCTGAAAGCCTTCTGCGGCGAGCATGGTGGGCTGGTCTGCACCTCTTCCAACGCGGAAGCTGTCCTTAAGTGGTCTCTTGCCCGGCGGCCCCGCGTCCTATTCTTCCCCGACCAACACCTGGGCCGCAACACAGCCAAGCGCATGACCATCCCCTTGGAGGAGATGCTGCTGTGGAATCCGAGCCGCCCCTGCGGCGGCCACGACGCAGAGGTCCTACGACAAGCGCGGATCTTTCTCTGGCGAGGCTGGTGCAGCGTCCACCAGCGTTTCCTGCCGGAGGACGTGACGGCTTGGCGCGAAAGAGAGCCTGACGTCCGCGTCATCGTCCACCCAGAATGTATGATGGAGGTTGTAGATCTGGCCGATGAGGCTGGCTCCACCGCCTACATCATCTGCCGCGTGGAGGAATCCCCGCCGGGCACCAAGTGGGCCATCGGCACCGAATTCAACCTCGTCAACCGCCTCAAGAACGAGCACCCGGAGCAGTTCATTGCTTCCCTTCGGCTGCCCCTTCGACTTCGCTCAGGGCAAGGCTCAGGGCAGGCCCTCTCTCCTAAGCCGAGCTATTGCCGGACGATGAACCTCATCACGTTGGAGAAACTGGCCTACGTGGTGGAGGGGCTGACCAGAGGCGAGGTCATCAACCCGGTCACCGTCCCGCCCCAGGTGGCGCGCTTGGCCCGCATGGCGTTGGAGCGGATGTTGGAGGTCAACTGATGAGCCCTCTCAAGACTGACGTCCTGATCATCGGCTGCGGTATTGCTGGCGCGTCGGCTGCGCTCCGGCTGGCCCAGGATCGCCAGCGGCAGATCACGGTCATCACCCGCGCCGCAGAGCCGGAGGAGAGCAACACCCGCTATGCCCAGGGGGGCATCGTCACGCTGGGCGAGGAAGACAGCGTCAATCTCATAGTAGAAGATATCCTGGCCGCTGGAGCTGGTCTCAGCCTGCCCTCGGCCGCCCGCATCGTCGCCGAGGAGGGGCCTGGGCTGGTTGATGATGTTTTGATAGGTTCCACTGGCGTTTCCTTCGACTGCACGCCCAATGGGAGGCTGGCTTACGGTCGGGAGGGGGCCCACTCAAGCCCCCGCGTCCTTCACGTCGGCGACGCCACCGGTCGCGCTATCATCCAGGCTCTCATCGCCGCCTTGCGCAGACAACCCAACGTCCACGTCGTCACCTCGGCTACCGCCGTAGACCTGATCACATTCCCTCACCACGCCAACGCCCCGCTGATCGTCTATGAACCCATCACCTGCTATGGCGCTTTTGTTTTTGAGCAGTCCCATCGCACCGTCCATCGCTACCTGGCCGGGGCAACCATCCTTGCCACCGGTGGGCTGGGTCGCATCTATCGCCACACCACCAACCCTGAGGGAGCCCGGGGCGATGGACTGGCAATGGCCTACCGGGCCGGGGCGCGCGTCATCAACGCCGAGTACGTCCAGTTCCATCCCACTGCCCTCGCCGTGCCGGGAGGTGAGGGATTTCTCATCTCTGAGGCGGTGCGGGGCGAGGGCGGGCGGTTACTCACTCCCGATAGCCGTCCTTTTATGACCGACTATGCTCCCCAATGGGGGGACCTGGCCCCTCGCGACGTCGTGGCCCGCGCCATCCACCACGAGATGATCGAGCACGGCTATCCTCACGTTCTCCTGGACATCCATTCCGCTATGTCGCCTGATGGGATCCAGAAGCGATTCCCTACCATCTACACACACTGCTTGAGTCTGGGCGTGGATATCACCCGTCAGCCTATCCCGGTTGTCCCCGCCGCCCACTACTTCTGCGGCGGCGTTTGGAGCGACGAGTGGGGGCGTACAAGCGTCCAAAACCTGTATGCCATCGGCGAGGTCGCCTGCACTGGCCTCCACGGCGCTAACCGGCTGGCCAGCACGTCGCTCCTGGAGGGCCTCGTCTGGGGAGACCGCGCAGCGCGGGACATCGCTGCTCGCGGCCCGTTGCACATCGTTGCCCCCGACGCCGTGCCGCGCTGGGAGGAGGAGGGGTTGGAAGAAGAGGCCGACCCGGCCTTGATCTGGCGCGACATGCGGACCATTCAGCACACCATGTGGCACTACGTCGGCCTCGTCCGTTCGACCAGGCGCCTGGCACGTGCCCTACGGGACTTGAATCATCTGAAGCAAGACATAGAGGACTTTTATCGTACCACCCGGTTGAACGATGCGCTGATTGGATTGCGCCACGGTGTGCAGGCGGCTCTCATCGTCGCTGAGGCCGCGCAGCACAACCGCCAGAGCCGTGGCTGCCACTACCGCGACGACACGAAGGGCACGGCCCTCATTTGATTGCCACACTGGCGAGCATTCGATCTTGACTCCCTCGAGTTTTCATGGTATAATGCATATAACCCGATTAAACGGGTTATATGCATTAAAACGGATTGCGTATGCCCCTGGACTCTGATATCCTGCTCGTACCAAGGATAGTCACCGTTGATTTCTCGCTCGACCCTGTACACAATGTGCTGGCGAGCTTGTTCGCGCTGACCCTCGTCGACAGGCTTTCCGGGCTTGACGAGTGGGTGGAGCAGACCGCCTCTACCCTACCCCCCGAGCATATGCACACTGGCCGGCTGGTGTCCGGTTTTCTGTCAGCCGCGTTTGAGCCGGAAGAGTCGTGGTCAAGTTTCCCAGCTTATCTAGAGGACCTGGCTGCACAAGATTCCCAGGGAATGCGCGACCGGGTGTTGAGATGGCTCTATGCCCGGTCCGGCGGAGAGCCAGACTCGGGCTGTTCGTTAGAGGACGTGGAGACGTTCCTCGAGCGCATCCAGCGCCTCAGATCCGACGAGGCGATCGACCGTGACCTGTATACCGAGGCTCACGCCCTGCTTGGCGATCCGCCGCTTATGCAAAGCGTGATCGTCTCCCACCTGCACGCGATGTGGGAGACGGTACTGTCTGCCGAGTGGGAGCGACGCCAGCCGCTGCTACGACAGGTCGTTGACGCTTTTGGGAGCCGCGACTACTCCGGGCTGACAGCTTACGAAGCGATTCGGGCGATTACCGGCCGCGACCTGCAGGGTAGCTGGGAGTGGGCGCTTGCGCGTGCTGAGCGGCTCGTCTTCATCCCCTCAACTCACGTCGGGCCGTACCTGATCAAGATGGCTCAAGGGCTATTCGTGCGCGTTATCTTTGGAGCCTGTATGCCCAGGGGCGTAGACGTTGGCCTGCCAGACCTAACCCGGGCCGAGCTAATGGTACGGCTGCGCGCCCTGGCTGATGACATGCGCCTGCGCATCCTCGAGTTGCTGGTCGAACACGGTGAACTGTGTGCACAGGAGATTATCGCGCTGCTAGACCTCAGCCAATCGAGCGCCTCGCGTCACCTCAGCCAGCTCAGCGCGACAGGCTATCTCATCGAGCATCACCGGGGAGGCAAGACCAAGTGCTACACTATCAACCCGGATTGCTTCAGAGATACGCTGCGCGCCATAGCACGTCATGTTCGAGTGGATCTGTAGCGACTGATAGCAACGGAGGCAAACAGTGAACAATACCCCAACGGTTATCGTGGAGAATCTTTCGCGAGTGTATGAGACGAGTGTCGGCGTGATCAAGCGTCGCAAGCGCGCCATCGAAGCGTTGCGTGACGTATCGCTCCAAGTGCATCCCAGCGAGATCTTTGGGTTGGTTGGGCCAAATGGCGCGGGCAAGACGACGCTGATCAAGATCCTGACGACGTTGCTCATTCCCACCCAGGGCCGGGCCAGGGTGCTCGGCTTTGACGTGGCGCGCCAGGAGCGACAGATCCGACCCCGCATCAACTTTATTTTTGGCGGTGAGCGCGGTCTGTACTGGCGGCTCTCCGGGCAGGACAACCTGCGCTATTTCGCCGACCTGTATCGCGTTGACCGCAAGATAGCCGAAGCGCGCGTCGAGCGATTGCTCAACATGGTCGGGCTCTGGGAACGGCGCGAGGAGCGTGTTGAAGGCTATTCAAAGGGGATGAAACAACTTCTGCACGTTGCCAAAGTGCTGATCAACGAACCACAAGTCCTGTTCCTGGACGAGCCGACTATCGGACTCGACCCGGTCGCCGCCCGCGCGTTGCGCGAGTTGATCGGTGAGATACGCGGGCGCGGCGTCACTGTCTTCCTGACGTCGCACTACATGTGGGAGATGGAGACGCTGTGCGACCGGGTCGCGGTGCTGAAGGAGGGCCAGATCATCGCGCTCGACACGCCTGCCAATCTGAAACAGTTTGTGCGCGGTCTCAAAGTGGTCGAGTTGCAGGTGCTGGGTGGCTTGAACGGGACCGACGAACGGCTGCGGAGCTTGCCCTACGTCGACTCGGTCTCGGTATCGGCGAGTGGACACGTGCAGACGCTGCGCGTGCAGACCAACGATGCACAGGCCACGGTGGCCGAGATTCGGGCTGCCCTCCCCGACGCCGACCTGTCCCGTCTGATAGTGCGTCCTCCGAATCTTGAGGACGCCTACGTCAAACTCGTGGGGGGTGAGGCATGAGAGCGATCATGAACGTCTTCATCAGCACGGTCGGCGTGCATCTCAAGAACACACTCGCCCGCCCGATGTTCCAGGTCGTGCTGGTGGTGCAGCCCTTTGTCGTCGCGACCACGACCTATATGGTATATCGTGATGCGGGTGTCGATAACCTGGCCGCCTTTGTCGTGCTGGGTGGTGGGCTGTCCGGGATCTGGTCGGCACTGACCTTTTCGTCAGCCGGCGACATCAACCGCGAGCGCTACTACGGGACGCTCAACCCCATGCTCGCCTCGCCGACCTCTCTCCCCCTGATCTTTAGCGCCAAGATCACCGCCAATGCGTGGTTGTCGCTGCTGGCGCTCGCGATCTCACTCGTTTACAGCCGGATATTGCTCGGCGTGACGTTCGGTGTTCCACACGGGCTGGCTTTCTTCGGCTCGCTTGCCGCGTTCCTGTTCAGTGCCAGCACCTTCGCGCTCTGTCTCTCGACGACGTTCCTCCTCTCCCGTTCGACCGCCATCATGCAGAATTTCCTCGAATACCCGCTGTTGCTGCTGGGCGGGATGGCATTTCCCGTTTCAATCCTTCCGCAGTGGGTGCAGGCATTGAGCGCGATCCTGCCCATGCGCTGGGGCAGCGAGGCACTGCGCCTAGCACTCGACAGTGCTGCCCTGGGGCCGCCGTTCTGGGAAGCGCTCGGCTGGACGATGTTGACGGGAGTGGTATATTGCGCGCTGGCCCTGTTTCTGTTTGGTCGCATCGAGTACTGCGTGCGCCGCGAGGCTACCCTGGAGTTAGTGTGACATGAGAGGCAACAACCTTCTTGACAGCATGCACCGTTTTCTGCGGCAATCCATTTTCGCCTACCGTGCGCTGCTAGGTTGGCTCCGCCCGCGAGACTACTTGATCATGAAAGTGTTGGAGCCGGCCACCCAGATCTTGTTCTTCTCGGTTCTGGGGGCGTTCGCGGGCCAAGACCCTGCCTACTTTGCGCTGGGCAACGCGGTACGGGCCGCCTCGGTGGGCGGGCTATTCGGCTGTGCCTCGGTGATGCTCAACGAACGTCGCTCCGGGACCTTGCAGTCGGTGACCGCGTCTGCCACCCCCCTGGCGCAGACCTTTATCGCGCGTTCGGCGCTGCAGGGGCTCGACGGGTTGACGACGACAGCGGTTAGTTTCGTGCTGGGAGTCACTCTCTTCGGGCTCGACTTCTCACAGGTGCACTGGGGATGGCTGATCGTGGCGCTGCTCGTCACATCATACGCCATGTCCGGGCTGGGTATCCTGGTAGCGACGTCTGGACTGGTCGGCATTGACCTCAACCTGACTATGAACCTGGCCTTCTCTACGCTGATCGTGTTGTGTGGCGTCAACTTCCCGGTGGAGGCGCTCCCTCCGGCGCTACAGGTCGTCTCACGGGCATTGCCGCTCACCCACGGACTGGCTGCCGTGCGCTCAATCTTTGCCGGCGATCTTGCCGGTGTGCCGGGTAAGATCCTGATCGAGGCCGGTCTGGGTATGCTTTACGCAGCGGCCGGATACCTGCTGTTCCGCGTGACCGAATACCGGGCGCGCGTTCTCGGCACACTCGACCTGGTTTAACCCTGCTGCCAACCTGCCAACTCGATATGACCGATCCACGCCGCCTGACAAAACTGAGCAAGTTCCTGGCCCTGATCCTGCGCCACCAGCCGGAGCGGTTCGCGCTGGAACTAGATGACGAAGGCTGGGCGTCACTGCCGGAGGTGATGGAGATCCTGCGGGGGCTGCCCAACTTTCGCTGGGCCACCCGCGCCGACGTGAAGGCGGTCGTCGAGGAGGGCAGCGGTGATGCCAAGCGCCGCTTCGAGGTAGAGAGCAATCGCATCCGCGCCCGCTACGGCCATTCCTGCGCCCAGCCCATCCTCTACGAGCCCTGCACTCCACCGCCGACCCTCTACCACGGCACCTCGCCCGATGTGTTGGAATCCATCCGCCGCGAGGGACTCAGGCCGATGGAGTGCCAGTACGTCCACCTCTCGCCTGATCCAGAGACGGCCATCCGCGTCGGTGCTCGCCACCACGACGAGCAGCCGGTCGTCCTCACCGTGCGCGCCGCTGAGGCCCACGCGGCGGGCATTGAGTTCTACCAGGCGGACGAGGCGGTCTATCTGGCGAAGCAGATCCCGCCAGAGTTCTTGGAGTGGTAAGGGAGCCTCCCGAAGGTTTGGAACCCTCGGGAGGTTGGAGGCTTATTCCACCAGGTGGCAGGCAACCAGATGCCCCTCAATGCCTACGTGTAGGGATGAAGCGGGTTCTGGTACAGCTCCACCCGGTCGGCCAATCCGATGGTCTTATTTCTCTTCCTTAAAGTAATCCTCCGGGTACGGCGCCACCAGCGGCGCATCGTCGCGGATGGCCATGCCCAATACCGCGTTACCCGGGTAAAAGTAGATGCCGTGCGAGCGGCCGATGACGAAACCGTCGTGCTCGGAACGCAGCAGGCCGTCGCCCAGCGGCCGGCCCCACACGTCGCGCACTTCGGCCACCGGGTCGCCGGCTTTCACCAGATCGCCTGGCTCAACCAGGTGTAGCACCACGCAGGCCTCGTTGACGCGCGGGGTGCCACGCCGCCGCACCGGGAAGCCGGGGGCCACCACCTTGATAGTTTCAATCGGCTCCGTATCGTCATCCAGCATCCCGGCCCAGCGCATCACGTTGCGCGTACCGGCGGCCGAGGCAGCCACGATGGCCGGGTCCGGCATTTCGCCAGCGCCAAGTTCCACGGTGAAGGATGGAATCTTGCCCACCAGCAGGGCAGCTCCCGACGTGGAGCGATGCAGCTTTTCGTCAATGTACTTCTCGGCCGGGAACTCGTTGACGATTGTGTGGGCGTAGGCGTTGAGCATCTCCTCTTGCTTTGCAGCCAGGGCTTCCGCCTCCGCCTTACCCCCCCCTCACTCCCCCCCGCTTGCGGGGGGGATAGGGGGGGGCTCCTGATCAGCGCGGTACATCACCCGGTCGCGGAAGGCAAACGAGATGGAACCTGTCCAGGCATTGTGATAGTCAATCAGGTAATCCGCGCTGGCGGCTATCTCCTCGAACAGCCGCTTATAGGCCTTCTCCAGCGAGGAGGGCGGCTCTTTGTCTGGGTCCGGGGGTTTCTCGGGTTTGCCGTCGGGCCACAGCCGGTTGGGGTCTTTGGGCGCATGGTAGGGTTCACGCTTGCTGGTGCGCAGGCCGGCCGGGTTGAGGGCCGGGATGGCGACCACGGTTCCCTTCAGCCGGTCCACCAGATCCTGGGTGATGAGCTTGTAGAGGACGAGGGGGCCAGCTTGTTCGGGCCCGTGGATGCCGGCCGTGAGCCACAGGCAGGGGCCATCCTTATTGCCCTGGGCAATGATGACCGGCAAGAATTCAACGTGCCCGGTGGGGTGATCCAGTGCTTCCCAGCGGCCGTATTGAATGGTGCCTGGCTTTGAGGTAACTGTTCCAAGGATGATTGTTTTGGACATAGAAGCCTCCTGGTTGGGGTTGGGTGCTTGAACTGTATAGAGCGGCCCTACTGCTGTACGTAGCCCAGCGTTGACAATGCGTCAAAGAGGGACTGGGGGTCGCTCATGCACATCTGCCCAGCCCACCACTCACCGTTCCTGCCACGGAAGACGTAGCCTTTCCCGGAGAGCCGTCCTTCGATAGGGATCAACAAAGCAGTCGGCCTGCCGTCGTTGAAAGGCAGGTGAAAGTCCACCGGTTCGTTGAAATACAACTCGAGGATGGTGCCACGACGTTGGTACTCGGCCAGCGTCTCCTCGCTCAGACCTGCCGAGCGAGGCGCCAGGTTTCTGAACTCGGACAGTGCCTCCCTTGTAGCCTCGACGATCAGATCGTAGCCGGGCGAGCCGGCGGTCAACACGGTCTCCTCGCCGTCAACGCGAATGGCGATCCGCTCAGGATCGGCTACCGTTGCCCCGCCGAGAAACCACAATGGGTCTGTGCTCATAACGGCGATCACGCCGTACCCGAAAAATCCTATCGCTCCGACGAGGACCAATATTGGCCCTAGCAGCTTCCGATGCCCGGCTTGCGCACGAGCTCTCATTTCAGGAACTCCCTATCGTACACTTCCGATGTCCCAAAACGCATACCTGGGACGCCCCCGAGCTTGTCCTGAGATGTTCTAAGTCTTGTCAAGAGCCTGAACCTTAAAAACCTGCG
>CAZMOT010000069.1:0-18252 GCA_964568065.1 uncultured Anaerolineales bacterium
AGGCCCTCAGCGCCTTGCTGTTCCTCTACCAGGAGGTGCTCAGAAAAGACCTGGAACGTCCCCTCGACGCCGTCCGCGCCAAAAAACCAAAGCGGTTGCCCACCGTCATGACCGAGGAAGAAGTCATGGCAGTCATCACCGCCCTATCTGGCGTAAACCAACTGATCGCCAAATTACTCTACGGCTCCGGCCTCCGGTTGATCGAATCCCTGCGCCTGCGGGTCAAGGACGTTGATTTTGCCCAGCGCCAGATCATCGTGCGCGACGGCAAGGGAATGAAAGACCGCATCACGATGCTCCCCGATAGCCTCGTAGAACCCCTCCAGGAACAACTACAACGTGCTGCAATGCTCCACCAGCGGGACCTGGACAGCGGCTATGGCGCCGTCTACCTCCCTACCGCCCTCGAAAGAAAATATCCCAACGCCAACCGCGAGTGGTGCTGGCAATACATCTTCCCTGCCCGCAGCCTCTCCGTAGACCCTCGCTCCGGCGTTCGACGCCGCCACCACCTCGGCGAGAGCGGCCCCCAGCGAGCCGTCAGAAAAGCAGCCAGACTGGCCGGCATCAACAAACCCATCGGCTGCCACACCTTCCGCCACTCCTTCGCCACCCACCTGCTCGAAGACGGCTACGATATCCGGACGGTGCAAGAACTGCTCGGCCACAAAGACGTGAGGATCACCATGACCAACGTACTCGTTGGCCTACACCCACGTCCTCAACCGTGGCCCCCTGGCCGTCCACAGCCCGCTTGATCAGGCTCTTGCGCGTGCAACCCCTTGTGTCGAGGTGCAGACCACAAACCAGCGAATCTGAGGCTTGTCATCTAACCAAACGCCATCCTCACCCTCCTGGCGCGACCCCGCTCACCCCACCGCCCACGACCGCTTCCGCCAACGTGTTGCTTGCAACACGCATCTTCCGCGATCACTGGCACACCTGGTGCGACCTGCGTCTCGAAGACGAGGTCCCTCGCGACCAACGCGCCCACGTCCGCAAGACCGTCGAGCGCCTGATGCTCTGCCGCGATCCCAGCGCCGGGTACGCTCGCTACATCTACATCTGCCCTGGCCGTGGGTTCGACCGCCGCGTGCCATTCTCCTGCAAGACCCGCTTCTGCCCTCCTTCGGCTCCGCTCAGGACAGGCTCCTGTGGCAAGGTCCGTGTAGACAACTGGGTCAACGACGCCTGTCCTGAGCGCAGTCGAAGGATCGCCCGCGACCTATACGACGTCCCACACCTCCACATCACCCTCACCAGCGACGACCTCTCGTGGCCCTTCTTCCTCGCCTACCGCTTTCTCCTAAAGCTCCTGCTGAAGACCGCAGCCCAGGCCTGCCCTGAGCACAGTCGAAGGGTCGTCCGCGAATTGGTGGAAGAGCTCTACCCCGGCCTCCGCATCGGTATAATCTACACCCTGCACCCCGGCGGCCGCGACCTCGGTTTCAAATTTTCGCTATTGACAGCGGAAGCCGACTTTGGTTATAATGAGGGGAAACCCCGGTAAACAGATACATCATGTCCGCGCAATACCGCGCGTTTTTCTGATGTGCTGGCGCCGACCAGATTGACAACATTCACCTCATCGTGTACAATATGACCGCGGTCATTTTTGTTCTGCGGTCATCAATACGACAATGGACAGGAATCTCTCACGGCGCGAACGCAAGAAACGGGAAACCCGCCAGCGGCTGATGGAGGCCGCGCTGCGGCTGTTCCGGGAGCACGGGTACGCCGACACTACCGTCGAGCAGATCGCTGAGGCAGCCGACGTCGCCAAGAGCACCTTTTTCAATTATTTCGAGACGAAGGAGGCGATATTGCCTGCCTTGGCCGAATGGCGGTTGCAGCAGTTGGAGGAGGCGCTTCTGCCAGAGCGAGGCGCGCCTGCCAGCCCCGTCGAGCGCATCAAACTGGCACTGTGCCTGGTGGCCGAGGATCCCCTGCTTGATCCCTTGTTGGCACAGCGGCTTTTCGCAGCCGTGATGCACCAACGACAAAAAGACGCCCGCCCTGGCCGCGCCTTGACCAACCTGCTGGCCGAGCAGGTGCGCCAGGCCCAGGTCACCGGTGAGATCCGCGCCGACCTGGACCCCATCTACTTGAGTGGCATAACCCGCGCCCTGTTTTTTCAGCAGATGCTGATGTGGCATCACGGCTACCGTCCTGCTCCCCTCCCGGAAATACTCCACGGGACGGTGGATTTACTGCTGGACGGCATCGCTGGCCCCAAGTGGAGGAAATCGTGAAGTACCTCGGACGCGCGCTGGGCTATCTCAGACGTTACCGGCTTTTAGCCGCCGGTGCTTTCCTCGGTTTGATCATCTCCACCGCTACCCGCCTGGTCATCCCACGCCTGACCCAGATGATCATTGACGATGGCATTGCGGCTGAGCGGATGAACGTCGTCCTATGGGCCGCGGTGGGGATGGTGGGCATGGCCATCGCCGGATCAGTCTTCACCTTCCTGCAGGGGGTGCTCTCCGCCCGCACCGCCCAGGGCATAGCCTACGACCTGCGCAACCAACTCTACACCAAAATCCAGTCTCTCTCCTTCAGTTACCACGACCGCGCTCAGACCGGGCAACTTCTTACCCGCGCCACGTCCGACGTCGAGATGATACACATGTTCGTCGGCATGGGCTTCATCCAACTCCTCAGTGCCATCCTGATGATGGTCGGCAGCATTGTGCTGCTGTTCGCCACCGACTGGCAACTGGCGCTCATCATGCTCGTGCTGGTGCCGCTCACCTTTGGCATTTTCGCTCTCTTCGCTGGCAAGGCTCGACCGCTGTTTATGCAGATTCAGCAGCGGCTGGCCGATCTCAACACCGTGCTGCAGGAGAACCTGGTCGGTGTGCGGGTCGTCAAAGCCTTCGCCCGCGAGCCTTACGAGGCCCGGCGCTACACCCAGGCTAACCAGAACTTGTTCGATCTCAACCTGGCCGTCGGGCGGCTGATGACAACGGCCATGCCCCTCATCTTCCTCATCGCCAACCTGTCGCTCCTGGCCGTCTATTGGGTCGGCGGCTATCAGGCCATCGCCGGGCACGTCAGCATTGGCCGGTTGGTCGCCTTTGCCAATTACATGATGATGGCCTTCTTCCCTATGTTGATGCTGGGGATGATCATGGCCATGATCTCGCAGGCGGGGGCCTCGGCCGAGCGTGTCTTTGAGATCCTCGACGCTCAATCCGAGGTGGTCGAGAAGCCAGACGCGGTCGAACTCCCCGCCATCGAGGGACGTGTGGCCTTCGAGCAGGTCAGTTTCCGCTACTTCAGCAGGGGCGAACTGGTGCTCAAAGACGTCAGTTTCTTGGCCGAGCCGGGCCAGACGGTGGCGCTCCTGGGCGCGACCGGCTCCGGCAAGTCCACCATCATTAACCTTATCCCGCGCTTCTACGACGTGACCGAGGGGCAGGTAATCATTGACGACTACGACGTGCGCGACGTGACGCTGGATTCCTTACGCCAGCGGATCGGTATTGTGCTTCAGGAGACGACGCTTTTCTCCGGCACGATTCGCGAGAACATCGCCTTCGGCCGGCCCGATGCCTCGTTGGAGTGGATCATTGCTGTTGCCAAAGCCGCTGAGGCGCACGATTTCATTATGAGCTTTCCAGAGGAGTATGGCACGCTGGTGGGTGAGCGCGGGGCCACGCTCTCTGGTGGGCAGAAACAGCGCATTGCCATCGCCCGGGCGCTGCTGCTCAACCCGCGCATCCTCATCCTGGACGACGCGACCTCCAGCGTGGACTACGAGACAGAGTACCGCATCCAGCAGGCGCTGGAGCGGCTGATGGAGGGCCGCACCAGTTTCGTCATTGCCCAGCGCATCGCCACGGTGCTCAATGCGGATCAGATCCTGGTGTTGGATCGAGGCGAGATCGTGGCGCGGGGCACGCACGAGGAACTGCTGCGCGAGAGCCCCATCTACGCGGACATTTACTACTCGCAGTTGGAGGGGGAGCGTGATTGAAAAAGTAGAGGCCACACCATGATGTTCGGCGGTAGACATATGCGCGGTCTTACCCAAGAGGCCGCCAAACCCACAGAGGTGGGTAGAACGCTGCGCCGCCTGTCAGGGTATTTCCGTCCGTTCTGGGGACTGCTGGTGACAGTGGCTGTGCTGATCGTCGTCAGCACGGTACTGCGGCTGGCTGCTCCCTACTTGACCGGCGTCGCTGTAGACCAGTTCATCGCGCCCGGCGACCAGCCCTGCCCGGCTTGGTTGGAGTGGCTGCTGCTTGTCCTGCCACCGCGAGTACTCGTGGCGGTGAACCCCGTCGAAGGATCGCAGGACATCAACCGGAATGCCGGTCTGACCGTGACCATGCTTTTGCTGCTTGGCACCTACCTGTTGAACTGGGCTGCCACCGCCGGCCAGTTCTACCTGATGACGCTGGCCGGACAGCGGGTGCTGCTCCACATGCGCACGCAGATCTTTGAGCGCATTCAGACTCTCTCGCTCAAGTTCTTCGACCAGCACGAGGCCGGCGATCTGATGTCGCGCCTGGTCAACGACACCCAGGTCATCAACCAGGTCTTTGGTGGCGGGATCGTGCGGTTGACAAGTATGAGCCTCTCGTTGGTCGGTATCATCGTCTCCATGCTCGGCCTCAACTGGCGGCTGGCGTTGGTCAGTTTCACCATTCTACCGGTGATGGTTCTGACCACAACCGTCTTCTCCCGGCATGCGCGAACCGCATTCCGTCGCACCCGCCAGACGATTGGTGAGGTCAGCGCTGAATTGCAGGAGAACATCGCCGCCGTGCGCGAGGTGCAAGCCTTCGCTCGCGAGGAGGAGAACGTAGCCGAGTTTGATGAGATCAACGCCGCTAACCGAGACGCCAACGTCCAGGCCCAGTCCATCCTCTCCGCCTTTTCTCCCGCTCTCGACGTACTCAGCACCATCGCGCTGGCCATCGTAGCTGGCTACGGCGGCTACCTGGCGCTGGCCTTCGACCCGCCACTGGTCAGCGTGGGGGTCATCGTCTCTTTCTTGATTTACGTGCGCCGCTTTTACGAGCCCGTCCGAATGATTGCCAATCTCTACACTCAACTCCAGGCGGCGATAGCGGGCGCCGAGCGTATCTTCGAACTACTCGACACCCAGCCGGAGATCACCGACGCGCCCGACGCTGTACCTTTGCCGCCCATCCGGGGACGGGTCGAGTTTGATTGCGTCACCTTCGCCTACCGGGAAGAAGAGCCGGTGTTGCAGGATGTCCGCCTGACGGCAGAGCCGGGGCAGACGGTGGCCTTGGTAGGGCCGACCGGCGTTGGCAAGACGACGTTAGCCAGTCTGCTGACCCGCTTCTACGATGTCAGCCAGGATCAGGGTGCGATACGGATAGACGGCCACGACCTGCGGCAGGTGACCCGCGAGAGCCTGCGGCAGCAGATGGGGATCGTCTTGCAGGACACCTTTCTCTTCTCCGGCACGGTGATGGACAACATCCGCTACGGGCGGCTGGACGCGGACGATGAAGAGGTCATCGCGGCGGCGCGACTGGCCAACGCCGACCAGTTCATCACGCGGCTGCCGGAGGGCTATCAGACCCAACTAGGCGAGCGCGGGCACAACCTAAGCCAGGGTCAGCGGCAACTGATCGCCATCGCCCGTGCGGTGCTGGCCGATCCGCGCATCCTGATCCTCGACGAGGCCACTTCCAGTGTGGATACGCGCACCGAACGGCTGATCCAGCGCGCCCTGGACGAGTTGCTCAAAGGGCGCACGTCCTTCGTCATCGCCCATCGGTTGAGCACCATACGCAACGCCGATCAGGTGATCGTGTTAGAGGAAGGCCGCATCGTCGAGCGGGGCACGCACGAGGAACTGCTGGCCGCGCGGGGCTTGTACCACGAGCTTTACAACAGCCAGTTTCGGCGGCAGGCGTAATCCGGGTCTAAAGTCCGAAGTGAAACGGTTCAAACGCTGATTCAACATCCAGTATCCAGCATCTAACAAGAAGCCGCCGGCAACGCCTCAGTCACCAGCGGTTTCTTGCCTTTCTACCCATCTACTCACCTACTCACTACCCTGATAAACTCTCTCCTTCAATATCCCGATAAACGGCAAATTTCGGTACTCCTCGGCAAAGTCCAGCCCATATCCCACCACAAACTCGTCTGGCACCTCGAAGCCCACAAAGTCCAGTGGCACGTCAATCTCGCGCCGCGATGGCTTGCTCAGGAGCGTGCACACCCGCAGGCTGGCGGGCCTCCGCGTCCGCAGATTGCGCGTGATGTAGTCCAGTGTGCAGCCTGAGTCAACAATGTCCTCCACGATTAGCACGTGCCGCCCCTCGACGTTCTGCTCCAGATCCAGGAGGATGCGCACCACGCCGCTGCTCACCGTCGTCGCGCCGTAGGAGGAGATCTCCATAAAATCCATCTCGTGCCGCATCTTCAGATGGCGGGCCAGGTCGGCCAGGAATACAAAAGCACCCTTGAGCACACAGACCAGGAGCGGTCGGTCTTCGTCGCTGTACGTGGCGTTGATCGCTTGCCCCAGTTCCGCCACCCGCGCCTGCAGCGCCTTCTCCGAGATCAGCACCCGCGCCACGTCATCCCGCAGTCCCATCTTCCTCTGCTACCCTCCGTACACTCACTTCCCGCTTCAACACCCCGATGTACGGCAGTGTGCGGAAGCGGTCGGCGTAGTCCAGCCCGTACCCTACCACCCACACGTCGGGTATCTCGAAGCCCAGGTAATCAACTGGCACCTCGACCTGGCGGCGTTCTGGCTTGCTGATGAGGACACAGGTGTGCAGTGAGGCCGGCTTGCGGGCGCGGAAGGTGCGTATAAGGTAGTCCAGCGTATAGCCCGTATCCAGGATGTCCTCGACGACGAGCACTTGACGGCCGGTGACGTTGACCCGCGTATCCATAATCAGTCGCACCGACCCCGTGCTGACCGTGCCCCGGTTGTAGCTGGAAAGGGCGATGAAATCCACGTGATGAGGCACCGTCAGATGACGGGCCAGGTCGGCCAGGAAGATGAAGGCTCCCTTTAGCACGCCAACCAGTACCAAGTCGTCGGGATCGCCATAGTCGGCATCAATCTGCGCCGCCAGTTGGCGCACCTGCGCCGCTATCGTCTCCTCATCCAGCAAGACTCTCTCAATTGCATCAGGGAGTCTCATTGTCCTCACGCTCCCTCAGGATCACCATCGTCTTTGGGATTTGGGACCACGTGACAGCTCCGACAGCGGGCCTCATACACCTCGCTGGCCCCCACCAGGATAACCGGGTCGTCGTAGACCGCCGGCTGGCCGTTGATGAGCCGCTGGGTGCGGCTGGCGGGGTTACCGCAGACCACGCAAATGGCCTGCAGTTTATTCACCCGCTCCGCCTGCGCCATCAGTGCGGGCATTGGCCCGAAGGGCTCCCCTCGGAAGTCCATATCCAACCCGGCGACGATGACCCGTACCCCCTGTTCGGCCAGCTCATTGCACAGGTTCACCACGTCGTCGTCAAAGAACTGCACCTCGTCCAGCGCTACCACTGTCGTGTCCGGTTCGATCAGCATCCGTAACTGTGCTGTGCTCGCCACCGGCACCGCTTCGACCTGCATCCCATTGTGGGAGGCTATCTCCCGCTTGGCGTAGCGCGTGTCTATCGCGGGCTTGAAAACCTGCACCTTTTGGCGGGCGATCTGAGCCCGACGCACCAGCCGGATCAGTTCCTCTGTTTTGCCGGAGAACATGCTCCCGCAGACCACTTCGATCCATCCACTAGTGGGTTTGCTGCACATCGGATGCGCTCCCCAACAAGAACAGGGGCAGATGTGGTACATCTGAGAAGATGCGTCACCTGCCCCTACAGAACCTCTGCTGGCTTTCCTAGCCGTCTGCTGCGGGCGAATCAGAATTCGCAGCTTCTTCTGCTGCGGGCGAATCAGAATTCGCGGCTTCTTCCGCTGCGGGCGAATCAGAATTCGCGGCCTCTTCTGGCACGCCGGTCTTCTCCGGCGCCTCGTCTCCCGGCAAGACAAATCCAGTAGCGCGCAGCCGCTTCTTCAACGTCGCCAGCGACTTGAGGCCAAATCCTCTCAGGTTGGTCAGTGTATCGTCTCCCTCCTCCAATTTGGCCAACACGTCGCCCACGGTCTTGATACCTGCACCGGCCAGCACCTTCTGGGCGCGAGAGCCGATGCCTAGTTCCGCAAGCGGGAGTCCAGGCGAGGTCGCCATTGCCCTGCGCTTCTCCGCCTCGGCAATCATTCGGTCGCGCCGCTCCAGTTTTCTCATGAAGCGCTCTACCTGCCCGCCGGAATCCACGATGCGCTGCTCGCCGGTGAAGAACGGGTGACACTTGGAGCAGATGTCGGTGCGGATCACTGGTACCGTCGCGCCTACAGTCCAGCTATTTCCACAAGCACAGACTGCCTGCGCTTCAGGATAGTACTTGGGATGAATGTTTTCCTTCATAGCCATTTCCTACGCGCGTGTTAGATACACGCTCGCTTGCTTGCGTCCCCCTCGGATGTGCTCGAAGTGTACAAAGCCATCGGTGGTGGCAAAGAGGGTATAGTCCTTCCCCATCCCAACATTCGTGCCCGGCTTGATGCGCATCCCGCGCTGCCGCACAATGATGTTGCCTGCACGTACAGCCTCGCCTCCGTATTTCTTTACGCCTAAGCGCTTAGAGCGACTATCACGCCCGTTGCGGTTGCTGCCGCCACCTTTCTTGTGCGCCATCTCACGTCCTCCTACACCACAATCTCATCTACCCGCAGCCTCGTATAGCGCTGCCGGTGACCTGCACGCCGGCGGTACCGCTTCCTGGGATGGTACTTGAAAATTCGGATCTTGGGGCCTTTTTCCTGTGCAACCACCGTCGCCAATACTTTCGACCCCTTGACGGTAGGCTGGCCGATCTCGATTCGCTTGCCATCGGCAACCAACAGTACCTCATCCAACTCGAGTTGCTGACCGACCTCGGCCGGCAGCCGCTCGACGAGGATGGTACCGCCCGGTTCGGCTCGATACTGCCGCGCACCTGATCTTACAACTGCATACACGATACATCCTCCCTGATGCACAATACAGGCCGCGCCTGATGGCCCGGCCACCAAGTAGATTATACCGAATCCCCTGGTTTTGTCAACCAGTGTGTCCTGTTTTGGCGGTGTGCACGCAAAATGAGCGGTCACCCTCTTGCGTGTTGGTGCTGCTCTGCCCACCCGCCGGGCGCCGGAACCGCCCGGCTACGGGACTTTGAGCGCTCAGCCTAGCGTTCGTGCCCATAGGAAGCAGAAAGCACAAAGCAAGGAGCGGACAGCCTGGTAACATTATCATTTGACCGACCGCCTTTCGGTAACATCATCATCTGACTTGCCCCTCCACTCGCAGGCGGTTTGCTCTTTCCTGGAGAGGCTGGTAGAATGCGGGCGAGGCAGGGTAAAATCAAGTACCAGCGGGTCGAGTGGCACGATAGCTTCATTGACTGCACCCGTCACTTGATTGACGTGTTGGGGGAGGGTGGGTAACTGGTGCTCGACAGGTCCACCAGCAAGGCAGTGCTCCAGTTCACGCTGGCGGCCCACATCTCTGCTCGTACCGGCAGGGAGATATGCCCCGATGAGGTGAGGTGGGTATGAACGAGTCACAAACAATTCTGCAACTCAAAGAGATTGCCCGGCGGCTTGACGATGCCGGGATCACTTGGGTGGTGTTTGCCGGGGCGGCCGCGTCCATCTACGGCGCGACCCATTCCCCGACCGATGTGGACATCTTGGTGCCAGCCGCCGAGGGCGACCGTGTAGCCGCTCTGTTCCCCGAGGCGCAGGTGAAACGTGGGGATGATGGGTCTGTCCAGGGAATCCAACTGCCCGGCTTCGATATCCTGGCCGGGTTGACCGCTCTGGAACTGGACGCTCAGATGGCGGCGCGGCTGACGCGCCACGAGATAGCGGGTGTCACCGTGCCCGTCATCCCACCCGAGGACAACATCCTACTCAAGGCCGTGTGGGGGCGTGGCCCGGAGGTGGGCAAGCATGACTGGGAGGACGTGCAGGAGATGATAGCGCACCTCCCGGCTCTCGACTGGGAGTACCTGCGCTGGCGAGCCGATGCGTGCGGCCCCCTGCAACGCATGGAGCAGGTGTTGGAGCGGTTGGAGGCACTGTGGCGTCAGGTGGGCGAAGCCCCGGCGTCTGACCCGAAAGCTGTCTGAACATACGAGAATCAACTAATGGAGGTAAGTCAATGAGCAAGATAGAGAACTTTGGCGAAACTCAAGATGTAGAGGTCACTGTGTTGGTTGACAACCGGGCCGACTTAATGCTGAAGTCAACTGACACCGTGAAGCGCTACACCGAAGAACCCCTGCTGGCAGAGCACGGCTTCGCGGCCTTGATCGACCTTAAAGGTGCTGGGGTCAGAATCCTGTGGGATGCCGGCATCACCCAGACTGCGTTGATGGAAAACGTGAGGCGCATGGAGATTGACCTGACGACGGTTGACAGAATCGCGTTGAGTCACGGTCATGGTGACCACTTCGCCGCGATGACAGACGTGATCAGGATGATTGCCGAACCCCCAAGCTCTCGGTGCTGGGACAAGGACGCCACAATGGAGGAGATACGCAGTTGGGTGCAAGGCCGCAAAGTACCGTTTATCGCTCACCCCGCCGCTTTCCGGGAACGCTGGGGCATTGATGAAGATGGCACAAAGTACGGGCCGGGCATCGCACCACGCGACGAGTGGAAGGCGGCTGGCGCGGACATCATCCTTTCCGATGGCCCGTATGAGCTGGGTCCAGGATGCTGGACCACGGGCGCTGTCCCGCGCCTGAGTTTTGAGCAGGCGGGCACGCCCTCATCTCGCGCCTACCGGGAAGACGACGAGTTCATCCGCGACTACATGGAGGATGACCAATCCATTGTCATCCACGTCAAGGACAAGGGGTTAGTCATCGTCTCCGGCTGTGCGCACTCAGGGATCGTGAACACCGTCAACTACGCTAGAGGCATCAGCGGTGTAGACAAGGTGTGGGCCATCCTCGGCGGGTTCCACCTCGCTCCTGCGGACGACGAGGAAATTCAGCACACGATTGACGAGATCAAAAAGCTGAAGCCAGCGATGGTCGTTCCCACGCATTGTACTGGCTTCAAGGCAATTAGCCAATTCGCCAGCCAGATGCCCGATGAGTTTGTGTTGGGCGTCGTGGGTACGAAGTACTTGTTCTGATGAAACGACGAGAACTGGTCGGTGCTTACGCGCGTGGTCTGTACCACGCCTGCGATGTGGACGATGCAGAAGATAAGCCCCTCATCGGAATCGCCAACTCTGCCAACGACCTGGCCCCAGGGCACGCTCACCTCGACCGGGTGGCGGAGGCAGTGAAGAACGGCGTGTGCGCTGCCGGAGGAGTTCCCCTGGAGTTCAACACCATCGCGCTCTGCGATGGGATTTGCCAGGCTTGCCCAGCCGTGACGTGGTCGCTGCCTCGGTCGAATTGACGGGCCGCGCCTACGGTTTCGACGGGCTGGTCTGCCTGACTTCGTGCGATAAGATCGTGCCGGGGATGCTGATGGCGGCGGTACGGCTCAATCTGCCGGCGGTCTTTGTCAGCGGGAGGTTGATGTCCGAGGGCGAGTGGCGCGGCCAGCGGGTCGTCACCAGCGTTTGGGTAAGATCCACCACCCGTTGCCACCAGATGTTATCGGCGTCGTGGGTCGGATGCAGATCTTCTATGCTCGTCTGCCCGGCTGGCTCAAACCAGACAGTGCCTGGCACGCTGCGAACCCGTGCGCCCAGGAACCCCGCGAGGATGCCTGGGCCGAAATTCGGCCACCATCGGGGCCATGCATCACCGTAGAAGCGCGTGGCTTCCAGGTACGCCTGCTGGCGAGCGATCACCTCGTCGGCGGGCATCTCCAGCGGGAAGTTGCTCGTGAAATAGTTGGTGTGCACCAGGTGACGGCGGTTTTCGGAGAACCGCAGAGGGCCGTGGTGGTAGAGTAGGTTGCCACCGTGTATGCAAGCGTGAGCCCACGACCTCTGAGCATTCGGACTTCCACTGCCATTTGCCCACCTCGCTGGGGCGGAACCGCACGCGCCAGGTGTGTGCCCCATCCCAGAAGGCATCCACAGTGTGTCGGCAGCCCAACGGGGCGACGAAGGGGCCGTTCGCGAACGGCCCCTGCCACCACCACATCCACTGCGAGTACTCGCGGCAGGCCCAGAGCGGATTCTCGTAATCGCGCGTGCTTTCTATCGCCGCTTCAAAGACAGTCCACCGAGATACCCGCGTCATCTGGCTTTCTCCTCAATCGGTATACGTGCAGTGGTGTTTGATCCGGCCATTAAGCAATGCCACTGGATGCCAATTCGTACTTGCCCTGAATACCCTTCACCTCCACCTGAGCGACCCCGCGCCGGAAGTAGCTGCCGAACGCGCGGGCCAGACGGCGTGCATCCTCGGGGTATTGGTCAATGAGATTGGTCCGTTCTCGTGGATCCTCGATCAGATTGTACAGTTCGTCCGGCTCTCCCTCCGGCCGCCGCACGTAGCTCCACGTCCGGTCTCGCACGCAGCGGTCGGGTGCTTCGTGGTAGCCGATGACGATGGTCTCGTGGTGTGCGTCGGTGTCGCCGCGCAGCACCGAAAGGAAACTGCGACCTTGCATAGAAGTTGCGTTGTTGGCCATACCCAGCAGGTCGAGCAGGGTGGGAAGCACGTCGTGAAATTGAACAACAGCCTGAGCGCGGCGCGCGCCCTTGCCACCGGGCAGGCGGATCATGAATGGCACTCTGAGCAATTCGTTGTACATGCGGTCGCTGCCCTTGAGGAACTTGCCGTGGTCTGCCAGCGGGTGACCGCGATCGGCTGTCAGAAATATGACCGAGTCGTCGTAGTAGCCCAGGTCTTTGAGCGCCTGGAACAGCCGGCCCAGGCAATGGTCAACAAACGTGGCCTCGCCTGCGTATAGCGCCTGAATGTGGCGGATCTCCTCCGGCGTCGCCCAGTTCTCTGCTGGGCCACCCATGGGCATGATCAGTCGTTTGCCACGATACGCGGGATCGGTGTAGGTATCGAAGCGGGCCGGGGGGTCCCATGGCTCGTGCGGATCGAAGGAATCGATCCACAGGAAAACCCGCTCGTGGCTGCGATTGTGGGTCAGCCACTCAATGGCCTCATCTACCACCTTGGCGGGGAACCAATCCTCCTCGCGGGTGAAGCCGTCCGTATTGGCCAGGAACTGAGCCACGCGGCCGCGCCAGGCCGCGTCGTAGTGTTTATTAACATAATTATCCAGATTGCGGCGGGGCGGGTGTGATGTCCACGGGTCGTACTCCTGACCGCGTATCCAGCGGTAGGCGTGAAACCCTCGATGGAAGTTCATGCCCGGTGCCCGATAGTGGTAACAGTCAGAGATGAGGCCGCATACGTACCTCTCGGCGCGCAGGACCTCGGCAATGGAGATATCCTCTTTGGTCAACGGCTGCCAGGGACGGTAGGGCAGGGTGCGCTGCCCGGTGAAGAGCTGTGTGCGCACCGGTATGGTAGGCAGCGCCTCCGGGTAGGCATTGTCGAAGACGATACATTCCTGCGCAAACGCATCCAGGTTGGGCGTCTGGCAAGCTGGGACGCCCTCGAAGACAGGCTGCCCGCCGTTGTAGAAGCTGACGTGATCTTGGCGAAAACTGTCCAGCATGATGCCGATGACATTCATGATGTCTTCCCTTCTTTGTATGAGCAACCGCTTGAGAATCTGCGCCAGAGCATCCCGCTCATCGCGGCGAAGTCGCCTTGCACCGACTACGAGTCGGCACTAGCGCAACGATTCTCCAAAGAACAGAGCGATATCCCGGCTTGGCCAATAGTGGTCGTTGTAGCCGCAAAAAGTCAACCCTCGCGACCGACAGAATCGAATGGCCGGATAGTTCTTGGTCTGTACTTCGAGCACCAGCCATCCCAGATCGTTGTCGCACCCCCATTGAGCAGCGGACTGCAGTAGCGCAGTCCCGATGCCACGCCGCCGCCAGGGCCGGTCCACAATCAAATCACCCGCCCAGGCAATACCGTGCTCGGCCTGGGCGGTCAACGCCACGTAGCCGTAGATATGACCCTCCTCTTCTGCCACCAGGAAACCATCGCGCCGCCGCCAGCCCGCCAGCAACTCCTCACCCCGGCGTGGGTAGTTGACCCGCATCTCACGGGGCAGACTTGCCACCCGGAAGGCGACCGTCAACACACCGATCTCTTCCCGCTCCTCCACCTGCCAGACGCTGTCAGTCGTGTAGGAGTGATCCAGCGCACCACACACCTCCAGATCTCTTGGTCTCGCCGGGCGTATTTGCATTGACCGTCTCCTTTATTCCTCCAGCCACTTCCTCACCACGGCCTCAATCTCCTCCCGGATGTAGTCTATCCGCGTCGTCTCCGTGACGTCGAACCATCGAATGGCAGGGTCGTTGAGGCGGAACCAGTTGTACTGATGGCGAATGAAGCGGCGCATCGCCCGCTTGATCTCCGCCATGACCTCCTCCAGCGTCGCCCGTTCCTCGAAATAGGGCTTAAACTGCACGTACCCCAGGCCTGACATCGCCGGTAGGTCCCAATCATACCCTGCCTCCACCAAGCGGCGCACCTCGCCCTTCAGTCCGGCGGCCATCATCATCTCCACCCGCCGGTCAGCACGGGCGTAGAGGGCCGCTCGCTCCATCGTCAGGCCGATCTGGAGGACGCGGTAGGGAGGCGGTTGCTTGTGCTGCTGCTCGGAGATAGGCTGTCCTGTGATCAGGCACACCTCCAGCGCACGGACGACCCGACGGACATTGCGGGGGTCAATGCGCTGCGCAGCGACGGGGTCCAATTGGGCCAGACGGGCGTGCAACGGCGCAGCTCCCTCACGCTTGGCCTGGGCTTCCAACTCGGCTCGCAGGACGGGATCGGGCGGCACGCGGGGGATGCTCCACCCCTCCACGATGGCCCGCACGTACTGTCCCGTGCCCCCGACGAGCAGCGGTAACCTCCCGCGGGCGTGGATGTCCGCGATGGCGGCGTAAGCCTGTTCCTGAAACTCGGCCAGCCCCACCGTCTCGTCGGGCGCGGCGATATCGGTCAGGTGATGGGGAACGCAGGCGCGATCCTCGGACCTGGGCTTGGCCGTGCCGATGTCCATTCCCCGGTAGAACAGCCGAGAGTCCGCTGAGACAACCTCACCCTCGAACGCCTCGGCCAGGTGGAGTGAGAGCGCCGTCTTGCCCACCGCTGTCGGCCCGACGATGACCAGCAGAGGATTGGAGATTGGAGATTGGAGATTGGGGATTGCTTCTCTGCTCCCTTGCTCCCTTGCTCCCTCGCTCCTTGGCCTTTCACTCAATGCTTTCATATACCTCGACCCGCAGCAGCCGGCCTGCCCGATTCATCTCCACCGCCACCAAGCCAACGCGCCAGTCCACATCGTTCAGTTCGTGCTCGGCCAAGTAAGTGCGCGCCACGTCAATCATGCGCTGCTGCTTGGCCGGCGTCAGCGACTCCTCCGGCGTACCGAACTCCCGCCCGCGCCGCGTGCGCACCTCGAAGAAGGTCCACTCCTCGTCCCGCTGAGCCACGACGTCTACCTCGCCGGCCTGGCAACGCCAGTTGCGCGCCACGACGTCATAACCGCAGCGACTCAACTCCGCCACAGCCAGTTCCTCCCCCCGTCGTCCCAGTCTCACCCTCGCGTCACTCACCGATGTCCTTCGTGGCTTGACATTGTGTACCGACTGTGGTAGTATGTTTACGAACCGGGTGGTCCGGAATACTCACGGTAACCAGTCTGTGGGTGAATCCGGACAGTACCGCGCAAGCGGGCCCCGGTCGTTTTGTTTCACCCCAGTGCTTCCAGCAACTCCTTCAGCGTCACCCGGTGGTCAGGCGCTAACTTACCCCGGTGTACCTTCATAGCCAGATCGTGGGCTCTAGATTTCTTGCCCACGTAGCCGAAGGCAAACATATCTGGGTATACACGCAGACCTTTACCCCACAAGAATTGCAGCAGGCGGGTCCTGATTAGAGCGTCGTAGCCAGTGTACTCCTGGTCAATGATTGCCAGAGTGATGGACTCCACCACACCCCGCAGCAGCAGAAACAGGGCTGCTGCAAACACTATCAGCACAGCGACCTTACGTGACTTTCCACGCTCCCGCAGGTAAGTCAGCGCTTCTCATTTCACCGCCGCTGGGATGACAATAGCACGCTGCACATCGTTCGAGAAGGCCAGAACGGTGTCGCCCGCGGTGTCCTCAATCTTCACGCTCTGGTCAACCTCGATCTCCACATTTACTCCACGTCGGAGCTCTCCGCTCGCTTGCGTGCACACTCCTCCAACAGCCGCTCGTAGTGGGCCAGCAGCGTGGCCGAGGTGTGGCGGATGTCATACTGGTCACACGACTCCCGCGCCCAGGCAGCCAGCCGGGCCCGCAAGTCCGGCTCCGTCGCCAGGCGCTGCATCTGCATCGCAAAGATGTTCGTGTCTTCAGGACTGAGGAGGCCATTGAAACCATCCACGACAGTCTCTTCGACCCCAGGGCTCGGTATGCCCAATACCGGCAGGCCAGCGGCCATCGCCTCCAGCACGGCCAGGGGATGTGACTCACTCACTGACGCGAAGGCAAAGAAATCGCCCACCGCCAGCCAGTTGGGAATCTCCTCGTAGGGTACCCTACCGACCAGGTGGACTCGTGGGGCCAACCCCAGCAGGTGCGCCATTTCTGCAAGATTCTCCTTCTCCGGGCCACCGCCGATGATGACGAGGTGTAGGTCCGGCACCTCACTGGCGATGCGGGCGAAAGCATGCAGCAAGAAAGACAGGTTCTTCTCTGGCCTCATCCGCCCCACCGTGATCGCCACTGCTGCGTGGTCAGGAAGGCCCAGGTCGCGCTTCGAGAGCGGTGCGGGAGGGCGTTGAAACCGCGCCACGTCCACTCCGTTGGGGATGACCTCAATGTGACAGGTCACGCCCAATTCTTGCAACACCTGCCTTATTCCCTGCGAAGGGGCAACGACCAGGTCACATTGGTCGGTGAAACGGGGTAGATACGTTTCCAGGAAAGCCCCCGAGAGCCCCTCCGGAACGAAAGGCATGTAGTAACGGGCATACAGGTCATAGCGCGTGTGGTTGGTGTAGACGACGGGGATATTATATCGCTTGCCCATGCGCACTGCCTGTCGCCCGTTGATGAACGGATGATGCACGTGCAACACGTCCATCGTCTTCATCTTCTTCCGGGCGCGACGGGAGAACCGAAAATTGAGGTAGTAGCCTGTGTCAGAAAGCGGGATAGCCGGAGAGCGAATGACGTGCAGTTCGTCGTCCTCGTAATCCTCGTGGCCCAGCGTAAAGATAAAGACCTTGTGGTCCCACGATTCGAGTATGCGCTTGTGAAGAGAGATGAAATTGGTCACCCCGTTGATAACAGGCTTGTAGACCTCGGTCAGTTGACCTATGCGCATTGTGTGCCTCCCTCCTCACTGAACATGGTATACCAGCAGAGAGCGGACGTCAAGCCGCTCACGCTGGTAGCTTGATGCTGGTTACTGGATGCTGGTTGCTGGTTGCTGGAGACTGGATGCGTAGTAGGCACAGTGGTCTTGTAGGATGCACCGGGCACACTCGGGGGTGCGGGCGTGGCAGATAGCGCGGCCGTGGGCGATGAGGTTGAGGTGGAATGTGTAATAGATTTCGGGCGGGACGTGGGCCTCCAGCAACTCGTGGGCCTTCTCGCGGGAGATCCGGTCCGGGATAAGGCCCAGCCGCCAGGCGACGCGATGGACGTGGGTGTCCACAGGAAAGGCGGGCTTTCCCAGGGCAAATAGCAGGACGATGGCGGCGGTCTTGGGACCCACGCCTGAGATGCCGAGCAGCCACGCCCGCGCCTCCTCCAGCGGCAGGTCGGCCAGGAAGCCCAGGGAAAGTTCCCCCCGCTCGCCGGTGATGCGGCGCAGCGCCTCCTGAATGCGGGGGGCCTTGGTGGGAGCCAGCCCCGCGGGTCGCACCGCCTCCACAAGTTCCTCCAGCCCCGCGTCGCGGACCTTCTCCCAGGTAGGGAACCGGGCCCGCAGCCGCTCGAAGGCCTGGTCCCGGTTGACGTCGTTGGTGTTCTGAGAGAGGATGGTGGAGACAAGCGTGGCGACGGGGTCGCGTGGGTGCCAGGGATGGTCGCCGTACTCGGCGAGGAGTAGGTTGTGGATGTGGAGGATTTCTTCGGTTTCAGGTTTCATTGGTTACTGGATGCTGGATGCTCG
>CAZMOT010000070.1:0-18096 GCA_964568065.1 uncultured Anaerolineales bacterium
GGAGGCCGCGCCCCTCGATTACGCGATGACCCAAAACAACCTGGGCACCGCCTACCTGCGCTTGCCGACGGGGGATCGGGCGGCAAATTTAGAGCAGGCGATTAGATATGTGGAAAGAGCATTGCAAATCGAAGGGCTTGCCCCTTGGGAGAGGGCAGACTGCCTGTTCACTCGCGGCCTTATCCACCTGGCCCTCGGTCATCCAGACCAGGCACAGGCCGATTACCAGACTGCTCTTCCGCTGGCGGATGCCATCACTATCGCCGAAGCGCTGGAGGAACTGGAGGAGTTCGCCGCCGATCACCCGGGCGCCCCTGGCCTGGACGCTGTCCGCGCTCTGTTTTCCTCCTCTTCGTAGCAGGGTGTAGCGTGAGGCTGGACGTCGTCGAACAATGGGTCTGCTGGGCTGGCGCGGTGGCGCTGGCAGTGTCCTTGGGCTTTGTGCTGGTGGGGATTGCGCGTGCGCTGCGCCGCCCCCGGGGACGGGCGACCGGCCAGGCGCGCAGGGTCTTGCGGCTGCCGGTTTATCTCCTGATTGGCGTCCCTTTCTTTGGCCTGTGTTTCCTGCTGTGGCGTCCGCTCCCGTTGGCGCTGTCGTCCTCAGCCCGCATCGCGGCGTTGATCGTGGGCGCGCTGCTCTACTTCCCCGGTCTGGCCCTGGTTCTCTGGGCGCGGCTGACCCTGGGCGAGATGTACAACGTCTCCAGCAGCGTAGGCGCGCAACTCTACGCCGACCACCGGCTGATCACCCACGGGCCGTTCGCCATCGTGCGCCACCCGATGTATCTGGGCATCATCCTCGCCTTGATGGGCGGGCTGCTCCTATATCGCACCTGGACGCTCGTGTTTACGATGAGCTTCCTGGGTCTCGTGCTGCGTGCCCGGCGCGAGGAGCAGGCGCTGGCAGCCGAGTTCGGCGAGGAGTGGGAAGCGTATTGCCGGCGAGTGCCGGGCTGGTTACCGCGCAGCTTGAGCAAGTGCAAAGGGTGAACTGACGGCAGATCGTGGCAGATGTTGATTCAGTTTCACCTGATACCGCTCGGATGAAGGTGACCTTTCCGGCGGCGAGCGGGCCTTACCAACGAGCGGTTCGAGTACGGCTGCCCTTTGGCTTTGCCCTGCGACCCCTTCAGCTTCGCTCAGTGCCGGCGACGGGGTGGGCGCCTGCGCTGCGGTAACCAGACAAACGGCCGGCAAGATGAAGCCGGGGAGCCCCCAACTGGGCCTCCCCGGCTTCTGGCGGTGTATCGTTACGTGTATTACGTCTCACTACTTCCGACTTCTTCTTCCGGTGGCTCAGGAGGTTCAGGTGCTTCGACCGGCGCTGGTGAGGGTGGGGTGGGGGGGGACGGGCGATGCTCTGCGCTTGTCGAAGTGGCATAGTCCGTCGTGCCGAAACGAGTCAGCACCACAGCACCCAACCCCAGGCAGCCTATGATAAAGATCAGCACCCATCCTAGCGGTGCCAGGCACAGGGCGGCACTCAACCCTGCACTGACCAGCGTGATGAGCAGCGTCCCTAGCCCGGCGGCCCACAGTGGCGCGATCTCGCGGGCGTTGAGCGCCTGCAACAGCCGCTCCCCGACCAGCGCGCCGATTCCGATCCAGCCGAACAGCCCGGCCACGCCCAGGGTGAGTGCCGTCAGTGCCGCAACCGGCGACAGGCAGATCGTGAGCGCCAGCGCGATGATGAGCACCGTGGCGGCGACCGCCGCCAGCAGCCCGAATCCGAAACTGGGCCCCGGTGCCTCGACCACAGCCCGCCCGACCTGTGCCGTCTGCTGCGGCCAGATCAGCGCCACCAGCCCCGCGACTGTGGCGACCACCAGTATCGCGACCACACCGCGTATGGCGCTGAGCACCCAGCTCAACACTTCTCCCGGGCCGGAGACCCAGAAAGCGGGTAGGGATGGCACCGAGATCGGAAAACCGCGCCACCGCTCAAAGCGGAAGCTGCGCTGGGGGACACCCTCGACGACCCCGCCATCCACGCGGGCTCCCTCTTCTTGCTCGAGGTCACAGTTCCAACTGCATACGACGCTTCCCTCCACCGTGGCATCTTCGCCCAGGTGGATGTCCCCGCCGGAGACGACCAGGTCTTCCTCGATGGTGCCCTCCACGTCGGCGTTTCCGTTCCAGATGATGACGGAACCTTCGACGTGGCTGTCAGCCTCCAGTGTTACGTCGCCGTTAAAGACGATCAGGTCGCCATCCAACCGCTCGCCCTCCTCCAGTGTGTAGTCCTCGTCCCAGATGATGACGCCGTCGTCACCAGGCGGGCTGCCATCCGCCAGTGCTGGCGTGACCGGGAGTAGTAGCCCCGCAGCCAGCAGTACGATCAACCGGATAATCCATCTATTGCGCATTGTCTTACCTCCGTTGGGGTGGTGCCTAATCGTTGGGTACCTCGATCAGGCTGATGCTGCCGACGCCTACGGTGATCTGAATATGCAGTTCCGTCTCCGTGTCATCAAAGGCATCGTTGACGTAGGCGTCGCCTTCGCGGTCCAGGCCTGATACACTCACGCTCGACAGACCACCCTCCACTTCAACTCGTACGCCCACGTCGTCGGGCAGGCGCAGGGTGATCGAGCCGGCGCCAGCCGTGATCTCCACGTCTGCTGAGCGGCGCCAGGCCCCTGTAAAGTCCAGGGTAATGTCGCCTGCGCCGCTCTGCACCTTCGTTTCCTCCGGGCCAGCGTTGCCGATTCCGATCACGTCCAGTTTTGAGGCCCCGGTATCCAGCGTGAGGCGGCTCATCTTGGCCTCGTTCGGCTCGTCGAAGCGTACCTCGAGATCTCCTGCGCCCATGTCCAGGTCTAGTTCTGCGAGTTGCAGCCCGGTAAAGTCCAGCTTCCCCTCGCCAGCTCCAGCCTTGAGATCCATCTCAAGTGGGATCTGGGGGGAGAATTCCAGTTCCCACTCGTTGCGGGCTGTTCCGGTGGGGACGCCCCAATCTCTGTCCTCGATGTTCCCCTGCTCGATGGTCAACACATTGCCCTCGCGAGTTACCTTTGGTTCCCATTCCTCGACGTTGTAGCGGAAGTGACCGGAGAAGAGTTGGTCGGTTTCAGGATCCCCGGCCTTGATCTCCAGTTCGCCCGCGCCGAAGAGAATCTCTACGGTAGCCGATTCGGCTCCCTCGAGGGGCATCTCCTCCCATTCGTCTTGCATCTCTCCGACTTTTAAGCTTGGCACGTCGATGTTGATGCTTGGCAGTGTTATTTGACAGCACGCCAGTTGACTGCCCAATAGCACGAGCACTGCCAGTATGAGGGTAAAATATTTCATCTGCTTGTATCCTCCTGTATGAAATTTTGCTTTCTCTCTGTGTGTTAGTGCGTTGTGCGCAAGCGGCGTACCGCGCCCACCCACACGCCATTTAGCGCCACTGCCATCACCAGGCCGTATAGGCTCAGGAAGGCCAGCGGGATGGCAAATCTCTCGACCAGCACCATCAGTGCGCGGCCCAGCGTTCCCAGAAGAGCCAGCAACTGGGTGAGGGTCTCAGGGCCACCGCTGACCAACGCCGGCGCGATGCCCGTCGCGTCCAGCAGGCCCAGGAGCGCTGGGGCCAGCGCGAGCAGCACCAGAGCGACTGTTCCCAGCACCAGAGTCGTACCGCCGATGATCGCCCGGCGTGCCTGCTCCCTTCGGCTCAGACGGGTCATCACCTGCACGCGCAAGCGAACCGGCGCCCGCACCATCGGAGCGGAGCTTAGCAAGCAGTCGAGTGCCTGTAGCCTGCTCCACTCGTCCTGGCAGGCACTGCACGTGAACAGATGGTCGTCCAGCAGGGCGATCTCTGTGCTGTCGAGTAGGCCGTCCAGCCGTACTGACATCATTTGACTAGCCTGCTTACACTGCATGAGCCATTTCTCCTTGCATCATTCTTGCCAGAGCACGCCGGGCGCGGTGGAGGCGGGATTTGACCGCGCTCACCGTCAGGTTCAGCATTGCGGCGATCTCCTCGTAGGAGCAGTCGTACCAGTAACAGAGCGTGATCGCCGCCCGGTCAGTGGGAGAGAGAGAGGTCAGTAGTCGTTGTATCTGTTCCTTTTGCTCTCGTTGCATCGTCGCAGACTCTGGGTTGGGGCGGTTGCTTGCCAGTCGGCCGGGCATCGGCATTGCGATCTCGTCATCCAATGACAGCCAGGTAATTCGCCGGCGACGCAACCGATCAATGCAGTAGTGGGAGGCGATGGATAGCAGCCACGAGCGGAAAGGGCGCTGCGGGTCGTAACTGCCCAGGTGCGTATAGGCCCGCAAGAATGCCTCTTGCGCTGCTTCTTCGGCCTCCGCTGCATTACCCAACATCCGGTAGGTCAGGTTGTAGACGGGTGTCTGATAGGCTACGACCAGGCGACCGAATGCGTCCTGATCGCCCTCTCGTGCCAATCGAATCCATTCTGTTTCGTCGGTCACACGTGTGCTCCACTCAACTCCTGGCAATCTCTAGTACGCAGGAACCTCGATAAGGTTGCACTCTATTCTTCCCGTTCGGGTTGGCTCAGGGTTTACTGCGATTGAGTGGAGGAATAGGGCGAGCGATGGTCTCCCGCAGACTGCGAAGAGGGAGCTAGCGGTGAAGCGAGCGTAGATGGCTACCGCACTGGATTGAAGTAGTTGTAGGTCGTGGCGGCGATGTCGGTCATGAGAGGGTTGCTCTCGTCCCATTCCAACCATTGGGGACGGTAGAGGAAGATGGCTAACACAAAGTCACCGCCTGGGCTGAACACAAGCGCCACGTCGGCGTGGGTGTCGCCGATGTAGCCGTGCTTGTGTGTCACCTTGGTCCCCACTGGAACCCCGGTCTCGATGAGGCTGTCAATGCGATTCAGGCTCATCCACTCGATCATCTGGCTGCACTCAGCGGCAGTAAAAGCGCCAGGGTAAGCGACCATCAATGCGCCGCCATCGTGGCTACATTGGTAGATCATCTCCAACAGCAGCCCCACGTCCAGCGGCGTGGTCTGCATATATGGATCGGGTTCGGTAGTGATGTCAGGACGGGAGTTGGCCGGGGTGACGATTGTCGGTGGGACGACCACTTCGTCGTAGGGGGTCGCCATGAAGGTGTTGATCAGCCCCAGGTAGTGCATCGAGGCGGTGAGGTTCTCGACCCCCCGATAGCCGTCGCCATTTCCGATCACGTCGCGCAGCAGGAGGTTGGCTTTGAAATTACTGCTGGTGATACCCAGTGTGTCACTCAGCCAGTCATTTACCTCGAGGTCAAGTGGGAGATCCAGGACGCGGTAGGTCTCTTCCAGGATGACAATCTTGAGTATGCTCAACCCGGCGTAGGCGACACCGGCGTTGATCTCCAGTTCATCCCCTGTCTGCAGGTCCTTGACAAAGATACCCGCTATCAGACCTTCGTGGTCGTCTAGAAGGGACTGAAGCATCTGGCCCAGCATATCCAGATCCAGTAGCGGTGCTTCCTCCATCCGTACCTTCAATTCAACTTGCCGGTCGGTGGCTGAGACGAGGGCAGCGGCGAGACGGGCACGAGATACCTCGACATCCAGTTCGTAGCCTGGCTGCCCGGGACGGAAGGTCAGGCTGGCCGGGAGGGGGACCGGTTCCTGCGGCGGCTGGTCGTACTGCCTGGCGACGCGAGCCAGGAAGCCGTCGAGCCGGTCGTCCGAGTAACGGACCGCCACGGGGACATTTACTGGGTCTGGTGGGTGGCGCAGAACGTAAGCAATGAAGCCGTCGAGCCCTCCTCGTGCGGTCAGCACTGCATCCAGGTTGGCGGCGGTTTCCTCGGCGTCATAGCGCAGGTCAACGCTATCGGGAGGCAGTGACGGCCTCTGCTCCTGGTAGGCGATCTCCACAGGGGTGGCAAAAGCCACTTCGAGAGCATTGAGCGCCTCTTCGCACGTCATCCCCTCTACAGACAGGCCAGCCATCTTCATCTCAGCGGGCAGGGTACGGCTGGCCGAGAGATAATCAAAGTACTGCCAGGTAAGAAAGAGTGTGGGGATGGCGGCGATAATAATGAACCAGGCGATAAGTCCAGTTCTACGTCGCAAAGGATTCCCTCCATATTCGCAGGTGTGCGGAGATTATAGCATAGATGCAAGTGTACGCCAAGTACAGCGAGCGTATCACGCTGGGGACAAGAATATAGGGGGATTGGGCCACAAGGTTCGTTATTCGGCGTTTCTTGATGGGTAAGAGAGTGAGTAAACAGCCGCGCCAGTAGGGTGCTGCTAATCAGTCTGCCGTACTGTACTTGTGGGCTGGATGTATTGGCGTTCGTCGGCTGGCAGCACGAGCATAAGCAGTTGGTTGAGATTCAGGAGAAATTGAACGAGCGTGGGGTGAAGGTGAGCGAGGCAGTGGGCTGTTTGCCCTGAGCGATGCCCTGAGGCGGACGGAGCGTCCGTAGCCGAAGGGCCAAGCCGCAGGGGTGTTCGTTTGTGCAAGGGCGGCAGTTGGGTATAATAGGGGCGAGTCGTCGTTTCCGCATTTGGCGTGATAGGCAAAGTACTTTCTCCAGCCGAGCGATAGGCGAAACACTTTGCCTAACACGCTCCAGATGAGTGCTGGGCGAGTTGTTGAGGGCCCTGTGCATGGGAAGGTGCCATCTTTTCCGGTTTACGCCCTCCGGCGAAGTTGCCCCGTGGGTATGAGGGGGAATTCGGGTCAGGCATCAAAGCGCTGGCAATCGTAATGAACTTTGGTATGCAGGTGACAGAGCCCAAGGTATTAGAGTTCTTTGACCACTTTGGGATTCAGATTTCGTCGGGAGAACTGTCCAACATCTTGATCAAGGACCAGGAAGCCTTCCACGCGGAGAAGGATGCGGTTTACGAAGCTGGTTTGCGCAGCAGCCCGTGGCAACACATAGATGACACAGGAACGCGAGTGAACGGACAGAATGGTTACTGCCCCCACGTGGCATACCATCGCCAACTCCTGGACGCCTTCTGGAAGCACTCCCACCACGGGGAGATCAAAGCAGCCCGCCGCCTGCTTTCCCAGGCGCGCGAGAAGGCCGCTGATCTGGGCTCTCGCGCTTACGATGCTGTCTGGCTGTCGTGGGCCGAGGCCCACCTGATTGCGGCCCAAGGGCGCTGGCCGGAGGCGCTGGCTGCCTTTGAAGCCACGACAGATGGCTTTGCCCGCATGGGGATGCACTGGTACCGGGCGCGCGCGCTCCGGGAATGGACCGAAGCACGCCTTTCTCGCGGTGAGACGGGGGATCGTGAACGGGCGCAGGAGCTTCTCCGGGAAGCGAAGGCGGAGTTTGAGGCCATAGGTGCCCCGCTCTACGCCGCGCAAGTCGAAGAGCGGCTAAGGGATCTGGAGAGCCAATGATCGGCATAACACTCCAAAACCGCTACCGCCTCGACTCCGAAATCGGCCAGGGCGGCATGGGCGATGTCTACCGGGGGACCGATACCCAAACAGGGCAACCCGTCGCCGTCAAAGCCCTCAAATCGGGAGTTGTGGCCCGCGACCCCGATATCCTGGAACGCTTCGTGCGCGAAGGGGAAGCCCTGCGTCAACTGAACCACCCCAATATCGTGAGCATGGTGGCTGCTGTCGAAGAAGAGGGACAGCATTACCTGGTCATGGAGTACGTGGGGGGCGGCTCACTGCGAGATTTGCTGGACGACCAGGGGGTGTTGCCCAGCACACGCGTCCTCGAAATCACTCTCGAAGTGGCCGATGCCCTGACTCGCGCCCATCACCTCGGCATCATCCACCGCGATCTCAAGCCCGCCAACGTGCTGCTGGCGGAGGACGGTACGCCCCGCCTGACCGATTTCGGCATCGCCCACGTGGCCGACAGCCCCCGCCTGACCCAAACGGGAGTGCTGGTGGGCACGGTGGATTATCTCAGCCCGGAGGCCTGCCAAGGCGAGCCGCTGGATGCGCGGGCCGACTTATGGGCCTTTGGCGTGCTGCTGTACGAGATGCTGACCGGGGAGTTGCCATTTACGGGCGAAACCCTCATCGCCGCACTCACGGCAATTCTCACGCACCCCATTCCTGATCTGGCCTCACTTCGCCTCGACGCACTTGATGCCCTGGTTGACCTGGTCTACCGCATGCTGGAGAAAGACCGCCACCAGCGCATTCCCAGCGCACGATTGGTGGGGGCCGAGTTGGAGGCGATACTAAACGAGTGGGAGATCATCTCCCCAACGCTGCGTCCTGCTCCAGTCGCGCCACCCACGGCGGATCGCTTCGCCACGCCCACTCCCCCTGCCGACGAACCCCGGCACAACTTGCCAGTCCAGCCCACACCCTTCGTGGGGCGGGAAGCGGAATTGACCGAACTGGCCCGGTTGCTGGACGACCCCGGCGTGCACCTGCTGACCATTCTTGGCGCGGGTGGGATGGGAAAAACTCGCCTGGCGCTGGAGGCGGGCGCGGCTCAAATGGGCAACTTTGAGCGCGGCGTCTACTTTGTCTCCCTGGCCCCGCTCCAGTCGATTGAGGCCATCGTGCCCACCGTGGCCGAGGCACTCGGTTTCTCGTTCTACACCGACGCCGAAGGCGGCGCAAAGGCTGAACCCCGACAGCAGTTGCTCGACTACTTGCGCCAGAAGCGTATGCTCATCCTTATGGACAATTTCGAGCACCTGCTGGATGGCGTGAACTTGGTGACTGATATTCTCGAAACCGCTCCAGATGTGAAAATCCTGGCGGCCTCCCGCGCCAGGCTGAGCGTGCAGGGAGAGCATCTCTTCCACCTGACGGGAATGGACTTTCCCGATTGGGAGACACCGGAAGATGCGGCCGAGTGCAGTGCCGTCAAGCTGTTCCTGCAGAGTGCGCGCCGGACTCGACCGGGCTTTGAACTGGTGACCGATGACCTGAAGTACATATCCCGCATCTGTCGCCTGGTGAGGGGAATGCCGTTGGGAATCCTGATGGTGGCAGCCTGGGTAGAGATGCTCACCCCCGCCGAAATCGCGGGCGAAATCGGCCAGGGACTTGACTTCTTGGAGACGGATTTGCGCGACGTGCCGGAACGGCAGCGCAGCATGCGGGCCGTCTTTGACCATTCGTGGAACCTGCTCACGGAGCGGGAGCAGGAGGTGTTCCAGGGATTGTCCGTCTTTCGCGGCGGCTTTACCCGACAGGCGGCCCAACGAGTCACCGTCGCCTCGTTGCGTGAGCTGATGGCACTGGTCAACAAGTCACTGCTGCGCCGCGCCCCTACGGGACGCTACGAAGTGCACGAACTGCTGCGGCAGTATGCGGCCGAAAAGCTCGACCAATCGCCGTCCGCCAGCGAGACGGCGCGCGACCGGCACCGTGCTTACTATACGGCCGCTTTGCAGGGGTGGTGCGAGGACCTGAAAGGCCCCCGGCAGCGAACGGCGCTAGCAGAGATGGATGCGGAGAGTTAGGACGCGCGCGCGGCCTGGAACTGGACAGTGGAGCAGGGACGGGTGAAGCGACTAGATCAGGCAGTGGAGGGGCTGTGCCATTTCTACGAGTGGCGCGGGCGCTTCCAGGAGGGGGAAGCCGCGTGCCGGATGGCGACGGAGAAACTGGCGGCGATTGCGTCTGGCGACGGGCTACGGGTATTGAGCAAGATCTTGACATGGCAAAGTGTCTTTAGCCGGGTATTGGGACGCACCAAGCTGGCCAGCCAACTGCTGCGGCAAAGTCTGGCGCTTTTGGAGGAGCCCGAGTTAGCCGGCCAGGACACCCGACCGGAAAAAGCATCCGTCCTGTGGCGAATGGGACGTATAATGCCTGACTCCGATCGTGAGGAAGCCAGGCGGCTGTATGAGCAAAGCCTGGCGTTATACCAGGCGCTGGGCGACCGCTGGGGGACGGCCAATGCGCTGCGTGCCTTGGGCTGGGTAGCCGAGAATTTAGGCGCCTATGGCGAAGCGAAAGAATTGTGTGCAGAAAGCCTGGCGATTCGACAAGCGCTGGGCGGCCAAAGGGAAATAGCAAGTTCGCTTATATCGTTGGGTAACATCGCTGTGCACCAGGGGCAGCTTGAGGAAGGCAAGCGTCTGGTACGGGAGAGCATCGCGATCCGCCAGGAAATAGGCGACCGGGCTGGCACCGCGAGTGGACTCTCCAATCTAGGTTTTACTCTTTTTTGGTTTGGCAAGTATGCCGAGGCCCACCCGCTGCTGGAGGAAAGCGTGGCGATCTACAACGACCTGGGATTCCGCAGCGGCTTAGCCCTTTCGAATATATGGCTAGGCATGGCAGAGGGGGGTCTAGGCAGGTACGAACAAGCGCGCGCCCAGGGACAGATGGGCCTTGCACTTTCCCGAGAAGTTGGCTACGGGCGGGGGATTGGATTCTCTCTCCTTTTGCTGAGCAGTATGGCGCATGAAGAGTATGCCGAGGCCCAGCAGTTGTTGCAGGAAAGCGTGGCCGTTTACCGGGAGATTGGGCAACGGGATGAACTGTGCTGGGCTCTCGCTGGCTTGGGGAACGCGGCACGCGGGCTGGGCCAACTCCCCCAGGCGGGGCAACACCTCTACGAGGCGCTGCGGACGGCGGCTGAAATTCGGGCCTTTACGCCGCTTATGATTGCGCTACCCGTGATGGCCCTTTTCCTAGCTGACCAGGGTGAGAAGGAGCGGGCTGTGGAACTCTATGCCCTGGCGTCGCGCTACCCGTTCGTGGGCAACTCGCGCTGGTTTGAGGATATTGCCGGGCGGCACATCGCCACCGTCGCCGCCACCTTGCCGCCGGACGTGGTAGAGGCGGCGCAGGAGCGCGGCCGGGCCCGGGACCTGAACGCCACCGTGGCGGAGCTGGTGGTTGAGTTAGGAGGATGACAGAATGCCCAAACTAGACGTCCGCGATATTGATCTTTATTATGAAACCGCTGGACAAGGCCAACCCATTCTCTTCATCCACGGCCTGGGTTCCAGCAGCCGCGACTGGGAACTGCAGGTCGCTTTCTTTTCCCAACATTATCAGGTCGTTACCTTTGACGTTCGCGGCCATGGTCAATCGGACAAACCCCCTGGCCCCTACAGCATTCCCCTCTTTGCCACCGACACCGCCGAATTGATCAAGTTGCTCGGCATCGGTCCGGCACACGTCGTCGGCATCTCTATGGGGGGCATGATCGCCTTTCAACTGGCCGTGAGCGCGCTCGACCTGGTGGGAAGCCTGGTGATCGTCAACAGCGCGCCAGAGCTTGTCCTCCGCACTCTCAAAGAGCGCATAAGTGGGCTCCAACGGTTGCTCATTGTCCGCCTGCTGGGAATGCGCAAGATGGGCGAGGTCTTGAGCAAACGCCTCTTTCCCAAGCCGGAACATGAAGAATTGCGCCGGATATTCGTCGAACGCTGGGCCGAGAATGACAAGCGGGCCTACTTCGATGCAATGAAAGCCCTCGTCGGCTGGAGTGTCGCCGACCGGTTGGGCGACATTCGTTGCCCAACGCTGGTGATTGCAGCGGACGAGGACTATACCCCCGTATCACTCAAACAAGCGTACGTCGCCAAAATGGTGCAAGCAGAGCTGGTGGTGATCGAGGATTCACGGCATGGCACACCTGTAGAGCAGCCGGAGCAGTTCAATCAGGCATTGATGACGTTTCTATCGAAGCAGGCTTGAACGAAGGGGGGAATGATGGCAGAGATCATATAGTCGCTCCTGCCCGCCTGAAACCATTGTCAAATACCCAAAGATGTGCTACACTCACCCCACGCCGACTGCAGCGGTCGACGCGCAGCCGAAATTAGTCACAATGACCGACCATGGAAGGAGGCAAACAGTGCCCACGGATGCTTTTTATCCGCCGATGCTTGTGAAAGGAGCTGACCTTCTTGTGACGATGAATGACGATCACCGGTACATTCGCGACGGTGGTCTGTTCGTGCGAGACAACGTCATCGAGCAGGTCGGGCCGACCGCCACGTTGCCATCTGAGGCCGACCGCATCGTCAACGCCCGTGGAATGATCGTCCTGCCGGGGCTGGTCAACACCCACCACCACCTCTACCAGACCCTGACCCGGGCGGTACCGGCGGCGCAGGATGCCACTCTATTCGGCTGGCTCAAGACGCTCTACCCCTTATGGGCCGGGCTGACCCCGGAGGCGATCCACACCAGCGCGCTGGTAGGGCTGGCGGAACTGATGCTTTCCGGCTGCACCACAGCATCCGATCACCTCTACATCTACCCCAACGACTGCCGCATTGACGATGAGATCCGCGCGGCGCAGGAAATCGGCATCCGCTTCCACGCTGGCCGGGGCTCGATGAGCCTGGGGGAGAGCAAGGGAGGTCTCCCGCCGGATAGCGTCGTTGAAGACGAGGATTTCATTCTCGAGGACACCCAGCGAGCCATCGAGACTTACCACGACCCAGAGCCCTACGCGATGCTGCGCATCGTCGTCGCCCCCTGCTCCCCCTTCTCCGTGACGCCCGACCTGATGCGCGAGGCAGCCACGCTGGCTCGCTCCTACGGCGTCCGCCTTCACACTCATCTGGCGGAGACGCTGGACGAGGAACGGTTCTGCCTGCGCCAGTTTGGGCGCCGGCCGGTGGAGTACGCCGAGGACCTGGGCTGGGTCGGGGACGATGTCTGGCACGTCCACTGTGTACACTTGAACGAACAGGAGATCGCGCTGTTTGCCCAGACAGGCACGGGCGTCTGCCATTGCCCCAGTTCCAACATGCGGCTGGCCTCTGGCATCGCCCCCGTGCGCGCCTACCTGGATACGGGAGTCAAAGTGGGGCTGGGAGTGGATGGTTCCGCCAGCAACGATTCCTCGCACCTGCTGGCCGAGGCGCGGATGGCGCTCCTCCTGCAACGAGTGCCCGGCAACCCGGCGGGGCTCTCGGCCCGCGAGGCCCTATGGCTGGCGACGCGGGGTGGCGCGGCGGTGCTAGGCCGTGACGACATCGGGGAGCTTTCGCCGGGCAAGGCCGCCGACTTCATCGGCTTCCGTCTCGACCGGCTGGACTACGCCGGAGCGCTCCACGACCCGCTGGCGGCGCTTGTCTTCTGCACACCGCAGCAGGTGGACCTCTCCGTCATCAACGGCCGCGTCGTCATCGAAGACGGTCATCTCCTGACAGTGGACCTGAGGCCGGTGATCGAGCGGCATAACCGGATCTCGCGGAAGTTGGTGCCCGACGGTTGATACATACGGATGCTTTTTATCCGCAAGGTGCGACGCATTTTGTGAGGTGCATTGCACCTCTCATTGGTAGATGAAACGGAGAAGGGGCGGATGCTTTTTATCCGCGACTACTATGAAAAGAACCTCCAGCGCAAGTTTACTCATCAAGGATGGCACCCTCGTCACCCCTGAGACCACCTTCGAGGCCGACATACTCATCCAGGGAGAATACATCAAGGCGGTCGGCCGGGGGCTATCAGTGGCCCGAGACACAGTTGTAGTGGATGCCGAGAACTGCTACGTCCTCCCCGGCATCATAGACGCCCACACCCACATTGCCCTGGATACCGGCGTCTATCAGACCCCCGACGACTGGTTCATCGGCACGCGGGCCGCTGCCTGTGGGGGCGTCACCACCGTGGTGGACTTTGCCACCCAGTTCCCGGGGCAGACCTTGCGGGAGGCGGTGGAGGCACGGTTGGACGAGGCGCGGGAGGCAGTGATTGACTATGCCTTCCACGTCATGGTCACCGACCTGCCGCCAGGCCGAGAAGCGGAACTGGCCGACCTGGTGAAATTGGGCACACCCAGCATCAAGCTCTATACCACCTACCGGCCCAACTACTACGCCGACGACGCCACCATCCTGCGCCTGATGGAGGCCGCCGCCGACACAAGCATCCTGCCGCTCGTCCACTGCGAGAACGATGACCTGGTTACCGCACAGACCAAGGCGCTCGTTGCCACCGGGGAGACCGGCTGGCGGTACCATGGCCGCTCCCGGCTCGCTCTGGCCGAGCAGGAGGCGATCCGGCGCATTCTCCTCCTGGCCGAGGCCGCTGGCTGCCCTGTCCACATCTGTCACTGTTCGACCGGACGCTCCGTCGCATTGGTGGCCGAGGCGCGGGACGCGGGGCAGAGCGCCACCTGCGAGACCTGTCCCCAGTATCTCTTGCTGGATAACACCGTCTACGAGGGGCCGGAGCCCTGGCGCTACATCCTCCAGCCACCCCTGCGGAATCCCGAGGAGCCAGACCGACTGTGGACGCTGGTCGAAGTCGGGATGGTGGATTTGATTGTTACTGATCATTGCGACTACACGAAAGCTCGGAAGATCGCCCAGGATGACTTCACCCAGACGCCCGGCGGCCTGCCGGGGATAGAGACGTTGCTGCCGTTGATGTTCACCTACGGTGTGGACGAGGGGCAACTGACGCTTCCACGACTGGCGGCGCTCCTCTCCACCAACCCGGCCCGCGTCTGGGGCCTGTGGCCGCGCAAGGGAGCGCTTCTCCCCGGCTCCGATGCCGACGTCGTCGTCTACGACCCGGAGCCGGGAGGCACCGTCACCACCGACAGGCTCCACCATCTGGCTGGCTACACTCCTTACGAGGGGCTGCGGGTGCGAGGGAGGATCAAGGCGACCATTTCACGGGGACAGGCCATCTACCGCGAGGGACGGTTCGCGGGGCAGAAAGGGCGGGGGCGGTTTGTGGCGAGGAAGGGAGTAAACGAGTTCCCGCATCCCTTGACATCCACTAATAGCGTGCTATTATAAGACTGGCATCCAAGCTGGTCAGGCGGTCGCGCCCCGGAAACGGGGCGAGGAAAGTCCGGGCTCCATAGGGCACGGTGCTGGGTAACACCCAGGCAGGGTGACCTGATGGAAAAGGGCCACAGAAAAGCAGACAGCCAAGGTTAGCAGTTAGCCGTTAGCGGTTAGCTGTTAGCTTTTGGTGATGGTGAAAAGGTGGTGTAAGGGACCACCGGCGTCCGTGGTGACACGGGCGGCCAGGCAACCCCCACCGGGAGCAAGGCCAAGCAGAAGTGAGACCCGCTTCGGCGGGCACGGGACGGCCCGTCCCGTCTGAGCTTCGGGTAGGCCGCTAGAGGCGGCGGGCAACTGTCGTCCCAGATAGATGATCGCCGCCCTGACCTTGTCAGGCTTGACCTTGTCAGGCCTGACCTTGGGTCAGGGAGACAGAACCCGGCTTATCGACTGGCTTGGGTGCCGGGTTGGCCCATCCACAGGGGAAAGTAATACCAATTGCGGTTTCAGAGGTGTTGGTTCTCTCCTATTCAGAACCTCAGCCTGTAGAGAGGGTGGCACTCACCACATCTGTGGAGGCATAGGCCGGGCGGATGGAGGGATCCTCACTCTCCCTCGGATGCTTTTCATCCGCCGTTGGTTGGGCCCAACGGCGCGGGAAAGATCACCCTTCTGCGCGTCCTGACCACCCTGACATGCCCCTCCTCTGGCACGGTGCGCATTGCCGGGCTGGACTCTGCTCGGGCCGGGAAAGGAGGTCCGCCGGCGCATCGGCTTTCTCTCCCACCGTACTCTCCTCCGGATGTTTTTTATCCGCACGACCTGGTGAGAGCCTTTTCTCGGGGGATGCAGCCGGATGCTTTTTATCCGCAGCGGCTGTCGGTGGCGCGGGCGGTGCTCCATCGGCCTCAAGGGCTCTTGCTAGACGAGCCCTACACCGGGCTGGATCACAACGCGGTCCAGGTGTTGACCGATCTTCTACGGATGCTTTTCATCCGCGCCGCCTTCACGTTGCTGTACGCGACTCTACTGCGGCAGCGTATGCGCTTGGAGCGCGCCACCGATGTTCTGGCCCACTTGCGTCTACGGGCGGAGCATGGGATAATATAGTGAGCAGGGCTCTGAAATGTCTGGTTTATCGGCAGATCCATCAGCGGGCACTGGTGCTAAAAAAAAGGCGCTTGGTGTCTGGCTGAAGAAGCGTGTTGGGATACTTGCCAGCTCGCGCCTGGTTGGCTGGATTGTAAACCTTCCTCCGATCGCGTGGGTGGCACGCGTTGTTGCCCGTACGCTGGTCAAACGTCAAATCGCCAAAGCCCCTGTCAAAGAAGCACTGATTGTTGAAAGAGTGGTTGGAGTCGGTCTGGAGGCTACTCTTCGACAGATTGTTTATGACGTAGTAGAGGCACTGGACTACGCTGGGGCTATGGTGGCTACGTATGAGCAGGGGGATTCACTCCCAGTTCGTGCCTTTTACGTCGATCCTAATCTTGCCACTGAGGAACAGATACATAAGTGGGAGGAGGAAATCTCTCAATATTCTGAACATCCGGTGAGCATTACTGACCCTGACATTGCCAGAGTCTTTGTGTACCAGGACGAATGTAAGAACAACCTCAGTGTTCGCGCTTTCAAGGCTGGCGGGCAGGTTCTCAGCGGCGATCTCTACGACCTTTTCACGCCGGTCGTTCCTCCTGCCTCCAGGCCGGTTGTCCAAGGCATCCAGCAAGCACTTGGCATTCGACAGGTCATAGCTATTCCTTTCTTCCTCGAAGCACTCGTTGACGGCCAGCCGGACAGAGAGATCGTCGGCAATCTCTTTGCAGCCAAGCGTAGTAAGATCTCAAAGCGGGATAAACTTACCTTGTCTGCCTTTGGCCGGCAGGCAGCCGCCGCGATTGAGAGTGAGCGGCGGCGCCTGCAAGTTCAGGTAGCACAAGAAATTGTCTTTGAGATGCAATCCAGGTTACAGGACGAGGGACAGGTGCTTCAGCGAATTTCTGAAGGGGTAGTATCTGACCTGGGCTATGTGGGAGCCATGGTGGCCACTTATGAACCAGATGATTCACTCTCGGTTCGTGCCTTCTATGTCGATCCTAATCTTGCAACTGAGGAACAGATACATGCGTGGGAGGAGGAAATCTCCAAGTATTCTGCACATAAGGTGAGCATCACCGACCCTTTTATCGCCAGGGTCTTCGTTCACTATGAGGAGTACAAAGATAATCTCAGTGTTCGGGCCTTCAAGGCTGGCGGACCTATCACGAGTGACGATCTCTACGATCTTTTCACGCCGGTCGCTCCTCCTGCCTCCAGGCCAGTTGTCAAAGGCATCCAGCAGGCCCTTGGTGTTCAACGGGTCATAGCTGTTCCCTTTTTCCTTGGGAGACTCGTTGATGGTCAGCCGGAAGGGGAGATCGTCGGTAATCTCTTTGCGGCCACTCGGTCCAAGAAGTTCAGTGGTGGGGAGATCGAGTTGTTGAGGGCCTTTGCTCAACAGGCCGCCGCTGGAATTCGGAATGCTCGGCTTTACCACCAGGTGGAGGAGCGGCGACAAGTGGCACAGGTATTTGGGAAGATGGCATTCAGTGCGGCGGCCTCTGTCCACGCTCTCCGGAATCACATCGCTGCTTTTCAAACGCACATTCATTTGGTGAAGGTGGTGCCTCCAGAGCGATACGGCGAGATACTTGAATTGAGCGACAAGATAATGGAGCGTCTGAACGCAGCAGCGGAGATTCTGGACAACTTGCACGAGCCATGGCGGCAAATCCTCGATGTCCCAACTGATGTCAACGTCTGCTTGGCGCGGGCAATTGGGAGAGCCGTGCAAGATCAAGATGAACTTAGGGTTAAGGAGGGGATCGTCCTGTATGGGGTGCTGGCAGATGGTTTACCTTCTATAGAAACATCGCCCGATATGCTTACCGAGGCGTTCAGAGTCCTGATAAAGAATGGTGTGGAGGCGATTCGGGAGAAGGGTGAAGGCGGCGAACTGCAGATCGAAAGCCGCCTGGGCGATGATTCTTCCGTGGAGGTGTTGGTCTCTGATGATGGAATCGGTATCAGACCTGAGGATTTGAGTAAGGTATTTGAATTGCGCTGGTCCACAAAGGATGCGAGCATGGGGTTTGGTCTTTTCTGGACGAAGGAGTACGTGGAGGGACGGGGGGGGAGCATCAAGGTTGAAAGCGTTTGGCAGGAGGGAACGACTTTCATAGTTTGTCTTCCTTCATCCGCTACGATAGAAGGAGAATGAAATGCCAGATTACTTGGTAGCCGCTTACGCCCCGGATGCTGTCGACCGCTGCGGTCGGCTTATCCGCGACGGCTGGAGCGGGCGATTGCGGCGCTGGAGGCCCGGTCGGCTGCGAAGGATGGCTCTGGGTCAGATACTGGTTTGATCTTGAGTCTAGCCACCCTACAGTTTAGGTTCGGAAGTACGGAACAAGCCGGATAGAGAATG
>CAZMOT010000071.1:0-18091 GCA_964568065.1 uncultured Anaerolineales bacterium
GTCCTTCATTCCTACTCCGGCGGGCCGGAGCGACTGGAGGAGGTGCTGGCACTGGGTTTTTCCGTCAGCATCTCCGGCCCGGTCACCTTCCGGAAAGCGAGTCGCCTGCGGGAGGTGGCGAAGACAGCGCCACTGGAGCGATTGCTGGTGGAGACCGATTGTCCCTACCTGACGCCGAAGCCGTACCGGGGTCGGCGCAACGAGCCATCCTACGTGCGATACGTCGTCGAGGCGGTGGCCCGTGCCCGGGAGATGCCGGTGGACTTGGTGGCTCAGACAACTACGGTTAATGCCGGTTGTCTGTTCAGCATTGTGTGACCTGAGGGGTGCTATTGAAACACTTGCCATTTCTCGACCTCATTTATGAAGACATAGAACGGGTAGAGGCTCTCCTACGGGAGCGCCCTCCCGACCAACACGAGGCCATCGGCGTGGCGGTGGATCAGTTGGTTGGCGGGGGAGGGAAGCGAATCCGCCCGGCATTGGTGCTCCTTTCTTCGCATCTCTGCAAGGCAGACATAGACAAAGCAATCTTCGCCGCTGCCGCCGCAGAGATGCTCCACACGGCTACCCTGATCCACGACGACCTGATTGACGGGGCGCTGATGCGCCGGGGGATACAGACGCTGAGCGCACGTTGGTCACATGGCGCCACAGTGCTCACCGGCGACTATATCTTCGCCCGTTCCGCATACCTGGCTTCCCGGTGTGGTGACATCCGATTGATGCAATGCCTCACCGAGACTCTGATGGTTATCTGCAACGGCGAGATCCTCCAAATGTTTAACGGACAGCGCGGCCGGAACTTTGAGACTTCGGTGAGCTCAGTTGAGTCGCTTAGTCGAGCCGCCAGCCGTCAGGAATACGAGCAGCGCATATACGCCAAGACCGCATCGCTCATCGCTATGTCTGCTCAGACGGGCGCTATCCTGGCTGATGCCGAGCGAGAAAAGACAGATGCGCTGCGGGCTTACGGAGAGCGGCTGGGGATGGCCTTCCAGATCGTGGACGACGTGTTGGACTTTGTGGCGGATGATGAGGTGCTGGGCAAGCCGGTGGGGGGCGATCTGCGCCAGGGGCTGGTCACGCTGCCCCTGCTGCTCTTCCTTGAGGCAGAGCCCGATCATCCGGCAGTCCGCCGGGCGCTGGAGGAGAATCCTTCCGACGAAGTGGCGCGAGAGGCAGTGCGGGCTGTGGCAGGTTCCTCGTCCATTGAGCAAGCGCTGGAAGTGGCGCGGCAGCACGTGGACCAGGCCAAAGCAGCGCTGAGCGTGTTCTCGGACTCTTCTTACCTGACTGCGCTATTGGACATGGCGGACTTTATCGTCCGTCGCTACTTCTGACCCCAGACCCTCTTGTGGCAATGGTTGATCTCTCGATTGTCATCGTCCACTGGAACGTTCGCGATCTCTTGCGGCGGTGCCTGCACTCGATACTCGAAGAGCGAGAATCGAGCAGCGTTGAAGTGATCGTCGTGGACAATGCTTCCAGCGACGGCAGCGTCGAGATGCTGCGGGCGGAGTTTCCCAGTGTTCACCTCATCGCCAACACCGAAAACCGTGGCTTCCCCGCTGCCAACAACCAAGGGATCGCCATTGCCCAGGGCCGGTACGTCCTGCTCTTGAATCCAGACACGGAGGTGGTAGGGGATGCCCTGGCGACGATGGTCGCCTTCGCCGACGCGCACCCAGACGTGGGGATAGTGGGACCTCAATTGCTCAACCCCGACGGCTCCGTTCAATCCTCCCGCCGCCGCTACCCTACCCTGGCGACAGCCTTCTTTGAATCCACCTGGCTGGAACCTTATGCCCCCCGATCGTTGCTGCGCCACTATCGAATGCTAGACACCCCCGACGACGCGACGCAGGACGTAGACTGGGTGGATGGAGCGGCGGTGATGGCCCGCCGGGAGAGCATTGAGCAGGTGGAGCCGATGGACGAGGGCTTCTTTATGTACTCGGAGGAACTGGACTGGTGCCGGAGGTTCCGAGAAGCCGGCTGGCGGGTAGTCTACTTGCCTACAGCTCGCATCATTCACTATCGGGGCAAAAGCAGCGAGCAGGTGGTCGCCGCTCGCCATATCCACTTCCAGTCCAGCAAGGTGCGCTACTTCCGCAAACACCACGGCGCCGCAGCAGCCGAACCGCTGCGGATGTTCCTGTTGGGAATCTACTTATGGCAGATGGGGCTGGAGGGGGTCAAGTGGCTGCTGGGCCATAAGCGGCCTCTGCGAGCCCGGCGAATCGCTGCCTACCGGCAGGTGCTCCGCTCAGGGCTGCGATGCCACCGCGAGTACTCGTGGCGGTGGAACGAGGGTGACTGTGATGGATAAGACAACCACATCTACATCCCCACACCCCCACACTCCCACACACAAACTATTGGCCTTGCCACCGCGAGTACTCGTGGCGGTGCTGGTGGTTGCGTATGTGGGCCTGGGGGTGACCTATGCACTGGTGACACCTTGTTTCGAGTCACCCGATGAGTGGTCACACCTCTCCCTCGTGCATTACTGGGCCATGCACCGGGCATTGCCACCCCGCATCCTTTCCCCTCGCCGTTCAATTGGGCCAGACGTGACGTGGTATCTGGAATACCACGACCCGCCGCTTTACTACGCACCGCCGCTCTACCACAGCCTGGCTGCCTTGCTCACATCCTGGGCCAATATGAATGACTTGCCATACCTGCTGGTTCCCAGTCCTAGTTGGGCGGCAGGGTGGGCACCACAGCCCGATGGTGATCCCTGGAATAAGAACCTCTTTGTCCATCGGGCGGAGGAGACGCTGGCCCAGAGCGGCACCGTCCAGGCGGCGTCTCTGCTGCGTGTGGTCTCGCTGGGCCTGGGGGTGGTGACGATCTTGTGCACCTATGCGCTGGCCCATCTCCTGTGGCCCGACCGGCCAGTTCTGGCGCTGGGGGCTGCAACGTTCGTGGCCTTCAACCCTCAGTTCGTTGCCCTCTCGGTTGGTGTGACCAACGATAACCTGCTCAACGCTCTATTCAGCCTCTCCCTCGTGGTCGCCCTGCGTTTTATGTGCAATGGCGCATCTTGGAGCCGATGGGCGATGCTCGGTGGCCTGGTTGGGCTGGGGCTGTTGACCAAACAAAGCGGTCTGCTCCTGCTACCGTTGGGATTGCTGGCCATGGTCTGGCAGCGTGGGAGTGCTTCCCCTCCTGTGGGGGGGACTGAGGGGGGGGCTTCTCTCCTACGGCGCAAGGTGCTGGTTGACGGCGGCGCGTTTCTCGCAGCGGCGCTGGGGGTGGGAGGCTGGTGGTACGTGCGCAACACCATCCTGTATGATGACCCCCTGGGCCTGGAGCCACACTTTGCCAGCCAGGCCCCGCTGACTCGCTTTGGTCTGAACGAGGCAGCGGCGACAATGCGCTCCTACTGGGCGGCCTTCGGCTGGGCACCAATCCTGGTCGAGCCGCCAGTGTATGCGGTAGTGGGGCTGATAACGCTGGCAGGGCTAGCAGGCATCGTGATGGCGATCCGCCCCGGTGGTTCCGTGTGGCGTGCGCCGACGACGACCAGACGTGGGCTGGCTCTGCTAGCGATAGCCCTCGTATTAAATGTAGTGGCGTATGGGCGCTGGGCGATAGCCACCGGCGTTCTCTCCGGGCGGCTGCTGTTCCCCACGTTGTCAGCCGCCGGTGTGCTGACCGCCTGGGGGCTTTACCAGTGGAGGCGATGGAGAGCAGCTCGTTGGGGCCTTGGTGTGGTGGTAGGACTGGCATTTCTCTTCACCGCACTCGTGCCGTGGCGTTATCTGTATCCTGCCTATGCCAGCCCGCACCTCCCGGACGGTATGCCGGACACGGCCCAACCGGTGGACTCGACGTTCCAGGGCGGCGTCCGGCTCGCCGGATACGAGGCCGTTGCAGAAGATCTGGAACCGGGTGATAAAATCCGCCTGACCCTATACTGGCACGCTTTGACTCCACCTAAGCGGCGCTATCGGGTGTGGGTACAACTGGCACCCCACGATCCCACCTGCAAGGTCGCTGAGTGCGACGTCTGGTTGGGCGGGACGCTCTATCCCAGCGAGATGTGGCAGGCAGACGATGCCGTGCGCCAGGTATACCGTCTAGCCGTTCCGGATTGGGCGCCTGCCCCCGGTCTGTACTGGATCCGTGTAGGACTGGTGGACGATACGGAGACACGCGTCGCGTTGGCGGATAACAGCGGCGATATGGCCGTCCTGGGACCGTGGCGGATGCGCGCCGTCTTCCCTCCCCCTCCACCTACATGCACCACTGATTTCAGTCTTGGCACGGCGATCCGGTTATTGGGCTATGACCTCGAACAGCGGGAAGCGGAGGAAACGACGCCGACCGTCTGCGGTCGGCTGCATCTGGCTCTGTATTGGCTGGCGGAGCGTGTCCCCGAAACGGACTACACAGTTTACGTGCATCTAATGGGTGAGGAGGACCGGCTCCTAGGCCAGCACGACGGACCTCCACGAGATGGTGCATATCCGACTTCGTGGTGGCTTCCTGGCGAGATCGTCGTGGACCGCCACACCATTCGCCTGGACGAGCCCATCGCCGGTCCCGCGTGGCTGAGGGTCGGGATGTACGATCCGGCAACGCTGGTGCGCCTTCCGGCGTATGATGGCACAGGCCAACGGTTGCCTGATGATACCATCCCCCTGGTGGGAACGATTGGGAGTGGAGATGAATAACGCGTGGCGTAATCCGATGACACGCCTCGTCGTTCTGGCCCTTTTGCTGGTTCTGTTTGCGCTTCTCTCCTTCGGTGCGCGACAGCTATTCTTCACCTTTGACGAACCCTCGCACCTTACGGCAGGTTACGCTTTCCTGGCGCGGGGGGCGTCCTGGACCGTTCCTCTGCGGGGACATCCATTGTTGGTGGACGCCTGGGAGGCTCTTCCTATCTACCTTGGCGATCCACGCATCCCTGTGGAGACCTTGGATGGCTGGGACCAGGACTACCTCCGGTACGTCGAGGCTTTTGCGCCATTCTTGACTCGCGCGATGGAACGCTCCGAAGTCGCGGGACGGACACCAGTCATGTTGCTGACCGTCCTACTAGCAGCGGTGGTTTATCGCTGGGGGACGGACTTATGGGGCAAATGGGCTGGTCTTCTGGCTTTGGTGACACTGGTCTTCGACCCCACGCTCCTGGCGCACGGTAGGTTAGCGACCAATGACGTAGGGGTCACGGCTCTGGGCACATTGGGGCTGTATCTTGTTTGGCGATGGATGCAAGTGCCCACTTGGAGACGCGCCACCGTTACAGGATTGATCCTGGGTCTGACGATGCTGGCCAAGGGTTCGGGTATCTTGTGGGTTGCAGTCGGGCTAGGCTGGGCGATCTGGACCGGGCTGCGTCAGCACACCCGGCCGTCTGCGGCCGGCAGTTGCTCCTTTGTCTGGCTGCAGGCTCTGCTCATGGGCGCTCTCTCCTTGCTCATTTTGTGGGGCATGTATGGCTTCACGGTGGGAACGATACCTGGATGGTCCTCTATCCCCGTGCCTGCTCCTCGGCATTGGATGGGAGTACTCCGCCATGCCAATCCCGTGCATGAGTACACAGTCTTTGCCTTTGGGGAAATGAGAATCGTGAGTTGGTTGTGGTACTTTCCCTTGACGTTCCTGGTCAAGAACCCGTTGCCGCTGCTCATCGCTCTGCTTCTTGCTGCGGGCACATCGTTGCGCGAATGTCAGTGCTGGCGCAAACTACAAGTCCTGGGGCTGTTCTCTGCCCTATATACGATTATAGCCATAGTCCGGGGACCCAACCTTGGATACCGGCACATGCTTCCCATTCATCCCATGCTGTACCTGCTGATAGCCGGTGGCACTGAAGGGGTATGGCGACGCCTGCCTCAGATCGGTCGGTGGTGTGTCGTGGCGCTGGGACTCTGGTACATCGCAGGCACTATGCGGGTCTATCCTTATAATCTGGCCTTCTTCAATGAGATAGTCGGAGGCCCGGACAACGGATGGCGCTACTTGGAAGGCTCCAATGCCGACTGGGGACAGGGTTGGAAAGCGCTGCGAGCGTTCCGAGAGGAACAATCGCTGACCCTCGACTACTATTCGGGCCTTGAGGGATACGCTGGAATCGCTCCCTACGACCTGTGGGACAAACCCCTACCACCGCTGCGTCACGTGTTTGAACCCTTGTTCAAGCCCTGGCTGTTCCCCGAGCCGGGGAATTACGTGATCAGCGCGAACACGCTCAGCGGGCTGTGTTTGGTTGACCCCGACAACTTCTCCTGGTTCCGTTACCATGCCCCCAATGCTGTGATCGCTCATACTCTCTATTACTACCACGTGGACCCCGCGCTGGCCCCGACCTGGTTGGCGCAATGTACCGTTCCTGTGGCTCCGCTGAACGAAGATGCCATAGCCGAAGGTTTCGGGGAGATTGACCTGCGCCTCATTGCCTTTGACTGCAGTCAGAGTTGGGTTTATCCCGACAGCGGCAGGACGCGCGGAGTGTACGCACTTCATGAGGCAACCCTGCGGCCGGAGACCTTAAGGGAGCGCTTATACCTCGACCCTGCTCGGCCTGTAGACAGCTTTGCGGCCCGGCGTTTGCGTGGGGTTCCACTGGCCTTCCGTCAGTGGGAATATGGAGCTCTGCCTGCATTCACTCTCTACGAATGGGAAAGCTCTTCCTTCGCCGCCAACGCGGGCGCCCTCTCTCCCTTGTTGGAGGCGGACGTTGCTCCTGCCGATACACCCCCTGCTGCGCTGACAAATGCTGCTTTCTACACAGGACCTGTACCACTGAGGGGTCCTTTCACCTTCCTGGGCGCGGCAACCTGCTCTCAGGAGGAGACGCTGGAGGTGGAGACCTGGTGGCAGGTCACGGAGGGGCCGATCACCCGCCCTCTGTCAATTATGGCCCACCTGCTTGCCGGGGACGGGGCGGTACTAGGCATAGCCGATGGGCTGGGAGTCTCGCCCCTGACGCTGGTACCCGGCGATGTGGTGGTGCAGCGGCATCGCTTCCCCGCGCCTGCGAAAGGAACGGAGGTCTGGCTGCGGACGGGCGTCTACTGGCTGGACACGATGGAGCGGTGGCCGGTGGCGAGTGTGCCGGGGAATGACGCTTTATTCGTGCTGCTGGAGGAGAGATTAGAGGCTTGTGAATGACCGGTCGCTACTGATCGCAGTGGAGGCCACCGTCCGACCGTCTGCGGTCGGCTGGAACTCTGGGGTTAAGCACACAATGCACATCGGACTGATTACAGGCGAGTACCCCCCCATGCAGGGCGGGGTGGGGGATTTTACCAGTCAACTGGGGCAGGCTCTGGCGGAGTTGGGCCACCAGGTGCACGTCGTTACGACGAAATCTCAAATCTCAGCTCTCAAACTTCAAGACTCCGGGGTGACGGTGCACAGGGTTGTGAACAAATGGAGTTGGAAATGCTGGAAGCAGGTACTACTGCTGGCCGATGAACTGGGGCTGGATGTGCTGGACGTGCAGTACCAGGCCGCGGCCTATGGGATGCACCCGGCGATCAATTTTGTGCCTCGTAGTCAGGGCCGACCCCCGGTAGTGGTGACGTTTCACGACCTCAAGGTACCCTACCTCTTCCCCAAGGCCGGGCCGCTGCGCTGGCAAGCGGTGCGCATGCTGACCCACCGGGCCGACGGCGTCATCGTCACCAACCGGGAAGACTACCTTAAGCTGCAAGCAGAGATACTCTCCAACCGCCTGAGTTTGATCCCCATCGGGAGCAACATCCGGCCGATCCTTCCAAATGAAAGGGAAGCGCACCCGGCCGTCTGCGGCCGGCAGCCCTCTCCGCCGGGGTACGACCGGGACGCCGAACGTGCCCACTGGGGGGTGGGGCCGGATGACTTGCTGCTGGGCTACTTCGGCTTCCTCAACGAGAGTAAGGGAGGCGAGGAACTGGTGCGGGCGCTAGCCCTTCTGGTGGAGCGAGATTTGCCAGTCCACCTCCTGATGATCGGTGGGCGGGTGGGTAGTTCTGACCCCACCAACCGGGCCTACGCCGAGCGACTGGAGAGCCTCATCGCCGCCCTGGGCGTGGGAGAGCGGGTTCACTGGACTGGCTACACGCGCCCGGAGGCGGTCTCGGCGGGGCTGTTGGCCACAGACGTGTGTGTCTTGCCTTACCGGGACGGCGTCTCCTTCCGGCGCGGGACTCTGCACGCCTGCCTGGCTCACGGGCGGGCGGTGGTCACCACCCAGCCGGCAGTACCGCTGCCACAGGTACAGAACGGGGAGAACATGCTGCTGGCAGAACCTCGGGACCCCGATGGGCTGGCAAAGGCGGTGATGCGGCTGGTAGCCGACCCAGCGTTGCGAGCGCGGCTGGAGGCAGGAGCGGCAGCCGTAGCGGCAGAGTTCGCCTGGGAGCGCATCGCCCGCCAGACGGCGGCATTCTTTGGGAGAGTCTAGCGTGGGACGGCAGAGTCGGACCTTATTATTGTCCATTGGTCATTGTTCATTGATCATCCTTATGGCCTGGGCGCTCCGTCTATACCGGCTGGACGCGCAGAGTTTCTGGTACGACGAGGGATATGCTGTGTACATCGCCAGCCTTGGCTCGGCCGAGGCGCTGTTCTGGTCATCAAGGGATTTCGTTCCTCCCTTACACAGTCAAGTGCTGGCCCTCTGGCTCCCGCTGACCGGATGGACAGAGTTCGCCGCCCGCTTCCTTTCCGTCTGGACAGGAACACTGATGGTGGCGGGGATGATCCGCCTGGGCGAGGACCTCCACTCCCGCTCGGCTGGGTTTCTGGCAGGTCTCCTGGCGGCCCTCTCCCCTTTCTACGTCTGGTATAGCCAAGAAGCTCGCATGTACATGTGCCAAGCCCTGTTTGGGCTTCTGGCCACGGTCATCTTGGTCTGGGCGCTGCGGAGGCCGAAGCGATGGTGGCGGTGGGTTGGCCTGGCCCTTTTGGATGCGCTGACCCTGTACAGTCAAGCAACGGGGGGATTCCTGATCGCCTTTCACGGCCTGGTAATCCTGGCCTCTGGCCTGAGACGGGCAGGACGGATGCGGCTGGTTCGAGGTGGGCTAGCCCTCGCTGGAGCGTTGGCGCTGTGGCTCCCCTGGCTGGTCTATACTCTGCCTTTGGTGGGGGAAAACGCCCGACCGTCTGCAGTCGGCGGCTACTGGGCTGGTCGCCTCAACTGGCAGTTCGTCGTTTCAGGTGCATTCCAGGGGTTCGTGACCGGGCAGATGATGGGTGAAGTAGCGGAGAAGATGGCGCTGGCGGTGTGGGGTGTGGCGGGCCTGGTGGGGCTTCTTCTCCTGGTTTTCTCCTCCAGTCGGGGGCGCAAAACCGCACTTTTCCTTTTGGCCTACTTCGCCGTGCCGGTCGCCTCAATGGCCTGGCTGTTCCAGAACGTCCCCAAGTTCTCTCCCCGCTACCTGATCGTTGCCTCTCCGCCGATGTTCCTTTTGCCTGCAGTGGGAATAGCCACACTGCTTCGTTGCTCTGGAACGCTCACCGTGCGGAGCTTCTCCGGCGCACGCCGGGCGCTGGGTGGGCTGATCATCGGGACTTTGGTGACGACCACCGGGTTGGGTCTGGGTAACTTGTACTTTAACCCTGCCTTTGCCAAGACGGATTTCCGCACCGCTGCCCGACTGGTGCGGGAGCAGATAGCGCCTGACGAAGTCGTGATGATTGTGCCGGGCCACATCTTCCCGGTGTGGCAATTCTACTTCGGATCGGAGGAATGGGTGGCTCTTCCCGACGACCCCATCCTAGACATCCGGCATATCCTGCACTACCGCAACACCGTCGAGCGGCTCAACCAGTGGCTGGACGGTCGCTCCGGCGTGTGGCTGGTAGAGTGGGATCCTCGAGTGGTGGATCCGACCGATCTGGTCATCCATTTGTTGGAGCAGGTAGGAAAGGAGATGCCGCTGCCGGAGGAACCCGTCGGGCTGCGGCTGCGCCACTACTGGCTGGATACTTCCCCCCTCGCAGGGGGGATTGAGGGGGATCTCCCGCTGCCCCCCGAGCCCGCCGTCTCCCCGCCAATGGATTCGTCGCCGCACGACACGCTGGATCTGCCGCTGGGCCTGATCGGCTGTGCTCTTCCCCAGCAGGTTCGTGGCGACGAAGAGATTCGAGTCGGCTGCTACTGGGAAGCGCAGGACACACTGCCGCACCACCTTTCCGTCTCGGCCCGACTGCTGGACGCGGCCGGTGTAGAATGGGGGCGGGCCGATACAGCTATCAGCGGTCCCCATCTGGTGGCGGGGCGATGGCCCCTGGACGAGCCCGTGCTGGGCCGCTACGCCCTGCGCCCTTTTCCGGGCATCCCACCGGGGGATTTCTACCGGCTTGAGTTGTTGGTGTATCAGCCGGACGGCACCGGTCACGGCACGGTGGCAGCAGGTCCCGTCGTCGTTGACCGCCCGTTCAGCCCATTCACTGGCACTCTCTCTTCCAGCCAGGTGCCTGCCGGTCGGCTGGGTGGGCTGTTCCTGGAGGCGGCGAACGTCCACCCCGAGCAAGTCCTACCGGGGGAGGAGGTACAGGTGGAGGCCATCTGGCGGGTCACCGCGCCTTTCCACGAGCCGAGCCTGGTGGTAGAAGGGTCGGCCGACGAGACCCTGCTTCTCCCGGAACCGGGCGCGACCGGGGCGTGGGAGGTGGGAGACCGATATCGCACCATCAGCCGCGTGCCGGTATCGCCGCACACTCTGGGGGGGCTGACAACCCTGTGGGCCGTCTCGGAGGATGGAGAGATCCCGGTGGGGATGGTGCGCGTTGATGTGACCCGGACATTCACCCTGCCGACAGGGATTCAGCCGATGGACTACCGGCTCGGCGACGTCATCTCCCTGGCAGGGACGCGGCTTTCGGTTGGCACTGGCGAGATGGCAGAAGTGGTGTTATACTGGCGGGCCGAGGCGTTCGTGGATAAGTCGTACACGGTCTTCGTCCACCTGGTTGGACCGGACGGTCAGATCTACGCGCAGGCAGATACGCCGCCCCGGGCCGGGCGTCACCCTACCACCCATTGGCTGCCCGGCGAGGTGGTGGCCGACACCTATCGGCTGGAACAACCCGCTGGCACACCCTCCGGCGAGTATCGGGTGTTGGCGGGGCTGTACGACCTGATCACCCTGGATCGGCTGCCCGTGACCGACGCCGCCGGCAGCCCGGTGCCCAATGACGCTATCTTGATTGGAAGTTGGCAAGTGCCGTGAGACGCATCCTGGTCATAATCCTGATTCTCTTTACTGCCCTGGGCGCGATCTACAGCGTCGTCGTCCCGCCCTTCGAGGCCTCCGACGAGCTGTGGCACTACCCGATGGTCAAGTACATCGCCGACCACTGGGACCTGCCGGTGCAGGACCCGGCGAATGTAGGGCCGTGGCGGCAAGAGGGAAGCCAGCCGCCCCTCTACTACGCCCTGGCAGCCGCCGCCACCTTTTGGATTGACACGTCGGATATGGAAGTAGTCCGCCACCTCAATCCCCACGCAGACAACGGCATCGCCACCCCCGATGGCAACATCAACCTGGTTGTGCACAACCCGATGCTGGAAGCGTTCCCCTGGCGCGGGACAGTGCTGGCGGTGCACCTGATACGCTTCCTCTCCGTCTTGATGGGGACAGCAGCGGTCTACCTGACGTACCTCATCGTGCGCGAGGTCCTGCCCGATCAGCCTGAACTGGCGCTGGGCGCGGCGGCCATTCACGCCTTCACGCCGATGTACGTCTTCATCTCCGGTTCGGTCAACAACGACAACCTGGTGGTGGTGTTGTGCAACCTGGCCTTGTTGATGCTGCTCCGCCTGGCTCGTCAGCGCACGTGGACGACCCGGCAGGCACTGGCCCATTACCTGGTGCTGGGGGTGGTGCTTGGACTGGCAGTGCTGACCAAGACCAGTGCGCTGGCGCTGACCGTGCTCACGGCACTGATCGTCGTGGTGCGAGCCGTGCGCCGCCGTTCGCAGTGTCCTGAGCCTGTCGAAGGATGGCGCGAGTTCCTGATGGGGGGACTGGCCACGCTGGTGCCGTTATTGGCCATTTCCGGGTGGTGGTTCTTGCGCAACCTGTGGCTCTATGGCGACCTCACTGGTTTCGATGTCTTCTTTGTGATTCTGGGCACGCGGGATGTGGAGGCCGACCTGGCCCAACTATGGCGGGAACGGTACAGCTTTGCGGCTGGCTACTGGGGCAACTTTGGCGGCCTCAACGTGCCGATGCCCGCCTGGGCTTACAGCGTGCTCAACACACTGGCCGTCGTCGCTGCCCTTGGCCTTGTTGTCCTGTCGCTCAGGCAGATTCTCAGGTCACAGAAGCGTATGGTCATTGGTCGTCGGAGCCTCTCCGCTCGGAGCCTCTCCGCTCGGAGCTTCTCCGCGTCATTGGTCGTATGCTTCCTGTGGGCTCTCGGCGTCTTTTTGCCGTGGTCGCTGTGGTGGGCCCGCATCACCTGGTCATCCCAGGGCCGGCTGGTTTTCTCCGCCATCTCTGTCTGGTCATTCCTGCTGGTGCTGGGGATTGCAGGCTGGTTCCCACGTCGTTGGGGGAAGTGGGCAGTGGCGACCTTCGCTCTACTTCTGCTCGGCCTGTCGGTGGCGGCTCCTTTCGCCTGGATCGCGCCCGCCTATGCGCTGCCGGAGCCGCTGACAGACGCGCAGATTGCCAATCGGAGCCTCTCCGCCATCACTTACCAATTAGATGCCGACTTCGGTGGGGTTATGCGGCTCTTGGGGTACGACCTGGAGACGGAGAAAGTGGAGCCAGGAGGACGAGTGGGATTGACTCTGTATTGGCAGGCACTGGCCACCACCGATCGGGACTACACCGTCTTCATGCACGTGTTGGGGGAGGAAGAGCTGCTGCTGGCACAACGGGATGCCTTCCCTGGCCTGGGACGGCTCTCCACAACGTGGCTGGAGCCGGGCTTCCGTTGGGCCGACCGGTACGTCCTCCAGATACCCGACACCGCCTACACGCCCGACATGGCGCAGATCAAGATGGGACTGTACGACCGCACGAGCGGAGCACGCCTGCTCACGAGCAGCGGCGGCGACAACGTGCGTTTCGGGCAAATCGAGGTTTGCGCCCGCTCAGGCGATGTCCCCAACCCCATCTCCGTCAACTTTGGGGACCAGATGGCGCTGGTGGGGTACGACCTCGACCGGCGGGTTGCGCAGCCCAGCGAGACAATCACGCTGACGCTGTACTGGCGCGGCCTGCGGCGGATGGAGACCAACTACACCATCTCGGCCCAATTGGTAAACGTCAGGCAGGAGAAAGCGGCGCAGCACGACGGCTGGCCGCTGGATGGGGCCGCACCGACGACGGCCTGGGAGCCGGGGGATGTGATCACCGACGTGAAAGCGCTGACAATCCACCCCGAAGCCTCACCGGAAGCCTATAACGTGCGAGTGGTGGTATACGTGTTTGAAGAGGGAGAGATTATGCACCTGCCGGTGATCCCAGAAGGCGGGCGGATGCTCTCCAACCATATCTTGCTGACGAAAGTACGAGTTGTGCCGTGACGATGAAGCAGCGGTTGGCGATTACGGATTAGCCCACCTGTTGCATCGCCGATGAAGACGATTCGTCCCGCGGGAGGAGATTGTGCGATGGAAGTCAGAAGACGGTCGTGTATCTTCTGGTGTGGCCTCGTAGTCGTGTTTCTCCTAGCGCTGTTTCCCCGCTTGTTCTACCCGGTCTCAAAATACAGGCTATGGTATGATCGCTCGGTGCGTTTCTGGGATGCACTGCTAGCAGGGGACCTGAGCGGCACTTACCAGCAGTACCACCCGGGCGTGCCCACTATGTGGGTCGCGGGTCTGGGGCTCCGGATCTATGCGGCGGTGCACGGTTGGTCGGATGGTGAGTTGTTGAATCCGCCGCTGACGTCTGCGGGCATCAAGCATTACCCCGTCGAGGCAGGTGTGGCGGCGCTGGGTGTTGTCATCTCTCTTTGTATCTGTTTGGTCTATGCCCTACTTGTCCGGCTGCTGGGCTGGCGAACAGGCATCATCGGTGGGTGTTTGCTGGCGTTGGATCCCTTTTACCTCAAGGGCAGCAAAGTCCTCCACGTGGACGCGATGCTGGCGACAACGATGTTAGTGAGCGCGCTGTTTCTGGTCAGTTTCCTGCACGCAAGGAGTCGGTCACACTTACTTCTTAGCGGGGCTTTCGCCGGTCTGGCCTTCTTGACCAAAAGCCCAGCCTGGTTTCTGATCCCCTATGCAGTGCTGATTACGATTCTACATCATCTGGCAGATAGAGGGCACATCTCTACGGGTTCCTCTGAGATACGCACTTGGGGCAGGCGGCTTTGGGAGGTCACTCGCAGCCTGGGCGGGTGGGGCCTAGTGGCCGGGTGCGTCTTTTTCCTCCTCTGGCCTGCCATGTGGACTGCGCCTGTGGAGACGATGTCCAGGGTAGCGGAACAAGCTCTGTTTCACGCCAAAACACCGCATCCTAACCCTAATTTCTTCGCTGGCCAGGTGGTTGACGGTGACCCAGGCCCGTTGTACTATGTGGCAACCTTGGCCTGGAAAACAACACTGATCACCCTGCCAGCCATTGGGATAGCGATACTTTTTCTTCTTCGGCGGCGGAAGTGTGGAGTGGATTGCAGACCCTTGTGGTACGTGCTGATGTATATCGGTGGCTTCTTGCTGATGATGATGCTTGCGGCCAAGAAGTGGTCGCGCTATATTCTCCCTGCCTTCATCGCGCTGGACGTATTGGCGGCCTGGGGTCTGGTGCAGGTGGCGGGCTCCATAGGGAGACGGGGCCGGCTGCAAGAGCGAACCTGGATTCCAGCGCCGATCATCACGGTGGCCTTGATTGCCCAGGCAGTCGCGGTCCTCAGACATCATCCCTACTATGGCACACATCATAACCTGCTGCTGGGCGGCTCGCGGGTGGCGCAGTACATCCTGCCCCTGTGCCAAGAGGGGGAAGGGTTGGATCTGGCCGCGCGCTTCCTTAACGACTGTCCTGGCGCGGAACTGATAACGGCCGGCGTGCAGGATGTGAACAACGAGATGTTTCGGAGCAACTTCGTGGGACATGCACGATCCATTGGACATCCCGATGCGGATTACCATGTCTTCTTCATCAATGCCAGGCAGCGCAAGATTGGCATTGACCATTGGGGGGGTCTCTGGGAGAGCTGTCAGCAGACGGGACCCCTCTGGTCCGTCTCCTTTGATGGTGTTCCCTATGTCTGGATCTGCCGGGCCTACCCACACGACCCGGAGGCATTCGCTATTGATGACCGAGTGGATGCGCAATTTGGCGATCACATTCACTTGCTCGGTTATCGGTTGAGCTTGAGCGATCTTTCGGCAGGGGATGTACTGACGGTGACGCTGTTCTGGCAATCGGATGGCCAATTGCACGAAGACTACCATGTCTTCGTGCATCTTCTGGACACAGACAACTTGCTGGCAGCTCAGCACGATGGTGTGCCGGTGCACCGGGAACGGCCGACCTGGAGTTGGCAGGACATGGAGGTGCTTCAGGATGAACATATGCTTCTTACCGACGTCGGTCTGCCTGGCGGCACGTATACGCTCTCTGTCGGGATGTATGACTATCCAACTATGGTCCGACTGCCAGCGATCGGGCCCGCCGGTGAGCGCTTGCCCGAGGATCGCATTGTGCTTCAGGAAATTCGAGTGAATTCACCCTGACATATTCTGCTGACGAAGGTGTGGGTTGTGCAATAACGGTGCATGACGTAAGGGCCTTGCCCTGAATTGCCTCCTGCGTTACAATGTGAGGAAATGATAGAGGTCTCAGATCATATCCAGTCTCAGATCGAAACCCTTCCCCGCAAGACGGGCGTCTACCTGATGCGCGACGCAGACGGCACCGTCATTTACGTGGGCAAGGCGGTGGACTTGCGCAGCCGCGTGCGCTCCTATTTCCAGCCCTCGGCCTGGGAGAACGCCAAGGTGCGCGCGATTATATCCGAGGTTGCCGACCTGGAGTTCATCGTCACCGACTCGGAACTGGAGGCGCTGATTCTAGAAGCGAACCTGATCAAGGAGCACCGCCCCCGCTACAACGTGCGTCTCAAAGACGACAAGCGCTACCCCTACATTAAGATCTCCTGGGCCGACCCGTTCCCCAGGGTGTTCATCACGCGCCGGATGGAGCGGGACGGCAGTCGCTATTTTGGCCCTTACACCTCTTCCCCGGCCGTCCACCAGACGCTCGACTTTCTGCGCAAGTCGTTCCCGTACCTGACCTGCAATCGAGAGATCACCGGCCAGGACGAGCGTCCCTGCCTGTACTACGACATCAAGCTCTGCCTGGGGCCCTGCATCGGCGTGGTGACGCAGGAAGAGTACCGCGCCACGATCCGGGGACTGGCCCGCTTCCTCGAAGGTCGCGGCGAGGAGGTGATCGCCGACATGGAGACGCGGATGCAGGCTGCGGCCGACGAGTTGGACTTCGAGCAGGCGGCCTCCCTGCGCGATCAACTCCAGGCCGTGCGGCGCGTCGTCGAGCGGCAGAAAATCGTCTCGTCGGCCGGCACCGACCAGGACGTGATCGCCTTCGCCCGCGAGGAGGGCGACGCCTGCGTGCAGGTCTTTTTCATCCGGGGGGGGAAACTCCTGGGGCGAGAATACTTTGTGCTGGAGGGAGCGCAGGACGAGGACGAGCGGGAGGTGATGGCTGCTTTTCTCAAGGAATTCTACGAGGAGGCCGCCTACGTCCCACCGGAGGTGCTGCTGCCGGAACGGATCGAGGAGGCACTGCTCATTGAGCAGTGGCTGAAGAAGAAGCGGGGGGCCAAGGTGACGCTGCGTGTGCCGCGCCGGGGCCAGAAGCGGGAGTTGGTGGCGCTGGCGGCCGAGAACGCTGTCGAGACGCTGGCCGCCCTGCGCGCCCAGTGGCAGGCCGACGCTCACAAGCACGAGCAGGCGTTGGCCGAACTCCAGGAGGCGCTGGATCTTTCCAGGTCTCCGGTGCGCATCGAGTGCTACGACATCTCCACCACACAGGGGATGGAGGTCGTCGGCAGCATGGTCGTCTTCGTACACGCCGTGCCACGCAAGTCTGCATACCGGCGCTTTATCGTGCGCAGCGTGCAGGGCCAGGACGACTACGCCAGCATGCGCGAGGTCTTGCAACGCCGCTTCCGCCGCTGGCAGATGGCTACATCGGATGAACTGCTGGGCAGCCGGGACATCAAGGGCTGGGCCAAGTTGCCCGACCTGCTCATCGTGGACGGTGGCAAAGGACAGTTGGGCGTGGCGGTCGAGGTACTGAAGGAGTTCGATCTGCTCGACAAGGTCCCTGTGGCAGGGCTAGCCAAGCAGCGTGAGGAGATCTTCCTGCCGCGTCGAACCAAACCCATCCTGCTGCCTCGCCGCTCCCAGGGGCTTTTCCTCGTGCAGCGCGTGCGGGACGAGGCGCACCGCTTCGCCATCACGCACCATCGCACGCGGAGGCGCAGGGCGGGGGTCGCGTCGCAACTGGACGGCATTCCTGGCGTGGGGCCGGCGCGGCGCAAGGCGCTCCTCAAAGCTTTTGGCTCCATTGATGCCATCCGTGCGGCCAGCGTCGAGCAACTGGCCGCCGTGCCTGGCATCTCCTGTACCGTCGCCCTGGCTGTCAAGGAGCATCTGTAGATGTTGGTAGATTGGGAAATTGGTACACGGGTAGACTGGTAGTTGGTAGAATTGGGAAATTGTGGTATATTTCTGCTGCCAAATCGGTAGGCTGGGAAGTTGGTGGAGAAATAGCGAGTCTCTGTCGTCGGTGTGCCAATCTACCAATTTACCAATTTACCACCGTGTGAGGTAGGTTGGCTTGACTGCTTTGACTCTGGGCCAGATACGATGGGTAGCTTATGCACTGCTGATCGCTTCCGCTATCCCGGCAGGACTGGCTATCCCTCAATTCACCAAAGCGCGCCGCGCTCCGTACTACGTCATGCGCCGGGAAGCCCTCAGGCGGGCCACGCGCCGGATATTGGCAGCGCTGCTGTTGCAGGCATTAGGCCTCGTCCTGCTGCTCGTCGCTCCGTATCTGGCGGCCCTCGGTTCTTCCCCCCGCCCTGCCCCGACCTCGAGTCCAGTGGACACGCTCACGCCTACGCCCACACTCACTTCCAC
>CAZMOT010000072.1:0-17892 GCA_964568065.1 uncultured Anaerolineales bacterium
CCTCATCACCTCCACCTCCGCAGGCGAGGGTAGCTATGACGAGAAAAGCCACAGCCAGTACAAGAAGTCTGTATCTCATTTCGCTGCTCCTTTCTACTGATTTGAAAATCTTGCTCGGCGCGTACAATCGAACTAGGGCTCTCTGAGCTTTGTTCTTAGTGGCATCATCTCCTTTCTCACCATTTCTTCTCCCTATGCCAGGGGATCGTACTGTTTTGATGATAGCTATCTCAAGGATCTTGGTACCCTCCAGGATTATACTTCCTCTGCCTTCCAAACAGCTTACAAAATAGCTCTCCAACCTTCCAAAAACATTCCAAAAGGCGCTCCCTGAATGGATACCTGTAGCGTATCAACAGTGCATAAGGCGATAGCTCGACTTCCTTCTGCTGCACAAGTTTTACACTATTGCACAGCGTTTCGACTCGGATGTCCATCGAGCTTGGTCCAAACTCATTTCGACTTTGCGCTGAACTGTGATAGAATAACATCACTTCACCTGGAGCGTGGGAACTGATCAAGGAGGGCATCTGAGGTATGCGCGCACGCACCTGGGCTATCATCATCCTGGTCAACGTCATCATCTCAGCAGCCGTCATACTGACGGTCCTGTTCCTGTGGGAGCGTACCCAGACTTCTAACCTTCCTATTTCCACACCCTCACTCACGCTCCCGGGCACTGAGGAGGCGGCGAGCACCCCAATTGCGTCACCCGTCACTTCTCCTACCCCGCTGGGCCCGCTGCTGTACACCGTTCAGGAAGGGGACACACTGGGAGCTATCGCCCAGACCTACGGCGTCTCCGTCGAGGATCTAATCGCCGCCAATGGCCTCACTGACCCCGACGTGCTTCAAGTTGGTCAGACACTCATCATCCCGGGCGTCAGCCCCCCCACGCCAACCACTGGCCCATCTACCGAAGCATCACTTGAGCCCTCTCCTACGGCGGTGCCACTCCCCACTTCGCTGCCCACTCTCACCCCCTCCGGCCCGCCGTTGGTCGAGATAGGCCAGGTGCTGGGCTCTGGCGATCTAGTGGCTGAGATGGTGGTCGTGCGTAACCGGGGTGGGGCGGCCAGGCTGGAGGGGTGGACGCTTTCTGACGCGGAGGGCAATAGCTTTACCTTTCCTACGCTCACCCTCTTCACGGACGCAGAGGTGCACGTGCACTCGGCTGCGGGCAGTTCCACGCCCACTGATCTGTACTGGGGCCGTGCAGTTCCGGCCTGGAACGGGGGCGAACTGATCGCGCTGCGCGACGCGACAGGAAGCACGGTGGATACCTACATTGTGCCGTAAGAATATCAGCGCCCCGGCCTGAAGCGCCGGGGCTGGCACATCTCCCAGCACTGCCCGTTCACGGTGGCGTGGTAGCATCGTGCCGTAGTCAGGTGGAGACGCGCTGAATTCTGGCCCCTAAAGAACGCAGTTTATCTTCCACCCGCTCGTAGCCCCGGTCAATCTGACGAATGTTGCGGATGATACTCTGCCCCTCGGCGCAGAGGGCCGCGATGAGGAGCGCCATGCCGGCGCGGATGTCGGGACTCTCCATCTCGTCGCCGTGTAGCGGCGATGGACCTTGCACCACACATCGGTGCGGATCGCAGAGGATTATACGCGCCCCCATCGCGATCAATTTATCCACAAAGTAGAGGCGGCTCTCAAACATCTTCTCGTGGATCAACATAGTCCCCTTGGACTGAGAGGCCAGGACGATGGCAACGCTCATCAGGTCAGCAGGGAAGCCTGGCCAGGGAGCATCGGCGATGGAAGGGATGGCCCCGCCGATGTCTGAGACGATTGTAAGGGGCTGCCCGGCGGGTACGAAGATATCCTGACCCCGGGCCTCGAACTGCACCCCCAGCCGTTCGAAGGTCAGACCGACCATCCGCAGGTGCTCGGGGGCAGCGTCTTTGATGAGCAATTCGCCGCCGGTCATCGCTGCCAGGGCGATGTAACTCCCTACCTCCATGTAGTCTGGGCCGATGGTGTACTCCCCGCCGCCCAGCCGCTCTACCCCTTGGATGATGAGCGTATTGGAGCCAATGCCCTCGATCTGCGCCCCCAGTCGGCACAACATGTGGCACAGGTCCTGTACGTGGGGTTCGCAGGCTGCGTTGCGGATGATAGTCGTACCGCTGGCAAGCGTTGCGGCCATGATGGCGTTCTCGGTGGCGGTGACGCTGGCCTCGTCCAGCAGGATGTCGGCCCCGTGCAACCGCTTACCGTGCAGACGGAAGGCGCCGTCGGTGTCTACATCTGCCCCTAGCATGCTCAACGCCAGGAAGTGAGTATCCACCCGCCGCCGTCCGATGACGTCGCCGCCAGCTCGAGGCAGATGCACCTCACCCGTCCGGGCAAGCATCGGCCCGGCCAGTGTGATCGAGCCCCGTATGCTCCCGAAGAGTTGAGGGTTCAACTCGGATGTGCGCATATCGTGGGCGTGTACCCGCCAGGTGCGGGGGGTCAATTCCTCGATAGAGACTCCGACGTCGGAGAGTAGTTCGCCCATCGTCGCAACGTCCCCGATGGCTGGCAGATTGTGCAGCGTGACAGGCTCGTCGGTCAGCAGGCAGGCAGCCAGCGACGGCAGCGCCGCGTTCTTGTTCCCGCTAGGAGTTATGGTGCCGGAGATAGGATGCCCTCCCTCAGTGATGAATCTACCCATTCTCGTTGCTCCTCCTTTCATCTAACCAGGAGGCTGTTGCAGGATCAAGGTCTTCCTTCCATGCGGTCAGCAAGTCTTCTATCGCGGCCCAATCGGGGTGCAGGTGATAGACGTAGGTCTGCTCGCCGACTGCTTCAGTGTGAACGGTAGCCAGTCCATGCTTCGCCAGCCGATTGATAAGTAGATCCAGGTCTCTTTCCTCGCCTGCGCTTTCGGCCGGGACGAAACAGAGCCAGGTATCTGGCCGTAGGAGGTGGCGCTGGCGCAGATAAAAGACGCACAGCTCCACCTGAGCGATGTGTAGTAAATGGTTGAGATTCTCCATTTGTTGCCGAATGACAGAAGCCTGTGCTCCAAAGACCTTCAGGCGGTGCTGCAGGCGGGCCAACTGCCACTCGACCAGGTGTGTGCCCAGCAGCCGGTCGATGATGACAAGAGCGGTGAACCACAAACGTACCCAGATGTTCATTGCAGCCTCAACACTACCGTATCACCAGAACGTACCCTCAGCCTCCGGGTGGCGTTGCCTTCGCGCACCGCGATCCCCAGGTGTCCCTCGCTGCCCACCAGCGCCAGCGTCTCGCCAGGCGCGGCCTCCGCGTAGGTATGGTGCACACCAGCGATCTCTTGCCCTGCTACCACAACCACGGCCTCACTAGCCTTGAAGTGCACTTGTTCCCTGTCTCCTGCGCCCTGGAAGGCAGGCTCAAGCGAGAGTTCGTCCTCGCTCCACACAAGTCGTCCGATGCTGGTGGTGACATTGCCGAAGCGGTCGGTGTGCAGCACCTCGCCGGTGATGCCGTCGGGCGTGATCTTCAGGTGCGGAAGTGGGAAGGTGACCGGATCGGGCACAGACGGGCCGAGGGCAGTGATGGGGACGCCGGCAGCTAGATGCGCAGCGGCGGGGGCGAAGATGTCGCGCCCGTGGAAAGTGTGACTGACCTGGGGCAGGCGATAGCGCGAGTCGGCGAGTTCGACCAGCGTTTCCACCAGCTCGTGGGCCATCACGCAACTGAGGACACCATTATCAGGCCCAACGAAGGTTCCTGCTGGCGTGCGCAGTGCGATAGGCCGCCGTGCACTCCCTACGCCCGGATCCACGACGACGAGGTGTACGGTGTGTGGCGGGAAGAAGAGGTAAGCAGCATAGAGCACGTAGGCGGCCTGGCGGACGTTCTGCGGCGGGATCTCGTGGGAGATATCTACCAATCGGGCATCAGGAGCGATGCTGAGAATAACGCCCTTTATCGTTCCCACGTAGCCGTCGGCCGTGCCGAAGTCAGTCGTGAGGGTGACAAGTGGTATCTGCTCCATTGGCGGGTATTCTACAGGCAAGCAGTGAACTCGTCAAGCAGCCAAGCAACCGTCTTCCTTGACAAAGCCGCCTTTTGGTGGTATAATTTTTTCGGAACTTTCGGAAGATTAGGCAGTTTTTAGTATATTCGTTAGAGCGAGGACGGCGCTGAAGCTATCCCCCCGGCAACGAGATTTCCTGAGTCGGCTGCTCGACCTCTGCCGTGAGGCCAAGGCGCCGGTGCACTACGCAGACGTGGCGCGGGCGCTGGAGGTAAGGCCGGTCACGGCCTACGAGATGTTGCGCCTCTTGGAAGACAAGGGGCTGGTGCGCTCCGAGACGGTGCGTCCTCAGGGCCACAGGGGTCGTTCTGTCGTCGTCTTCTCCCCCACGGAGCAGGCGATGGCCCTCCTGGCCGAGTTGACGAGCGGCGCCCTGAACGAGCGGGAATGGGAGCAGGCCAAAGCAGGCATCCTGCAGGCCCTGGAAGAGGGAGAAGGCGCCGATTACCAGAACCTGCTGAACGAACTCCTACTGCACATTCCGGAATGCAAATCGCCGCTCCTCTTTGCCACTGATATGGTTACAGCCATCATCCTGGTCTTCTACGAGTTGCGGGACACGGCGGCGGCGAGGAGAATCTTCCCCAACCTGCGCTGGTTCGGCCCGCCGGGGTGGGCTGTGCTCTACTCGCTGGCCGGCTTCAGCCTGGCTCTCTCGTTGGTCGAGAAGGCCAACCGCCGCGCTGCCTCGCTGTTGCTTTCCTATTCTCAGCAGTTTCGCCAGCATCTGGACAGCCTGACAGGGGGAGAGAAGGCGCGGCTTTCCGATTTTGTCTACGAAGTATTGCGGGCTGTTGGCCTGTGAGGAACTACAGGGAAGGGGTGGGGTAGACACAGGATGGCGATTGGCCGGTGTGTGGATGATTTCTTGCTTTAGCAACTGACAGACAAGGGGAGGTGCACGATGGCTCGATTGATTGAGAAAAGCCTGCTGCTGGGTCTAGGCGTGCTGACGCTGACCCGCGATAGGGTCGTTCAGGTTGTGGCCAAACTGGTCGAGGAGGGAGAGGTCAAGGCAGACGAGGCCCCCAGTGTCATTGACAAACTGGTGGCCCGGGGCGAGGAGGAACGTGAAGAGTTGCGCAAACTGGTGCGCCAGGAACTCGACAAGCTCCGGATCGGCATGCCCCTGGCTTCTCGCAAGGACATCGAAGAACTCAGCCAGAAGATTGACGAACTGGCCGCCAAGGTCGAGAGGTTGGCGAAAAAGAAAGACTGAACATATCCGATCACTGGCGCGATAGTTCGCCTGCGGCTTGAGCCCGCAGGAGACACTCGACTTGGCCGAGGAGGCAGTACGGGTGTGATACCGTCTGCGTCCTACCTGTGATACAATTAGGACCCAATGGCTCGCTTGCCTGTCCGCAGTGTCCGGCATTTCCAGCGCTACCGCCAGATTGCCCAGGTCTTTATGCGCCACGGCTTTGGCGAACTGGTAGACCTGCTGGAACTGCAGCCCTACCTCTCACTGCCCTGGCGGCTGCTACGCCGAGAGCGGCCGGCCGCACCTCCCCTGGGCGCGCCGCAGCGGCTGCGCCTGGCACTGGAAGAGCTTGGCCCGACCTTTGTTAAACTGGGCCAGGTCCTCAGCACTCGCCCCGACCTTCTACCTCCCATCTACGTCGCCGAACTGGTCAAGCTGCAGGACTCTGTGCCTCCAGCGGAGTGGGAACTGATCAAGGCGCAGATCGAGGTTGAACTGGGAGCCCCGTTGGAGGAACTGTTCGCGGCCTTCGAGCCTGTTCCCATCGCCGCTGCTTCCCTGGCTCAGGTACACGCTGCCACCCTGCCAGACGGCACCCAGGTCGTCGTCAAGGTACAGCGGCCGAATATCCAGATGACGATCGAGACAGACCTGGAGATTCTATTCGACCTGGCCCGGCTGTTCCAGGCACGTACCCCGCTGGGAGATATCTACAACCTGCCGGAAATCGTGGAGGAGTTTGCCACCACACTGCGGGCCGAACTGGACTTTTATCGCGAGGGAAGCAATGCCGACCGCTTTCGCGCCAACTTCGCCGACGAGCCTTACCTCTGCATCCCGCAGGTCTACTGGGACTTTACCACTCACCGCGTGTTGGTACTGGAGCGCATCAGTGGTATCAAGATTGATGACCTTGAGGCGCTGGACGCGGCGGGCCATGACCGCTGCCAGATCGCCCTCCACATCGCTCGCATGGTCATCAAGGAGGTGCTGGAAGACGGCTTCTTCCACGCCGATCCTCATCCGGGCAACTTTGTCATTATGCCTGGCGAGGTCATCGGTGCGATGGATTTCGGCATGGTGGGTCATCTGAGCCATCGGACGCGGACTGACCTGATCCGCCTCTACATCGTCGCCATGCAACTGGATGAGGAAGGCATTGTAGATCAGTTGATCCGCATGGGTGTGGTCGGTGGCCTTTTAGATCGCACAGGACTACGGCGGGACGTGACACGGCTACTGCGCAAGTATTACGGTATGCCATTGGGATCAGTACGTGCCCGCGAGGTGATCGAGGAAGCCATGCCCATCGCCTTCCGCCACCATCTGCGCCTACCTTCGGATCTATGGCTGGTGGGCAAGACGCTGGCGATGATGGAGGGGGTCGGGCTGAAGCTGGCTCCCGACTTTGACATCTTCGCGGCCTCGGAGTCTTATGTCCGGCATTTTATGTGGCAAATGGCATCCCCACGTGTATGGGGGCCCACATTGCTCAAGGGAGCCGGTGATTGGGCAGAACTGCTGAGTCTTATCCCACGCGTTGGCTCGCAGTTACTGACCCGCGTCGAGCGCGGGGAGTTAGAGATCACACTCAGCCACAAGGGGTTGGATCAGGCACTGGTGCGGCTGGACCGACTGGCAAACCGCCTGTCGTTGAGCGTGTTGTTGGCCGCACTTATCGTCGGGCTGGCCTTGCTCGTCTCGGCCCTCAACCTGGCCGAGCAGTGGGGGCTGCCGACGATACTGGTCATCATGGGCTTTTTGGGTGCCAGCCTGCTGGGCCTGTGGCTTATCTTTTCCATCTGGCGCTCGAGGAGATAACGCCCACCTGATGGATTGGTCATTGGCACGATTGGCCTGGTACGGCGCAATGTGATATAATCGCCTCGCTATGGAGGTAACGGCAGAGGACAGTTTTCACGTTGCCATCAACGCGCATCTCCTCTCTGGCCGGGCTTGGTATCGTAGCACCGGCGTGCATCAGTATATCTACCACTTACTGCGCCATCTGCGGCAGGACGATGACGGGCTGCGCTACACTGTTCTGCTGGGCGAGGGCGCGCTTCCTCCAGACGTTGCTCTCGCTTCACTTCAATCCCGTTGGCCCACGAGTCGGGCAGCGGTGCGCGTGCTGTGGGAGCAGTTAGTGCAGCCGTGGACACTGCGCCAGGTCGTGGCCGACCTGGTGCATGGACCGGTCTTCATCGCTCCTCTGCTAGCTCCGTGCCCGACGGTCGTCACCATCCACGACCTGAGCTTCATCCGTTTTCCCGACTTGTTCAGGCCTGCCAATCGGCTCTACCTGACGGTGCTGACGCGACTCTCGGCGCGGCGTGCCCGGCGGCTTATCGCCGTCTCAGCACACGCGGCCGCTGAGACTACGCGGCTGCTGGACGTGTCGCCGGAGCAGATTGACGTGGTCTACCACGGGGTGGATCCGGCTTTCTGCCCGCTGCCGGCCGACGAGGTCGCGGCCTTCTGCCGGCGTCGGGGGCTGCCGGAGCGGTTCGTGCTTTGTGTAGGTACGCTGGAGCCGCGCAAGAACCAAACCAAACTGGTAGAGGCATTCGCCCGTATACATGATAGCCAGGTTAAACTAGTCCTGGTTGGCGGGAAGGGTTGGCTCTACGACGAGTTGTTCGCCAGAGTCGAGGCATTGGGACTGAGTGGACAGGTCATCTTCGCCGGCTACGTGATGAACGATGAACTACCCGTGTGGTACAACGCCGCGACTGTCCTGGCCTATCCCTCAGTGTATGAGGGCTTTGGGTTGCCGGTGCTGGAAGCGCAGGCGTGCGGCACGCCGGTGCTGACCTCGAACGTGTCCTCGCTGCCGGAGGCGGCTGGCGACGCGGCTTTGATGGTAGACCCCTACGACGTGGAGGCGTTAGCAGCGGGGTTGAACCGGCTGTTGACGGATGAGGTGCTGCGACACGAATTGCGGGAGCGCGGCCTGGCCCATGCTCAGCAATTCTCCTGGCCGCATGCGGCACAGGAGACAGCGCGCGTGTACCGTCGCGCCCTGGCCGAAGAGTTTGCCCTGAGCGCGGACGCAACGTCCGTAGCCAAAGGGAGGGAGATGTGAGAGCAAGCCACCGGGCCCCCTGGTGGGTCGTTGTCTCCGACATCTTGCTGATCAGCGCCAGCATGGTGCTGGCCTACTGGGTGCGCTACGAGCTGCAGTGGTTCCGCGACGTCAGCTATCATCACCCACTATCGGCATATATTCCCTTTGACCTTCTGTTCACCGTACTGATGTTGCTGGCTTTCCAAATAGACCGGGTCTACCAACAGTGGCGCGGGCGTCCGTGGCTCGATCAGGTCTATCGTATCATCAACGCCACAGCGAAATCTGTGGTGGTGATAATGGCCATTACCTTCGTGTTCCAACCCCTTCAATACTCACGCCTGTTGCTCATTGAGGCGGGCATCATTGCCACCATGTTGCTGGCCCTATCGCGGATGGCGCAGAACGAGATCGTGGGCCGGCTGCGCACCCGTGGCGTCGGAGTGGCTCGCGTCATCATCGTCGGGGCTGGCGAGGTGGGACGTACCGTGATGCGTACCATCGTAGCGCATCCCGAGTTGGGTTATCAGGTCGTCGGCTTCGTGGATGACAATCCCCAGAAAGGTCGAACGGACATCGGTCGTTTCAAAGCTCTGGGGTCGGTGAACAACCTGCCTCGGTTGATTGAGGAGAAAGCAGCAGATGAGGTCATCATCACCCTGCCGTGGATGTACCATCGCAAGATCATGTCCATCGTGCGTGAGTGTGAACGGCGGCAGGTGAGCGCCTATATCGTACCAGACCTCTTCCAGATGAGCCTCAGTCAGGTGGACGTGGATGATCTGGGCGGGGTGCCGTTGGTCGGTGTGCGGGAGGTTGGCTTCGATCGGGGATCTCTGCTAGTCAAACGCATTGTGGATATCGTAGGAGCCTGCGTTGGCCTGCTGCTGGGGGTACCACTTATGGCACTGATTGCGCTGGCTATTCGGCTTGACTCTCCTGGCCCAGTCATTTTTAGCCAGACCCGGGTGGGGGCGGGTGGAAAGCTGTTTGAGATATACAAATTCCGCTCAATGCGCGAGGGAGCTGAAGAGGAACTGGAGCAGTTGCGCGAACTGAATGAGGCCGATGGCCCTATCTTCAAGATCCGCGACGACCCACGCCTGACTCGTATGGGCCGATTTCTGCGGTGTACCAGCCTGGACGAGCTGCCGCAACTGTGGAACTTGTTGCGCGGAGAGATAAGCCTGGTAGGGCCGCGTCCACCCACTCCAGGCGAGGTCGAAGGCTACCAGGAGTGGCACAAGAAGCGACTTGAGGGACGCCCGGGAATCACTGGCCTGTGGCAAGTCAGCGGCCGCAGCTTGCTCAGCTTCGACGAGATGGTGCTGCTCGATATCTACTACATCGAGAACTGGTCGCTGTGGCTCGATTTCAAGATCCTGATGCGCACCATTCCCAAAGTGCTGTCTGGGGAAGGTGCGTATTAGCGCTCGCCGACTCTGGCCGGCAATGGCAATTCTCCCTTTCAGGCAGCCACCCGGTGCACGTGATGATTATATAGTTGAACCTTGGACGAGGCTTTGGACCAAGCTGGTGGCGTGGTGAGTTATGACGTTCCCCGGCCTCCGCCACGCATCCAGCATGTATCTTACATCATGGTACAGGTCCGGGTTGGCACCCAGCCAAGCTGCTGTCTCCTCCTGCGTTGGCCGCTGCTCGCCCCATGCCCAGTTTGTGGCTAGGTTGGCCACCAGCTCCAGGAACCGGCCCCGCCAGGGCTCCTTCAGGGAAAACAGGGCCTCGGTAAGCGACTCTCTTGTGCCGGACCGAGGGTGGTGGTGGTCTATCTCGCTCACACGATGAGCCACCGTTCGAGCCGGGACACCGAAGCACGCGGCCAGGTTCTCCAACTGGGGTATGGCCCCGGTGCAGGCCTGCTGCACCCAGGCGGCCGGCACCAGCAGGCAGCGTGCGAAGAGATCACTGTGGACGTGGGGCTGCTCGTAGCGGGGCCAGCGCAGTTCGGCCGCGCGGGAAGAGCGGCAGAAAGCCACGTACAGCTCCCGTGCCATACCCACACGCTGAACGGTGCGAGGTCTTGTGGGGTCAACCACGATCAGCCGTGAGCCATCGGAGCAAGACCTGTAGGCGACATCGTACAGCCCTAGACTCAACTCCAGAAGAGTCAGGCGCTCGAAGATGGGGAGTGGGTTCTCAATCATCTCCCGCACAGGCACGGGAGGCTCTTCAATGCCGTAGGCCCGCAGCAATCCCCAGGCCAGGCACTCGACGAGGAAAGCCTCTGCATCACAGCCGTGGGAGAGACGCATCTCTTCTAGACTGTTATCCACTCGTACAGCCCGATCGCAAATTCCCGGATAGAGTCGGTCTCAATAGTCAGGACGACTTCCCGCTCCTCATCATTGAGGTCAAACTCTGCCAGGAGGGTGGGACGCTTCCCATTCAGCAACTCCTCGCAGAACTCGCGGTCTACCAGCGCGGTGCCAATGAGAGCCTGAAGCGCCGTTGCCGACATATACCACCTCCAGTAGTGTGGATATGGAGTGCCTCTCTGATTACGTAGCCCCGCCCTGGACGCTTATACAGGGACAGTCTTTATGCCCCAAGGAATACTGGCTGGCACAATGCCCCAGCGAAGGCCTCCAGCGTGTCGGCTTTCACCGCCAGCGCAGCCTGCCGTTCCGCTTCCGTAAGGCTGAAAACGGCCAGTACCTCGCGGCGGTGGCCGTTGAGCAACTGCTCGCGGAAGGTGGAATCGGTGAGGGCCATCCAGACCAGTTCGTCAATGCTACGCGTTGGCATCATTTACTCCCTCACGCCACACTGCTGCCGCCGCCCATTGGGCAAAGGCCCGCCGGCGGCTCCGCTACCAGCGCAGCCACGCTGGGGGCCACAGTGCCCAGAGCCAGCATCAGAGCCAGCACCAAAGCCATCAACACCAAACCCAACCTACCCCATTTACTCTCCATCGGTTACCCTCCTCTTGGTATCAGGATTGATATGGGACTGATATTAGTATAGTATTGTCTTCTTACAAATCTCTTACAAGCAAATAGGCAAGTAGGCTGCCAGCGGCAGCCTATAGAGGCCAGATGTGGATTCTGAAGAGCGTCTGGGTGATGCTCTCAGTCTGCCCTCTCTCTGGCAATCCGCTCCCATAGTCTTCTGGTTTCAATCGAGGGTTTGATGTTCAACTCTCGCTTGAGAATCTCCTGGCAGCTCTGGTATTGGGCCAGCGCCTCCGAGCGCCGGCCCGCCTTGGCATAGCAGTGCATGATGTGCCGGTGGATGTCCTCCCGCAGTTCATCCGCCTCCAAGGCGCGCCTGTACCAGTCAATCGCTCCCTCAAACTCCCTCCGCGCTTCGTGGCACCGCCCGACCCCGATCAGCGCCTCGAGGTACATCTCGCGGAGCGCCTCCCGCTTGGGTATGCACCACATCCGCCCCACCTCGGGCAGGAAATCTTCCCGGTACAGCGCCACCGCGCGCTGCCACAGACCCTCCGTCTGCCAATCGTGAGGTGGCAGGAGCCGCGCCCGCTCGACCAGGGCTTCGAACTCCTCGACGTCGAACCAGTAGTCCACGTTGCCCAGCCGGTATCGCCCTTCCTCCGTCACCACGGCGTCGGCGCCCAGGGCGCGGCGCATGCGGTGGAGCGTGACGTGGAAACGATTTGTCATCTTTTTCGTGGATAACTCGGGCCAGAATGCTACACCTATTGCGTCCCGCTCTAGTGGCCCATGCAGGAGGGTGTAGAAGAACAACTCTTTGGCATCCGCCGTTTGCCACTCGGATGCGGAAACCATGTGCCCGTCGTGGATGACCTGGCCCTCCCCGAGAGCATAGACCTCCAGGCGGTCCACTGCATCATCTTCTCCTACTACATCTACTCCTTGCATTTGCTCTTCCCTGAAGGCTTCCAGCTGTCGCACTCTTTCGACGATGTCACGGCAAGCTGCTATGCCTGCGGCTATGCCGAGCCTCAGAAGATCCTCGGCGTGCTGCCCCTCCACGACCACGAACTGGCCTGTGCCGATCTCGTCCGCCAGACTCAGCGTCCGGCGCAGTTCCGCCACGGCCTGCGGCTCATCCCCGGCCAGAAAGCGGGCTTTGGCCAACAGGAACCGGGCCCGGGCCAACTCGCGCTTCGCCTGCCGCTGCTCCAGGAAACACACACCTTCAGAGAGAAGTCGGAGACCCGTTTCAATTTCTCCGTTCTCGGCCAGTGTGATCCCCTCGGCCATGGACAGCAGCCCGCGTCCCTCGAACTCCAACCCTTTTTCCTCAACCAATTGGTTGGCCTGCCTCAACAAAGCGAGCGCCCGTGCATATTTCCCCTGCCAGCGGTACATATCCGCCTGTGCTGCCAGGACATAGATTGCCAGGCCGGGTTCGCTCTCCTGTGCCATTTGCCATCCGGCACTGTAAAGAGATGCAGCGCGTTCATAGGCCCGTATGTCCCGGTAGAGATCGGCCATTCCCACGGAGATGTAAGCCTGCCACCGTAGATCGCCTCCGCGCCGCGCTGCCGCCAGCCCCTCCTCGTACAGCGCCAGCGCTTCTCGATATTCCCCACGAGCGTAGAGGAGCCAACCCAGGTTGTTGAGCACCCCGGCCAGTTGTGTTGGCGCTCCCAATCTCCGTCCGATGGACAACGCTTCATTCACATAGGTGATCGCCTTATCAAAGTGTCCTAGATCAACAAGGGCCGTTCCTAAATCTTGCAACAGGGTGATCACATTGTAGGGGCTGCCGAGCTGACGGTACAGCGCCAGCGCTTCCTGCAATTCGGAGATTCCCTCAGTGAGGCGGCCAAGCCCAACGTAGGCCCTTCCGATGTGCCGCTGAGCCCCCGCCCGCTCCAATACCTCGTCCTGGCCCAGCATCTCCAGCGCTGTCTCTGCTTCTGCAATTGCATCCTCGTGACGACCCTGGAGCAATTCTAGCATAGCACGCTGGTTGTGCATCTTGGCCAGAAAAGCCACATCGTCTGCCCCGGCGACAAACCCAGCCTCGGCGTGAGCCAGCGCCTGCCGCGCCCCTGCGTAGTCGTAACGGTCGGTGAGCGCCTTGCTCTGAAAGAGTGACAGCCGTGGGGCCTGGGCTTTAGCCTCTTCTGGCAACTCCTGCGCCCAGCGCAGCAACGTCTCGACCCGCCCCCGCGTGAACCATTCCATCGCCACCCGCTCCATCAGTGCCGTCGCCTGCGGATACTCCTCGGCAGACAGGTAGTGGTATACTGTCTCTTCGACGTCGTTGTCCCGCTCGAACCGCTTCGCCGCGCGCCGGTGCAGCTCAACGTAACGGGCCGGGTCGTGCTGGCGCAACTGCGTGTGCAAGAAGTCGCGGAACAGGTTGTGATAGCGATATGTCGCCGCACCCCCTCTTCCAAAACGGGTGACGAAGAGATTGCGCCGCTCCAACTCTGCCAGCAGAGCGCGCGGCTCTCCGATCTGCAAGACCTCGCGGCACAGTCGTAACGACATCTCACGGAGCACAGCCGAGGTCCGCAGGAAATGCTGAACGTCTGGCGGCTGTCTGTTCAATACCTCCTCGGCCAGGTAGGCGTACGTCTCAGCAGTAGCCTTCTCCACGTCGAGCAAGGCAGTCTTGGCTTCTTTACGCAGTAGATCGGCCAGCAGCAAGACGCCCGTGATCCAGCCTTCGGAGTCAGCGGCCATCGCCTGCGCTTGAGTCTCAGACACTTTGATCTGCGATAGTTGCAGGAGATCGCGGATCTCCTGGGAGCCGAAACGCATGTCCTGAGCTGCCAGGCCGACGAGTTGGCGCTTGGCAACCAGGCGTGTGACGGGGACGTCGGGCAACGCGCGGCTGCCCAACATCAGATGACAGTTGGAGGGGAGGACTTCGAGCAGGCGATGGACGAATGTCCTGATGCCGAAAGCACCATCCAAGGCCTCATAGTTATCCACCACCACGACGAAGGGCGTGTCGATCTCGAGCATCTCGTTGGCCAACTCTCCCACGACACCGGTTGGATCGTGAAAGAGATCGTCGGTGCGCGAGGCCAATGCCGCTCGAGTGTGCTTGCCGAAGCCTGGAAAGCGCTCGCCGATAGCGCCCACCAGGTACTCAATGAACACACCCAGGTCGCGGTCGCGCTCGTCGGCGGTGTACCAACACACCGGCACAGGGCTGCGTTGCGCAAAGTCCACCAGCGCCGACGTTTTGCCGTAGCCGGCCGGGGCGGAGACGAGCGTCAACTTGCACTCGAGCCCCTGCTCAATGGTCTGACACACCCGCGGCCGGTGCAAGAGGCCAGCAGGGCTGGGTGCCAGCAGTTTGGAACGGACGAGAGTGAATTTGGAGACAGGCAACGTCTTGGGGTCTCCTGTGACTGCTAATTCGCAATTTGTATAGAACTACAATTTCTTGAAGTATACTCTCATAATTCCAAAGGAGCAAATAAAGGAGCGGGCTTTCCAGCTTGTCTGAGCATCAGACTGGAAAGCCCGCTCCACACCGTTTACGTCGGAAACTGGCCCCGCACAATGAGCCAGACCATCCAAGACGTCGCGCTTTCAGGTCATCTTGACGACAACGTCAGAAAGTACGTTGGCGGCCTCGTCTCCCCGGTCGGCAGCGTTGCTCAGGTGACGGTAGATCTCGCGTAGTTTGAGCATCTCCACCACGTGATCCACGTTCCGTGGCAGGTGGAACAGATCGGCCAGGGCCTCCCGATAGACGGTTTCCACGCGGTTTTCAAGCGCTTTGGCCCGCACGGCGTGGTCCTCGGCTACGCCAGGATGGTCGGACAGCCGTAGCACACCCAGGTGGATTTCGCGCGCAGCATCGCATAGCAACGACACCATGCGCCGCAGGTAGTCGTTGGGTTCTACCTCCAGGATGACCATTTCATCAACCGTCGTATAGGCGTAGTCGAGCACGTCGTCAATGGTGCGCGAGAGAGCGTGGATGTCCTCGCGGTCAATCGGCGTGATGAAGGTGCGGTTCAGTTCGTCAATCAGGATGCGCCGTATCTCATCGGCTTCCTTTTCTATGCGCGTGATTTTTCCAGCCTGCTCCGCGCTTGGCTTGTCGAGGTACTCGAGCAGGGCCTCTACCCCCTGCACGGTGTAGTCGGCCTGCTGGATCAATAATTGAATAAACCGGTCGGGTCGAGCCTGGAAGAAGCGTCGTAGCCAGCTCATGCTTCCCTCCTACACTACGACGTGGCGCACGATGAGGTACGCCAACGCTGCCAAAAGTCCCGAGGCGGGGATCGTCAACACCCAGGCAGTGAGGATCTGACTGGCAACACGCCAGCGCACCTTGCTCAGCCGCTCGGCAGATCCGATACCCAGGATGGCTGAACTGACCACCTGTGTCGTGCTGACGGGACCGCCCAGCAGCGCCGCCCCCAGAATCACCGCTGCCGACGCGATCTGAGACGTGAAGCCGTGCACTGGCCGAATCCTGTAAAATTTCCCTCCCAGCGTGCGGATGATGCGCCAACTGCCCATGGACATTCCCAGGGAGATGGCACCAGCGCTGGCAGCGATCACCCACAGTGGCACCCGAAATCGCGTCAAGACGCCAGCCCCCATCAGACCCATCGTGATGACGCCCATCGTCTTCTGCGCATCGTTGGTTCCGTGACTCAGCGCCAGCGCCAGCGCGGTGAAAATCTGCGCCCGCTTGAAAAGCAAGTTGATGCGCGGCGAGGCCCCTCGAGCTAGGAAAAGCACCAGCTTCATCAGAACGTAGCCGCAAACCAATCCCACCAGTGGCGATAGTAGCAGTGCTGCAAAGATCTTGAGCAGTCCGTAGAGTTGTATGGCATCTACTCCGTAGCCCACGATGGTCGCGCCGACCAGCCCGCCGACGAGGGCGTGGGAGGAACTGGATGGGATGCCCAAGAACCAGGTGGTCAGATTCCAGATAATCGCTGCCAGCAGTGCTGCCATCACGACCGCCACGGTGCTCGCGTAGGGCTGCACCACTGCGTCACCGATGGTGGTCGCCACGGCGGTGCCGAAGAGGAAGGGTGCGACGAAATGGGCTACTGCGCTGAGCAGCATCGCCTGCCGGGGCCTCATAGCGCGCGATGAGATCATAGTGGCGACTATGTTGGCGCTGTTGTGAAAGCCATTCAGGAAATCGAAGGCCAGGGCCGTAGCGATGAATACGATCAGTAACAGTGACACGATCTACTCCATCCACTCTGTGTGGAACACTCCCTTTGTCCGTAGTCTGCCCCTCACTACAATCTACGAGTCGAGCAAAGATGTATGACCGCACTGGTCTCCTGCGTGGTTTCGGGTTTGGGGCCGATTGGTGATGTCTTTGACCGAGACGTTGCTTGGGGAAGCGGAGCAAGGCATTGCGAAGGCGCTCCCGTGTTCGCGCACTTATACATTGTACCACGCACGACGTGTTTTGCCAAAGACATTCTGGGCGCTGGGCGATGTCGTGTCTCACGCGCCAACTTGCGCAGCCAGGCAGGCCGGGGTAGAATCAACGTCAGTTGCGCATAATCAAGAGACCAGATGGGAAAAGATAGCAAACAGCGCCTCCAAAAGATACTGGCAGCAGCCGGTCTCGGTTCCCGCCGGGCCTGCGAGGAACTGATCTGTCAGGGGCAGGTCACCGTCAACGGGCAGGTGGCCCAACTGGGGCAGAAGGCAGACCCAGACCACGACCGCATCACCGTGGATGGAAAGCCAGTGCAGACCGACTCCCCCCGTATCTACGTCGCTCTTCACAAGCCCCGGGGTGTCCTCTCCGACGAGGGGGACGGCTCGGGCCGTCTCTCCACAGTGCGCGACCTGGTGCCGTTCCAGGGCCACCTCTACCCGGTAGGGCGGCTCGACCTGCGAAGCGAGGGGCTCATTCTCCTCACCAACGACGGCGAGTTGAATCACCTGCTAACGCATCCGCGCTACGAGCACGCCAAAGAGTACCACGTCTACGTGGCCGGTTGTCCCAGCAATGAGACACTGAAGCAATGGCGGCGGGGAGTCTTTCTGGACGGCCGGCGGACGGCACCAGCCGATGTCTCCATCCTCCGCCGCGAGCAAGATCACACCTGGCTGCGGGTGGTGTTGCGAGAAGGCCGCAAGCGCCAGATTCGACGGGTGGCAGCGATGCTGGGCCATCCGGTGCACCGGCTCATCCGGGTGCGCATCGGGCCGCTGCAACTGGGGGAGCTGAAGCCGGGGCAGTGGCGGACACTTACCGACGCCGAGGTGAAGGCGTTGCAGTCGGCAGCGCGGAAATCGCGAAGGAGCAAGAAACGACGTTGAAACCATCTACGATTACTATTGACGGTCCGGCTGCTTCGGGCAAGAGTACCATCGGCGAGTTGCTCGCCCGGCGGCTGGGCTACCTCTACTTCGATACCGGTGTGATGTACCGCGCCGTGACCTGGGCGGCGCTGGAGCGGGGCATCTCCATTGAGGACGAACCAGCGGTGACGGCGTTGGCTGAGCAACTCCGTATTGACGTTACTCCGCCGACGGCCGACGACGGCCGCCAGTATACCGTCTTGGCCGACGGCGTGGACGTCACCTGGGCCATCCGCACGCCGGAGGTGAACGCCAGCGTCTCTCCTGTTTCGGCCTATCCGGGCGTGCGGATGGCCCAGGTGACGTCCACGCCGTCGGCCAAGAC
>CAZMOT010000073.1:0-17811 GCA_964568065.1 uncultured Anaerolineales bacterium
CTACCGGGTTTGAGCAAATCGGTCAACCATTCTCTAAAAGTGTAGGGTAGCTAGATCTTGAGTTAGGGTTCGGATGCTTTTTATCCGCGTTCTGCCAGCGAGTCCCAGTGCGATTAGCGATGTGTCGCCACGGGTTGGATAGTACCCTTAAGCCGTTTCGCCGGACGCGGAGTCCCGTTCGAGGCGCGACTTCACCTCAACCCCGTGTGGCGGATGAAAAGCATCCGGCGGATGAACAGCATCTGTCAGCATCTTGTGGATTGGACAATGTCTGGAGACCAGGAAGAGCCTCTTCCTCTCTTCCGGGGTGAGTTCTCCGGTCAGCACGATCTCCTCTTCAATCGGATGCTTTTTATCCGCTTGCTCTTTGTACTCGTGGATTCCCTCGCAGTCTTCGCACGGATGCTTTTTATCCGCATCCTCGGCAAAGACCCGGTCATACTGCAAGCGTAGTTCCACGTCACGCAGATCCACGCTGTGGTGCTGAGCGTAGGTGTGCAAGACGATGGCGGTACACGAACCGAGGCCCACCAACAACATCCCGTAGGGCGTCAGGTGGCGCACGCGGATAAAAAGCATCCGATCACCGACGGGGTGGAACTGGTGTCGGATGCTTTTTATCCGTAGCGTCGTGATCATGGAGATCCAGCGCCAAGCTCTCGATTTCAAAGTTGCTGTTCTGGCGAACGATGACTCTATCTCCCATGATAGAGTCCTTTACTCGAAGGTGTAGCAGATATCGTCAAGCGAGATGCTTGCGGATAAAAAGCATCCGTTGGATTTGCTGCAGCAGGTCCTCGATTGCTAGCGTTACGTTGCCTCGGCTACCGGCAGTCGAATGATAAAGGTAGAGCCTTCCCCAACTTTGCTCTCTACGGTGATCTCACCACCGTGTAGGCGAGTCAGTTCCTGGGCAATAGCCAGACCCAAGCCGATTCCCTGTTGCTCCATTTCCTCTCTGCCGATCTGGCGGAATCGCTCAAAGAGGTGAAGCATCTCCTCGGCGGGGATACCCACTCCCTCATCCTGCACGGTCACCTCTACCCATCCGTCCGTGGCCTGGACGGTTATTGCAACTCGCTCTCCCTTGCCTTGGGAGAACTTGATGGCATTATCCACCAACCGGCCCAATATGTTCACGAAAAAATTCTCGCACAGTCGCACTGGAGGTAAATCGGGCGTTGTCTTTACCTCCAGAGTCATGCCGCATGATGTGGCCTGTGCCTCGTATTGGTAGACTACGCGCTCCACGATTGTCCCTAGATCACGGCGTGTATAGGTCAGGAAGTCGAACTCTTCCATGGTGCGACCAGTGTCTATCTGGACCAACAATAAAAAGTCCTCCACCAGTCGGACCAGCCGATCGGCGCCCTGTCTGATCCCTTGCAGAAACTCGTAGAGGTTGTCGGGGGAGAGAGATGAGACGTCCGCCATTGCCAGGTCGGTGTAGCCACAGACGTAGGTGAGGGGGGTGCGTAGTTCGTGACCCAGTGTGTTGATGATCTGCTGCTTGAGTTGGGCGAACTCCACTTCCGTGGCCTCCCGAATAGCCCGAGCGCGTTCCAGCCGGGCGCGGATCGCCACCGTCAATTCCTGGGGGTCGACAAAGGGCTTGGTCAGATAATCCTCGGCTCCCATTTCCTTTCCCCTTAGAATATCTTCTTTCCCTGCCTTGGCGGTCAGGAAGATGAAGGGGATAGCGGTCCATTCGGGCTGGGCTCGGATCGCTCTGTAGAGATCATACCCGTCCATTCGGGGCATCATGATGTCTGCCACGATCAGATCTGGGTGGATTTCTTCCATCACCTCCAACGCCTGTACTCCGTCAACGGCGGTGGAGACGGTGTAGTCTTCCATCTCCAGAATGCCGCGGATAGCCGTCAGCAAGGGCTCGTGATCTTCAACGACTAGGATGTGTTGTCCGCTCATGTTTTTTCCTCCAATTCTCATCTCACAGGGTTTCTGCCCGACACCACATTGCCAGGCTTAGGGCCTAGTCTTGAGACTCCTCACGTACCTCCTGGTCATCTTCTTTACCCGGTTCCGAGGGTAAGGGAGATTAGGCGATAGGCAGCCAGACGGTGAAGGTGGTACCCTTTTCTACCTGGCTCTCCACCGTCACCCTACCGCCGTTCAGTTCCACAATTTCCTTGACCATAGTCAGCCCCAGGCCTGTTCCAGGGATCTGCATCAGCCGTGGCTCTTCCCCTCGGAAGAATCGCTCGAAGATGTGCGGTAGCTCCTCCTGGGGGATGCCGATTCCCGTATCCGCCACCGTCGCTGTGGCCCACACTCGTCCATCTGCCTTCGCCTTGCCCGTGGAGACGGTAATTCGTCCTCTCTCCGGTGTATACTGGATCGCGTTCTCCACCAGGTTGTTCAGCACTTGCATCATTCGCTCCGTGTCCACCAGTGCCACCGGCCCCGGTTCCGCCGGTCGGTGCTCCAACGTCAGCTCCCGCTCCTGGGCCAATATGTTGTGAGTGGCGATGGCTGTCTCGGTCAACTCGTTGAGCGGGGTTGGGCGGGACTCCATCTCCAGCCGCCCAGCGTCAATGCGCGAAATCTGCATAATATTCTCCACTAGCTGCGCCTGCCGGTCTGCCTCCTGCGCCAATGTGTTCAGATACTTCCCCCATCTCTCCGGCGGTGTCCGCTGCATCAGCGCCACGTACAACTGGATCGTTGTTATGGGCGTGCGCAATTCGTGTGAGACGTCGGAGACAAAACGGGATCTCATCCGGTCCAATGCCTTCAGGCGACTGACGTCGTGGATGGCCACCACCACTTCGGTTTCTTCTGCCCCTGGCTCGGAGATTGGCGCTGCCTTCAGTTCCAGGTCCAGGCCCGTCAGTTCCAGTACCGTCTCCTGCCGCTCCCCAGCCCGCTGCGCCAAATCCCGCACTACCTCCAGCAGCCGGTCCGCATCTTCCGGTGAGAGTGTCTTGGTGAGCCAGGTCTGGACGACGGGGTTGGCCTGGAGAATCTTGCCCTCTCTGTCGGTGACGAAGATACCATCGGCGGTACTGCTCAGGATGGCCTCCAATCGAGCATACTGGGCCTGGAGTTGGGCGGTGCGCTCCAGTACTCGTTGCTCTAACTGCTCGGCGTGGCTGAGTTGTTCCCAGTACAACTGGGCGTTTTCGATAGCAGTGGCGACATGGTGGGCGAAGGCCCCCAGGCGTTGGGCGTCGGCGGGGCCGAACTGACCCGGCCGGGTGCCGACTACGTTCAGGAAACCCACCGTCACGCCGGTCACCTGGATGGGCGCGCCGACGTAGGAGCGCAGCCACTCCCAGCCCGCCAACGGGACCCAATCGGGGTCGGCGCTGCTGTCCGGCGCGGCGAGTGGTTTCCCCGTCTGTATCATTTTCACCAGTTTGGGGTGGTTGGCGATGGGGGCGGCGAAACGGGAAATGGCGTCCTCCACGCCCAGGTGCTTGTACCCCCGCCAGCGGACCATCCGCACGGTGCTGTCTTCCTGCACTAACATGATATTGAAAGCGTCCCCCGGCACGACTCGCTCCACCTGCTCCAATATCTGATCCATCACGTGGTCGAAGTTCAGGCTGCTGCTGACAGCGGCGGCGGCATCTTCCAGTGCCTCAGCCAGTTCCCGCTGCTCCCGCTCGGCCTGGAAGAGGCGACTATTCTCGAAGGCGGTGGCGGCCTGAGCGGCAAATGCCTCGGCCAGCCGGGCATGCTCCTGGGTGTAAAACCCCGGCTTCCGCTTGTCCAAGGCGACCATCCCCACCAGCCGCTCGCCCACCAGCATCGGCACCCCCAGCCAGGAGCGAATGTCGGCCTGGACGTGGGGCTCGCGCCGAAACCCTCCGTACGCGGCCGGGGCATCCTCCACGATGAAGGAGGCCCGGGTGCGAACCACCTCGCTGTTGGGGTTGTCGCCGCCCACGGGGAAGGAGAGGCCCAGGAGATCGGGCAGGTTGGGGAATCCACGTCCGCCCACAATTTCCATACGATCCTCCCTGAACAACTGGACCGAGGCGCTGTCGTAGGGCACCACCTCCTGCAACTGGGCCAGGATACGCTCGATCACCTCGTCTCGGTCCAAGGCGGTCGTCAGTGCCAGTGCCGTTTCCCGTAGCGTCTCTGCCTCCTGCCGTCGTCGCCGCTCCGCTTCGTATAGCCAGGCGTTGTGAATGGCGGTGGCAGCTTGGTTGGCGAACATGCTCAGCAGTTCGGTGTCGGCTGGAGAGAAGGGGCGTTGGGGGCGTGCCTGAACGACCAGCACTCCCAGGAACTCCTCTCCGACGCCTGCCGATCCCCAGCGGACAGGCACGCCCACGATGGCTGGGATCGGGAGTCCCTCGTAGGCGGCTGCCCGTCCCTCCCAGTGCTCGTAGTTGCTCACCACCAGCGGTTCACCCGTCTCCCAGACCTTGCCAGCGAGACCCTCGCCCCGGCGGAAGGTACTCCCCGCTGGCACAGCGACGTCACCGACGATCGTAACCGCCTCTAGCACATCCCGCTCTGGCCGATAGAGAGCGAGGCTACCCCCGATCCCCTCCAGTAGTTCCATAGCCCGCGAAGCGATGGAACGGAGAAGGGCATTCAGCTCCAACTGAGCGGCGAGTTCCAATCCCACCTGGCGCAGCGCCTCGAGTTGCTCGGTGCGACGGCGCAATGCTTCCTCCGCCTCCCGCTTTTCAATCGCCCTGCGGATGGTCACCAGCAATTGATCTACATCGTAGGGCTTCTGCACGTAGGAATAGGCCCCCAGGTTGACTGCCTCGATGGCCGACGCCTGCGAGGCTTGCCCGGTTAACACGATGCACTCCGTGGCAGGGGAGCGTTTCTTGATCTTCCGCATTACCTCCAGGCCAGGTATGTCGTCTAACTTGAGATCAATTACCGCTACAGCAGGTCTCTCCTTCTCGATACTATCCAGTGCTGCCTGCCCCGTCGCAGACTCCGTAGGTACATACCCCTTGGCTCTGAGGATGCCAGAGAGGGACTCCCTGATGTAGGGGTCGTCATCTACAATGAGGATGCTAGCCTTTGCACTCACGGCTTACCTTGCCTTCGCTAGAAGGGATGCGGATGGATGCAGATGTTGTAGACTCCAGCGGATAAACTGCATCCGACCGATCTTGTCAGTGCGCAGCTTGGCTGCTGCATTACGACCAAGTGTGATGAAATTATAGCACAGCCGCCAATGACTGGCAATACTACCGTAACTTCGGTTGGGGCTTTCAAACATTGCCCCGACCCAAAGGAATCGGGGCCGGGGTGTTTATGTAGGAGCGGGGTGCAGAGTTGCGAAGACCCCCGCTCCTACACGTCAACCGCTCTTGATGAGCCTGGCGAAACGAGCGCCAAATTCCTCGCCATGCCTTAGATCCTCCTCCGTCGGGCCACCGACGAATTCGAATGAGTCCACCAATTCCCACTTCAGCGGTTCGATGAGCCGCTCGAAGTGACGCTGCGCACCCCCGCTCCACCCGTAACTGCCGAAGCGGGCGACCTTCTTGTTACGAATCCGCTTGGTGGCCGCCATGTCCAGCACCTGGGCCATCGGGGGGAAGAGGGAACCTTCGTAAGTAGGAGCACCCACCACCACTCCACGCTGCATCCACAGGGAAGGCAGGATATAACTGACGTGGGTATGAGTGACGTCGAAGATGGTCAGCGGTACCCTCTCCCGAGAGATGCCCTGCGCCACACCGTTCATCATCTTCTCGGTGTTGCCGTACATCGAACCGTAGATCAGCGTGATGCCGGCCTCTGTGGGACCGGTGGCGTACTCCGCCCACTGTTTGTACAGATCTACGATGAGCTGTGGGTTCTCCCGCCATAAGAGGCCGTGGGAGGGAGCGATGATGGAGACCGGCACGTTGGCCAGCTTCGCGATTGCCTTCAGAACCGGCTTACTAAACACGGCCACGATGTTGGCGTAGTAGCGCAGTGCCTCTCGCTTGTAGAACTCGGGGTCGGTGCACTCGTCGTCGAAGATAGCGCCGCGCAGGGCCCCGTAACTCCCGAAGGCGTCGCAGGAAAACAGGATACGCTCGCTGACCTCGTAGGTCATCATCGTCTCGGGCCAGTGGACGAAGGGGGTGTAGACGAAGCGCAGGGTGTGCTGTCCCAGGGAGAGGGTATCCCCATCCTGGACGACCTGCACGCCCTCGGTGATGCCGTAGAACGATTCGAGCATCGCGCGGGTCTTTTCGCTGCCCAGGATGGTGACCTGTGGGGCCATCCGTCGCAGGGTGCGCAGCACTCCCGAGTGGTCCGGCTCCATGTGATTGACAACGACATAGTCCAACTGGGAGATATCGGTGACTTGTCCTGAGCCTTGTCGAAGGGCCTGATCAATTTGATCGAAGAATTCATCCGTCTTCAGCGCCTTCGACAGGTCCACAACGGCCTTCTTCTCGTCGTTGACCAGGTAGGCGTTGTACGAGACCCCCTCCTGGGTTATGGGCCACAGTCCCTCGAACAGGTCGGTCGTGCGATCGTTGACGCCGATCCAGTAGATGTTAGGTTTGATCTCAATGGGTGGCATGGTCCCTCCTACAGCAGTCTTGCCAGCCGGCGCAGGTGCTTCTTCTCCTCGCGGATGACGCTGGAGACGGCTGCCCGGTCTGCCTCGCTCACCATCTCGCGCGGGTCGTAGAAGAACAACATAGTATCCTTCTCGAAGCCCATTGCGGCTCGCAGGGCCGTCTCCCGGTCCTCGGCCTGCTTGGCCAGCGCCAACGCCCCTGCTCCATACGGCGGCCCGGCGAACAGGGCATTGTTGAGCGCGACCTGGACGTAGACCTGGTACTCGTCGTACTCGGCGGCGGATAGCTCGGGGGCAGGCTTCATCCCTTCCAGCATCTCTTGGAACACCTGGTAGTGTCCTCGCTCCTGGTCAGCCAGGTCTTCGAAAAGTGCCTTGATCTCTGGGTCGGTACTCTTCGCAGCCACGGCATTGTAAAATGTCTCTCCGTTCTTTTCAATCTCCATCGCCATCTCGAGCGCTTCTGCAGCAGTGAAAACGGCCATGCTTTGCTTCTCCTTTTCGTAGTGATTAGGGTTGAATTACACCTTCAGGGTCAGGCCCTCCCGCGCTACAATGGCCTCAGGAAAGAGTGCTTGGGCCCGTTGTTCAATGTCTTCCAGAAATGCGTCGTCGTGGAGGGCATTGTGATGGGTGAGGGCCAGCTTTTTGGCCCCGGCGGCTTGGGCCACCTCGATTGCCATCTTCCATGTGCTGTGACCCCAGCCCTGCCTGGGAGGGTTCCCGTCAAGGTACTCCTCCGGAGTAACTCGGCGTCGTGGATCAACAGGTCGGCCCCCTGGTCGAACTGGATCAGTCGCCTATCTCCGCCAGCGTAACCCTCGACATCGGTGGCAAAGATCAGTTTCTTGCCGTCCATTTCGATGCGATAGACAAAGATCCCTTGCGGGTGGGCGTAGCTATGCATGACCCTCATCCTGACTTCCCCGGGGGAGCACTCTTTGTATTCACGGTAGACGTTGCACACTTGCGGCGGTGCATCTGGTTCGCCAAGAACAATCATCTCGCTTTCAGATACGTTACGGATAACCCGCAGCGACCTCAGTTTGTCTGGTTCAACGGGGAACACTGGCGGCAGCATGGCGTGAGCCAGGACAGCCTCCAGGTCCTGGTGCAATAGCTTAGGCCCAAAGATGTGCAGTACGCTGCTGCCCAGACGCGACGGCGTGAAGAAGGGGAAACCTTGGGTGTGATCGTGGTGGGTGTGGGTAAATAGTATAGTGGCCACGATGGGCTTTTTGTCGGCCTGGTGTTGGGCGGTCAGCTTTTCACCCAGACTGATGATGCCCGTGCCGGCGTCAACGATGATCAAGTGGTAGCCGGCACGGACTTCCAGGCAGGTGGTGTTGCCGCCGAATTTGTTAGTCGTCGGTCCAGGCTTGGGATACCCACCTCGCACGCCCCAGAAAGTCGCTGAGAACGTCTGCTCTGGCATGGGTTAGCCTCCCTCCTTTCTCCAATCGCCTGATGGTTCGACTGCACTCAACATAGGCAACGCTTTGCAGGACAATTGTCAAATTCAGTGGTATAAGTGGATGCCCGAACTTGTTCGGGAAGCTCTGAATGGCCAGGAGAGCGCTTATCCAGGCGATTCCGCAACAAGTTGCGGCTTCCGGAACCTTTCAGGCAAGCGGAAAAAGCCCCGTAAAGTACTTGTGCAACACTGAAACAGCAATTCTCATTATGGGGTTCGTAGTAACGACTTGTGAATTTTGATTTATTAATCGGGTAATACGCTCTGTTCGCCCAGGTCCGCCCAGCGTTGGAAAAAGTCGGCCCAATTTAAGCGAAAGCCAGCTGCACCGGGCTCTGGAACCCGCTTCCAGCGGGTTTCCGGCACTAGCTGGGGGTTCTCTGAACCACCGGCGACCGCGCGGCAGCACGGCTTTATACCCGTTTAGTTTGTCAAAATTCATTAGTCGTTTTGGCTGCGTAACCAGCGACTAAAATCGCCACTACGAACCTACACAACGTGATGGTAATGTCAAAATGAGAATTGCTGACTGAAATTAACTAACTCTGCCTTTCTTGTCGGCGAAGCAGCGACTTGCCAACTTCACCCAGCATCGGCCAGAGTGCACGCCGGTTACCCAGAAATCTGGATCTCCCGTGCACCCTCCCACAGCCCATGGATGTTGCAGAGAGCCAGCGCGTGCAACGTGCCAGGCTTGCTGATCTTTAGCGATGTGGTCACCTCGTGGTGCGTATAGACGGGGCCTTGATTCGGGCCAGCGGCAGACTCGCCGTGGGCGTTGAACTCGAAGCGGCTCACATCGTAGGTAAACTTGTCACCTTCCGGGTGGAAGTAGAGGGAGATCCAGCGGATGTGATGTTCGCTAGTGTTTGGATGAGCGATCTCTTTTCCCAGGCCGACCTTCAGCTCAAAGACCTCGTCCGCCTTCACCTGGTCCGGGCACTCGATGACTGGCACGTGCTTCTCTTTCTTCCAATCTGCCGTTTGAATTCTCTCTCCGAAGCTCGTTTTCATGGTTATCCCCTTTCTTTCATCAATTGGATATCTTCAGCGAGGGATTGAAGGTCTTCCTCGTGCATGATCTCGTCTGTGAGGATCGAGAGGACAATCTCATACGTCACCGGGTCAGCATCCTTGGTGAGTTCTACCAACTGCTGGTAGGCCCCGATGGCGCATTGCTCGCCCTTGATGTTCTGCTCCAGCAACACTTCCACGTAGGGGTCTTCAGGGGCCTCGTACCCACAGTTGGTCATCTTGTACCAGTCTTCGGGCTTGAGAAGCGGCGTGCCACCAAGCTGGATGATTCGATCCACGAGCATCAGTGCGTGTCCGAGTTCTTCAGTGGCGTGCTCTTCGAGCTCTAAGACAACTGCTCCTCTCATAGGCCCCTTGGCTACCTTGGCTCCTATCCAGTACTGATAGTATGCCAACCATTCGTCTGCAAGAGCCTTGTTGAGCACCTCGATGAGATTGTCTACGTCTATACCTACAATTTCCCTTCCTTTTGTACCCATTTTAGTCTGATCTCCTTTCGTTTATTATTGGGCTTGTTTGGGTGCGGAATGTGGTTCAGGCTAACAGTGACTTCAAGTCGAAGTCATCATCCAAAAGGTGATTGGCGTGGGCTGAGACGTCTACGCCTTGCTCAATGAGTTGAGTGATGGACCTCACCCGCTCTCTGTCGTTGAGCAAGATAGCGCCCACGATGTGACCCTCGCGCAGCACGAGCTTGCGGTAGTGCCCGGCCGCCAGGTCTACGTGCCGCAATTGGACGTATTCTTCCGTCTCCACCACACTTTCCCCCAGCGAGGTCAACTCTGCCCCGGCGACTTTGAGTGTGGTGGCGGGAAGCGTGCCGCTGTAGGTGGTGCTGCCGGGCGTGACCATGTTGGCGGCCGCGACTCTGGCCTGCTCAATGGCAGCCGGAATGATCCCATATACGCGCCTCTCGAACTCGGCGGCATCGCCCGCAGCGAAGACGTCCTCTGCCGGGTGCTTATCAACCTGCCTCGTCTGCAACTGGCCATCTACGACGATACCACGGTTCACTTCCAATCCCGCGGCCTGGGCCAGTGCAACCTCGCTGCGGATGCCGGTCGAGAAGAGCACCAGGTCTCCGGTCACCACGCGGCCGTCCTGGAGACGGATACAGTCGGCACACTTATCGCCCAGGATGGCCTCCGTCGTAGCGTCGGTGAGCACTCGCAGCCCCTGTGCTTCCAGCAGCGATTGCAGAACGTCGGCTCCCTCGGCGTCCAGTTGGCGCGGCAGCAGATGGGGAAAGAACTCGACCACCGTCACTTCCAGACCAGCGGTGTGCAGCGCGCGTGCCGTTTCCAGCCCCAGCAGCCCTCCGCCAATGACCACCGCCGTGGAGACCTCCTTTGCATACGCCTTGATCGCCAGCGCATCGTCCAGCGTGCGCAGGGTGAAGACGCCCTCCTTGTCCGTTCCCTCACAAGGGGGAACAAAGGGGCGCCCGCCCGTGGCAAGCAGGAGGCGGTCGTATTCCACAGATCTTGCTGCGGCCGGTCTCCGACCGCACCCCTCCAGGGTGAGGCGATGAGCCGCCGGGTCGAGCGACGTGGCTCGAATACCCAGGTGCAGGTGAATACCATTCCTGGCATACCAGTCCGGCGGTCGAAAGTAGAGCGCGTCCTGCTCGATCTGACCGGCGATGAACTCCCACAGAAGAGGGCGACGGTAGTAGGGATAAAGCTCCGCCCCGAACAAGTGCACCTCGGCGGCCGGATCGGCCCGCGTGATGGCCTGCGCTGCTGTGACGGCGGCCACGCCGTTACCTACGATGGCGTACAGCATCCCTCATTCTATCTTCTCGAACATATCCTTGTCAGCGCCGCAGTCAGGACACACCCAATCGTCGGGCAGTGTCTCGAAGGGCGTGCCGGGCGCGATCCCGCTATCGGGGTCGCCCACCTTCGGGTCGTAGATATAGCCGCACACCAGGCATTCCCATTTGTCCATGGCGGTTCCCTCCTATGTAGGTATTACGAAGCCTCGTCCTGGCCTTCTTCCTTGTCTTCCTGGGATGCACACACGGGGCAATAGCCGCGAAAAACCACATTGCAGTCCACCAGTTGAAATCCGTGAGCGTGCTCAGGTGCTAGAACCAACCTCTCGGGATCACATGGCACGTCTTCTACGCGCCCACACCTCAGGCACACCAGGTGGGCGTGGTAAGCCGTGGTGACGTCGTAGCGGCGCTCTCTCAGCCCCAGGTTCAATTCCTGCAGCGTGCTTATCTCTACCAACTCGTGCAACGTGTTGTAGACTGTGGCACGCGATATGTCCGGCATCGCGCGGCGCACGTGCACGAAAACCTGCTCGGCGGTAGGATGCGAACAGTCCTCCAGCAAGACCTGGATGATGGCTCGACGTTGGGGCGTCACCCGGCGGCCCCGGGCTCTCAATTGCGCGCACAGACGATTCACAGGAGACATGGAGCTGTCTATAACGTTTCTAATCTTATATTCATTCTAACATACTCAGGACTGTCTGTCAAGTGCGTTTTGATCAAGATGTGCGGCTCTTCACTGATACGCACGTACAATCGGTGTGTTTCGGGATCTTTTCGGATTGCGTATTGTGAAGATGTAAGAAATGGGTTATAATCACGCTATAGTCAATCAGGGCAGCATGAAACTCGGCATCTGGTATGGATCAAACAGCAAATCGGCCAAAAATTCTTTGTATTGGTGATGCCCCGGAAGTGCGCACGCTGATTCGGCGGCTGCTCTCCTCCCACTACCACGTCTTAGAAGCCGATGACGGCCTGCAAGGTGTTGAAATGGCAGTAGATGCTCAGCCAGACTTGATCCTGGTTGATTTGCGTATGCCTCACTTCAGCGGCTATGAAGTCGCCACTCGTATCAAGTCGCTCATACCCCAAATTCCCGTCGTTGCCCTTACAGCCGATGTGACCTCCGACGCCCACGAGCGTGCCCTGGCCGCCGGTTGCGATGGGTATCTGGCCAAGCCGATTGATCCGGACAAATTCAAAGACCAGGTTCAGGCATTGTTGGCTGGCGAACGGGAGGAGCTTGGGGACGACAGTTACCGCCAGGCTTATCAGCAGACGTTGGTGGCCCGGTTGGAGGGCAAAGTCCGCGAACTCACTCAGGCGCTTCAGCGCAACGCCGAGCTCAACGAGAAGAACCTGCAGTTGCTAGAGCACGCTCAGCGCCAGGCCCGGTTGTTGGGGGCCGCGGCCAAGGTGGGACGAAGTATCGCCTCTATTCTCAATCTGGATGCGTTGTTGAGTGCCACCGTGGACGTGATTTGCGACGAGTTTGGCTTTTACTACGCTGGCGTGTTCCTGATTGACGAGGCCGGTTCGCGGGTCGAACCGGGCGGCGAGTGGGTGGTGCTACGGGCCGGTCGGGGTGAGGCCGGTGCTGCTATGGTCGCCGCGGGGCACAAGTTGAAGGTGAATGGGCACTCGATGATTGGTGCTGCCACTGGCCGGCGCAAAGCGCGCATTGCCCTGGACGTAGGTGAGGAGCCGGTTCATTTCAAGAATCCCTATCTGCCCGACACCCGCTCCGAGATGGCCCTGCCTTTGATTGCGGGTGATGAGGTCATCGGCGCTCTGACGGTGCAGAGCACGAAAGAAGCCGCCTTCGGTGACGACGACGTCACCGCCTTACAAGCGATGGCCGATCAGCTTGCCATTGCGATTCACAATGCCCGGCTTCACTTTGAAAACCGATGGCTGCTGGCGCAGACTGAACGGAGCAGACGGCTGTTGGAAGCGGCCGCTCAGGTTGGACGTGATGTTACCTCCATTCTTGACCTGGATGAATTGTTGAACAAGACGGTTGACATTATGTGCGATGCGTATGGCTTCTACTATGCCGGCGTGTTCCTGATTGATGGAGAAGGAGAGTGGGCGGTGCTGCGCGCTGGCCGGGGCGAGGCTGGCGCTGCCATGCTTGCCGCGGGACACAAATTGAAGGTGGGGGGGCTTTCGATGATCGGTACTGCCATCAGGCAGCGCAAGGCGCGCATTGCCCTGGACGTGGGCGAGGAACCGGTTCATTTCAAGAATCCCCATCTACCCGACACCCGCTCTGAGATGGCCCTGCCTTTGGTTTCGGGTGATGAGGTCATCGGCGCTTTGACGGTGCAGAGCGTTGAAGAAGCCGCCTTTACCGACGCCGACGTCACCGCACTGCAGACTATGGCCGACCAACTGGTCGTTGCGATCAACAACGCCCGCCTGCTCAAGGAACTGGAAGCCACCCACGGTGAACTGGTGCGGGCCAAGACCTTTGAGGCCATCGCCACCGCCACTGGAGAGGCGATCCACTGGGTGGGCAACAAGGCCGCGCCCATCCCTGGCAGCGTGGCGCGCATCGCCGAAGACCTGGTACGTTATCTAGCGCTGGTCAACGCGCTGCTGGCGGAAGCGCCGTCCGAGTTGCGCGAGCATAAGGCCGCTCAACTGCTGGCAGAGGCGGCCATGGAGATAGGCAGCCGGAACGGCTTCCTGGAGCAGACTCAGGCCGAACTGGAGGCTCAGTCGCTTAAACGGCTGCGTAAGATGCTGAGTATCGAGTCTATTTTTGAGGATCTGGAGATCATCGAAAGCAGCGCCCGCGCCATTTTGAACATTAAGGAAGACCTCATCGGCCCGGCTCGCAAGCGCAAAAAAGAGGTCATCTCTCTCCCAGACTTGTTGCAAGAGACCATCGCTTCGATGGGGATACCGGACGAAATCGTGCGCACCCTCTTTGCCGACGACCTGCTTCTCGTGCCGGCTGACAGGGCTCAACTGGCCCGCGTCTTTACCAACCTCATCAAGAATGCCATGGAAGCGATGGAGGACGTTGAAGATAAAACGCTGTTCGTGTGGGCTCGCAAAGCTGACGAGCCTGGCTTTGTCGTGGTTGATGTGACCGACAGCGGCGTCGGCATTACGCCCGACCAGATTGACAAAATCTGGGTGGCGTTTTACACTACCAAAGGGGACCGGGGCGGAACCGGTCTGGGGCTTGCGGCCTGCGCGCAGATCGTTGGACAGTTAGATGGGAAGATCACACTTGAAAGCGAGGTCGGCCTGGGCACCACGTTCAGTGTGTTCTTGCCGGCGGTGGAGGACACAAGCGATAGCAGCCTTGAGAGGACAGAACAATGACAGAAGATATTAGAATCTTGCTGGTGGATGACGAGCGCTTGGTCCGGCGCAGTATGGAAAAAACACTGCTGCGAGCTGGTTTTGACGTTGACACGGCCGAGAATACAAGCGACGGCTTGGCTCTATTCAAGACTGCCCTGGACGGTGGTGAGCCTTTTCACATCGCCGTTCTGGACTTGAACATGCTCAACTTGGAAGGGCAGGCGGATCCCAACGCCGGTCTCGAACTATTGACTAGACTCCTTGAGATTGATGCTAATCTACCCGTCGTCGTCCTCACTGCTTTTGACGAGGTCACCCGGGCTAAAGAGGCGGTTGCGCGTGGCGCACGGGCCTACTTCGTCAAGGGGCGCGAGGCCGGGTTGATTGAGCTGGTGAATAGAGAGCCACTCTATGGGTATAGAGTTCGAATGGAATCCAGACAAAGCAAAGAAGAACATCAAGAAACACCAGGTCTCGTTCAACGAAGCTGCAACGGTGTTTGGCGATTCTCTATCTATGACGTTTTACGACCCAGACCATTCGATTGACGAAAACCGGTATATCACTGTTGGGTTATCACGTCTTGAATCTGCTCATCGTTACTCACACAGACCGCGACGACCGCATACGCATCATCAGCGCGCGAAAAGCAACGCGCCGTGAGAGAAAGTTCTATGAAGATCAAAGCTGACACACCAGTTGACGATGAGCTTCGCGCTGAATACGATCTGTCTCAGTTACAGGGAGGCGTCAGAGGTAAATATGTGGAGCGCTACAATCAAGGCACTAATCTGGTGCTGCTAGCTCCAGACGTGGCAGAGGTGTTTCCTAGTGATGAGGCAGTAAATGAGGCACTGCGACTGCTAATGAAGATCGCCAAAGCTCAAGTCAACTAGGGAGTTCACGTCTAGCACGCGGTTCTGGCTCCTGTAGGAACTCCTGAGTAGGCCGCTTGAGGTCGACGACGACCGGCCGGTCGTCGTCCTCACGGCCTTTGACGAGGTCGCCCGGGCCAAAGAGGCGGTTGCGCGTGGCGCACGGGCCTACTTCGTCAAAGGGCGCGAGGCCGGGTTGATCGAAATCGTGAACAACATCATGAGCGATTGATAAGGAGCATACTGTGAAGAATAACATAGCTCTAGCCGAACGGCGCGCTGCCCTGCTTCAGGCCGGGGCCAAAGTGAGTCGCAACGTCACTTCGATACTGGACCCTGAACTTCTCCTGGATCGAACGGTTGACATTATTTGTGACGAGTTCGGCTTCTATTACGCTGGTGTGTTCCTGATTGACGAGGCCAGTTCGCGGGGCGAACCGGGCGGCGAGTGGGCGGTGTTGCACGCTGGTCGGGGCGAGGCTGGCGCTGCTATGGTCGCTGCTGGGCACAAGCTGAGGGTGGATGGCCATTCCATGATCGGCGCTGCCACCGGCCAGCGCAAAGCACTCATCGCCCTGGACGTGGGCGAGGAGCCGGTTCATTTCAAAAACCCACATCTGCCCAACACCCGTTCCGAGATGGCTTTGCCTTTGATATTGGGCGACGAGGTTATTGGCGCATTGACGGTGCAGAGCGTTGAGGAAGCCGCCTTCACCGAAGATGATATCACTACCCTGCAGGCGATGGCCGATCAACTGGCCGTTGCTATCAACAACGCCCGGCTCCACTTTCAAAACCGGCGGCTGCTCGCACGAGCTGAAAGGCACGCCCGGCTGCTGGGAGCGGCCGCCCAGGTTGGACGTGACGTCACCTCGATCTTGGACATGGATGAACTGTTGAACAAAGCGGTGGACATCATTTGCGATTCGTATGGCTTCTACTACGCCGGCGTGTTCCTGGTTGACGAAGCCGGTTCGCAGGGCGAACCGGGCGGCGAGTGGGCGGTGTTACGCGCTGGCCGGGGCGAGGCTGGCGCTGTCATGATTGCCAATGGGCATAAGCTCAGTGTGGGTGGTCATTCTATGATTGGCACTTCCATCGAACAGCGCCAGGCCCGCATCGCCCTGGACGTGGGCGAGGAGCCAGTCCATTTCAAGAACCCCCATCTGCCGCACACCCGCTCCGAGATGGCTTTGCCTTTGGCTGTGGGCGACGAGGTCATCGGTGCTCTGACGGTGCAGAGCGTCGAGGAGGCCGCCTTCAGCGACGACGACGTCACCTCCCTGCAAGCCATGGCCGATCAACTGGCTGTTGCCATCAACAATGCCCGGCTGCTCGAGGAACTGGAGGCTGCCCACGCCGAGTTGGTGCGCACCAAGACCTTCGAGGCCATCGCCACCGCCACCATCGAAGCGATTCACTGGATTGGCAACAAGGCGTTGCCCATTTCGGTCAGCGTCGGCCTGCTACAGGATGACCTGGAGAGTCTGGATGAGGCGCACCCTGACCTGGTGGAATCCATGCGAGAAGACCTGACGATGATTGAAGACAGCGCCTGGTTAATCGTTTCTGTCCAAGAGCATTTGATCGGCCCGGCCCGCGAGGAAAAGCCCCGGCCGGTGATGGTGGACGACGTGGTCAAGGACACGGCGGTAGCGCTGGGGATTCCGGCCGGGATGACTGATTACACCGTAGCACCCAATCTGCCTTTGGCGGTAGCGGATACCACTCAACTGAGCCGTGCCTTTGGCTACGTGCTGAAGAATGCGTTAGAGGCAATGGAAGGGACGGCCGAACAGCACATCACGGTGGATGTCGCTCCTGCCGATGACGGTCGCTTCGTCGTGGTCCGCATTGCCGACACTGGCCTGGGCATTCCGGAAGAGGAACTGGATAAAATCTGGGCTGCCTTCTACACCACCAAGGGGGCAAAACACGCCGGGTTAGGATTATCTGCCACTCTGCAGATTCTCAAGCAGATTGACGGCCAGGTTTCGGTCGCCAACGTTCCCGGCGGCGGGGCAGTGTTCGAGTTGCTGATTCCCGCCTTCGATGGCTCTCTCCCGACCGTGGAGTTGCCGGCTGGCAAATCCGTCCTGCTCGTTGACGACGCCGACGCCTGGAGCCGCTTTGTCGAAGCGACGCTTACGAACGCCGGAAGCACTGTTGTCTGCTCTGCTGACGGACAGGCCGATCCAGCCGCGTTTGACCTTATCCTGGTGGATGACGTGCTGGAGAAAGCCGACAGCCTGGCTGTGTTGAAACGGTTGAGCGCAAGCGGCGCAGGCGGCAAAACCCTCGTTGTCGCCTCCTGCCTGCGAGTGGAGCGGACGATGGAGTTGATGCTATTCGGCGTCCGGGATGTGCTGTTCAAGCCCTACACGCTGGCCGCGCTGGCGGAAATCGTCAGTTGAGAGTATTGCGTGCCAGTCAGATCAAAGTCAAGGGAGGTATCTAATGGGGTTAAGACGACGCCTGTTGACCGCGATGGAGATCGCAATACTCGTGGGCGCGGTGGCCGTGGCCCCGTCTGGGATTGTACTTTCGTATGTTTCAGCCGCGCCACTGCGACAATCCACCGGCTCGGTGACGATTGTCAGCGATGGTTCTGAAGCCGCGTTACTCAGTGCCAGTGTCATGGATCCTGATCCCTACTGGCGGTCGGCGACTTTTGACGATAGCAGTTGGCAGGGCTCTTATCTGGCTGCGACACTACCTGGCTGGGGCAGTCCTGTGGGCGGCGTAACCTCGGCAATCTTCATCTGGGGAGGGCCTGAAGGCGCCCCCCCTGGGAACA
>CAZMOT010000074.1:0-17757 GCA_964568065.1 uncultured Anaerolineales bacterium
GTTCCGGTAGCCGCAGCCTAGCAATCCAATGTCAAAAAGTATGTAGACTTAACAGAGCGAGATCAAGAGGAAAACAATACCCAGGCCAATTAGCAGCACCCATCTGTGTTGGGACATTGTGCTTTTTCTTCTATAGCATGATCTGTGTCGGCTTCGGACCGCCCAGTCGCTCGACTGCTCGACGCACGGTCTCCGGGTCTGGGTTGCGGAGAGCGTCAGCAGGGGCAGGCTGGTCGCTCACGGCGATGGTCACGGTGCCGCTGTGACAGGGGATGGCCATGTCCACCACGTACTCGACGTCTCTCTCGCGCACCAGGAACTCGCGCTCGGGGTAGAATCCGGCATCCTTGAGAGTTACGAACAGGCCATCGGCACCGGAGGTGTAGAGGTCGTTGATTTCCTCGGCGGCGGTGAAGCGATCCCAGGAGGTCTCAATGAAGGTTATCCTGCGCCAACGCAGGCTGGGGATGGGCCGTTCCAGTTGTATCAGCGGCCCCAGTTGGAGTTTGTAGTACACTTCGTCGGCACGGGGGTGATCGGGCTCGCCGGGGAGCAGGTCGCGACGGCGGGCCAGTTCGTGGCCGCGTACGGGTCCGTACCAGCGAATAGTCCACTTCTCGTTGCCAAAGGCCCTGGTGAAGTAGAAGGCCAGCGCAGCTGCCTCGGTGGTGCTCGGTGGGGCGTGTTTTTGAGGGATGCGGTACCAACCCTTGTCTCGTGCCGTCTCAAAGTCGCGCCGGTTGTTCATGATGGCGACTAGGACGCGGTCGAATGAGTGGAACATGTTGCTCTGCTCCTATGGCGATGGAGATAGATTGGTAAGTTGGTCTCTGGCTTCCCAGTTTACCAACTGCCAACGCATCAGTCTCTAATCTATCGGTCCACAAGCCCCCGCAACACTCGCTCCGGCGTCAGCGGCAACTCGTCGAACCACACCCCCGTGGCGTCGTGGACAGCGGCGACCAGCGCTGGGGCCAGCGGGAGGAAGGGCATCTCCCCCATCCCCCGCACGCCCCACGGGCCGCGCGGGTCGGGCCGCTCGACGATGACTGACTCAACCCGCTCCGGTATGTCGGCGATGGTGGGAATCAGGTAGGTGCTGAGATGTGACGTCACCACACGCCCTCCCTCGACGATAAAGTTCTCGCACGTGGCCCAGCCCACTGCCTGCGCCACACCTCCCTCGATCTGCCCCTCGACCTGTTGCGGGTTGACCGCCTTGCCCACGTCGTCGGCGCAGACGACGCGCAGAAGGCGCAACTCGCCGGTCTCGGTATCCACTTCCACCTCCACCGCCTGCGCGACGTACCCGTAGGCAAAGTTGGGAACGCCGTGGCCGGTCTCCGGATCGAAGGGGGTGGTCTGGGGGGCCAGGTAGGTGTACTCGGCGACGGTCGGCCGCTCCTCGGTCCGCCACTGCTCCAATGCCACTGCTGCCGCGCCCCGGATGGCGTTACCGGCCATGAACGTCATACGGGAGGCAGAGACGGAACCAGAACTGCCAGGGCTGGTGGCGGTGTCTGCGGCGACTAGGCGCACCCGCTCCGGCGGCAGATGCAGTGCCTCGGCCGCCATCTGCTGGATGACGGTGTGACTGCCCTGTCCCACGTCGGCGCTGCCGATGTAGACTACCGCTTCCTCGATCGCTGCCTTGCCGCGTAATTCGACCTTTGCCCAGCAGTTTTCCTGGTAGCCGAAGGAGAAGCCGATGTTTTTGAGGCCGACGGCAAGACCGATACCCCGGCGGAAGTTGGCCTGTTGGGTAGGTAAGATCGGTTTCTTCCAGCCTTCCGTGCTGTATTTCCAGCCGGCGGATAGGGCGCACTGTTCAGTCACCTCCACCAGGCTTACACCGCCGGGTAGGGGGGTGCCCATAGTGGTCAGGCTTTCGTCGCGCAGCAGGTTCTTCAGCCGCAATTCTACCGCGTCCATTTCCAGCGCGTGGGCCAGTTTGTTCATCTGCATCTCAGCGGCGAAGATGCCCTGCGGCGCGCCGAAGCCACGGAAGGCCCCGCTGGGTGGGTTGTTGGTGTAGACCCCGTCCCCGTCCACTTTGACGTTGGGGATCTCGTAGGGGCCGGTGCAAGTTATGGTGGTGTTGCCGAGGACCTTGTTGGTAGTATAGCAATAGGCGCCGCCGTCGGCCACGACCCGTACCTCTGCTGCGACCAGTTTGCCCTCACAGGTAGCGCCCAACTTGTAGTGAAACCACATCGGGTGGCGCTTGCAGTGACCCAGGATGGATTCCTCCCGACTCCAGACGATCCTGACCGGGCGACGCAACTTCCAGACCGCCAGCGCCAGCACGATCTGCACCGACATATCCTCCCGCCCGCCGAAGGCTCCGCCGATGGCCGGATAGATCACGCGCACCTGCTCCGGCGGAATGTCCAGCGCGTGGGCGATCTGGCGCTGATCCTCCCACGTCCATTGCCCCCCTACCACCACTGTCACCCGGCCCTCGTTGTCCACGTACCCCAGGCCCGCCTCTGGCTGCAGGTAGGCGTGCTCTTGGGTCGGCGTGCGGTACTCCGCCTCGACAACCACGTCAGCGGCGGCCCAGCCAGCTTCCATATCCCCTTTACGGATCTGGTGGTGACAGATGAGGTTCCCTTCCGTGCACAGTTCGCGATGGATGGGGTCGGGCCGTCGGTGGGGATGGAGTTGGGGTGCATCGGGTTTGAGTGCCTCGAAGGGATCGGTGACCACGGGAAGGTCCTCGTACTCCACGCGGATCAGGTCGCGGGCACGGACAGCGGCGCGCTCGGTTTCGGCCACGACGAGCGCCACCTGGTCGCCGACAAAGCGTGCCACGTCAGCACGGGGACTGGAGGAGCCAGGGCCGCAGAGAACTGGCTGGTCGGGGGTCTGCAGGCCGTACTCGTTGACCGGCACGTCCTTGGCAGTGAAGATGGCAACGACCCCCGGCGCGGCCTCGGCTGCGGATGTAACGATGCTGAGGATGCGGGCGTGGGGCCGCTCGGCGAAGAGGACTTTGGCGTGGAGCATGTCGGGCATCACAAAGTCGCCTGGGAAGAGAGCCTCCCCGGTGACTTTGGCACGGGCGTCAACGCGAGTAACGGACTGGCCGACGGTGTTAGTCATAGTCTCCACCTCAGTCTGAACGCTGGTGGCCTACACACACTCTCCGGAATCCAAGCAGGATGCATAAGTATACCTCTAGCGCCGGAACGACGCAAGCCTGATTCTCGAAGCGAACTAAACGCGGTACCCCACGTGCAGGCGAGCGCGTGTTAACCAAATCGTAACCGCATTGCAACACCCACCGGCCCCTTTTGTGGTATCCTTTTGGCAGAGTCATAACTCAGCCTGACGTAAGCTCTCAGTCCGCCCCCCCTTTGTGCCTTTGGATGGACGGTGGCAGAATCCCACGGCTGGGTATGATTGCTACCGTTCGTTGTTCCTCGTAGGTGGGGCTAATGAGAGAAGAAGAGTAGGAGGAGTGAAAACTGCGATGAGTGAAACCGAGGCTAGAGCGGGAGCAAGCGCGGCGGCGCTTCTGGAAAGTATGCGTGCGGTGCAGCAGGCGTTAATGCAGCCGTCTGGTCTCCCTCCTGAACAACTGGTCGCTCGCCTTCAGGAGTGGCAGCGGTCGGTGACAGAACTGGCTGCAGGGTCAGCGGAGGGAACGGAGCTGGCGACCCTTTACGAGATTATCGGGGTCCTGAACTCGTCGCTGGACCTGACAGAGACGCTGAGCTTGGTGATGGACTCGCTTATCCACCTTACAGAGGCCGAGCGAGGTTGTTTGATGCTGGTAGATGAGGAGGGTAACCTGGAGATTCGGGCGGCGCAGCATTTCGACCAGGAGAGTATTGATGCTTCTGACCTCGAACTCAGCCATACGGTGGTGCAAGACGCCGTGGAGAAAGGAGAGCCGGTGCTGACCACCAACGCCCAGCTTGATCCGCGCTTCTCAGGGCAGGAGAGTGTCATCGGCTACAATTTGCGCTCCATCGTATGCGTGCCCCTGCACGTCCGGGATTGGGTGATTGGTGCTCTTTACCTGGACAACCGGATTCGAGGGGGGGTCTTCTCCGATGCTGACCTGCCCTTGTTAACGGCGTTTGCCAATCAGGCGGCTGTCGCCATTGAGAATGCCCGCTTGTATACGATGACCGATCAGGCCCTGGCTGCACGGGTGGAGGAGCTGACAACCTTGCAGCGTATTGATCAGGAACTGAACGCCAGCCTGGATTTCGAGCGGGTGCTAGACCTGACTCTCTCCTGGGCGCTACAGGCCACGGGGGCGGATGAGGGGACACTGAGTATCCTGGATGACGATGGCGAGATCTTTAAGGTTTCCCGTACCGGCGAGGGGGCGGCGGAGCCGGAGCCTGACGTGGTGCAGCAGGTGGCAAACAGCCAGGAACCGATCGTGATGGACGGCACGCGCATGCTGGTTCCCATCCGCTACGAGGATCGGACGGTAGGACTACTGGATCTGCGTAGCAGCAGGGGTGCTTCGTTCCGGCCCGACCACATTGAGTTCGCTGGCCGGCTGGCGGACCATGCCGTTGCCGCCATTCAGAATGCTCGTCTGTACGAGCAGGTCCACCTGGCCAACCGGGCCAAGACAGAGTTCGTCTCTTTCGTTGCCCACGAACTGCGCACGCCGATGACGTCTATCCGTGGCTACGCTGATATGCTGTTGAAAGGGATGTTCGGCCCGTTGCCAGAGCAGCAGGCGCAATTTGTCGAAACCATCCACAACAACGTGGAGCGCATGCAAATCCTGGTCTCCGACCTGCAGGATGTCTCTCGGATTGAGACGGGGATGTTGCAGATGGCGATGAAGCCGTCGGCTCTGGCGTACGCGCTGGAGAACGCCCTGCAAGCCACGCAGGGACAGATCGAAGCCCGGTCGCAACAGTTGACGGTAGAGATGCCGGATGATTTGCCGCTGGTCCACGCCGACCCGTCGCGATTGACACAGATCCTGATCAACCTGCTCAGCAATGCCTACAAATATACTCCGGAGGGTGGAGACATTCGCGTGCAGGTGTCGCTGCAGGATGGGTATGTGCATTGCGCCGTGTCTGATACCGGCATTGGCATCTCCCCGGAGGACCAGACAAAACTGTTTACCAAGTTCTTCCGCTCCGAGGATTCGGCTGTGCGGGAGATGCCCGGGACAGGTCTGGGCCTGTGCATCGTGAAGAGCATTGTGGAACTCCAGGGCGGGGAGATGGAGGTGGAGAGCCATGTTGGCGAGGGGACGACCTTCACGTTCACGGTGCCGGTCGCCCAAGAAGAACAGGAATGACGGCGCGGTAGCGCTGGGAAATGGGCAGAGGGGGCCGTGGCTCAATGCCGCGGCCCTTTGCCGTTACAGTTCGCAGACGCAGAAAGTCAGCTTAGTGTGACCGTAGTGCCGGCGTCCACCTGCCGGAATCCGGTGGCGTCGCCCAGCACGCGGCCCACGACGTTGACCGGGCTGGCAGCGCGAGGCTTCTCGCCGGTGCTCGCCGGCGTGGGGCCGAAGAAGATGCAGAAGGCACTCCCCACCGGCCAGTAGCCTAGCTCTCCCACCTCGACGTCGGCGCGGGCGTCGGGGGCCTGCTCGGCTTGCACGGGAATCTCGAAGTAGATCTCATCCCCCCAGGTGTTGGCCCGCCCGGTGATGGGCAGCGCTTCCCAGATCGCCTGTGCCGTGGGGCTGTCGTTCAGTTCGACCTCCATCGTCACGGGTCCGGCGGTGATGGTGATACGGTGAGCCATAACCGCACCTCCTCCAATCTCCAATCTCTAATCTGTGCACTCGATCAATTCACGCGGCATGCCCGTCAACAGTTCATATCCATCCGGGCGCACGACGACGGTATCCTCCAACTTGGTCATCATCCCCTTAGTGGGCGCGCTGACCTCAATCTCGACCGCCAGAACCATCCCGGCCTGCAAGCGCGCCTCGTCGCGGGGCCAGAGCACCCTCCGGCTCGTCTAGCTCTAGCCCGACGCCGTGGCCGACGAAGCCGGGCAACTCCAGGCTGCCGGAGGCGAAATGGGGCGACGCTCCCGGCGCGACTACCGCTTCGGCTGTCGCGTAGAGGTCGACGACAGCCACGCCGGGGCATAGTGCCTCAAACACAGCATCCTCCGTCGCACGGACCACCGCGAAGAGCGCACGCTGCTCCTCGGTTGCCTGCCCCACGACGAAGGTGCGGGATTCGTCGGCGGTGTAGCCCGCGTACGTCGAGCCGATGTCCACAACCACCAGATCACCCGGTTCCAGCACCCTGCGAGAGGGACCGTAGGGCATAACCGGGCTCAACCCCGCGCCGGTCACCACCAGCCCATGCCCGCCGCGCACGGTCAGGTTCTCCCCGCTCATCAGCAGTATCCCGGCCCCACGCGCTCCAGGGTGACGCAGCGGCTGGAACCCCTCGTGGCCGGTCCGCCGCATCGCCGCCTCCACCTCGGCCGCCAGCGCCAGCTCACTCATCCCCGGTGCTGTGACATGGAGGACGACCTGGTGACCGGCGTCGGCCACGACTGCGGCGCTCCGCGTGGCCTCAATCTCCTCTTCGTCTTTGACCGCGCGCTGGGCCAGCACCAGTGGGGAGACGTCGGTCAGCGCCCAGGTAGGGCCTGTGGTGAGCGCAGTCGCACCAAAGACCTCTCTCAGCCGCTGGTAAAGCTGCGCTGGAACCAGATCCAGTTCGGCGCCCAGCATGCCCCCGGTCAATCCCAATTCGGCGGCGACTTCGGTGACGCTGGATAACCCGCTCATCGGCTCGACGTGGGCGACGGTAGCCTCTCGCTGTGCGCACTCGAAGCCGCGCCGGACGAAAAGCACCGCGCCACGAGATGAGACGAGCAGGGCTGCCGGGCGCACAGTGCCGGCGTAGTATAGTATGTCGCGGTGGTGAAGCAGGCGCTCCTTGCGCGGGCTGCATCCATTCCTGCTTCAGCCATACGGCCACAGAGTTCGGTCAGTCGTTGGTTCACAATGGTTCCGCGTCAATCACCGAATAGCGATCGGCGAACGGCGCGACAAAGGTAACGAACAACGCATCGCCAAATGCGTCAGCAAAGTCAAGGGGATCACACAGGTAGGCTTCCAACGGGTCGCCATAGACCTCCTCGTATCTGCGCAGTGCATCTGGTAAGAAGTCGAGGAGCACCCACTCCAGTGAATCAGTAATCTTATGGTAGCGCTCGTCCGCTGGATCGGACGGCTCCCAGTGGCCGCTTTTCCGGTGCTCAGATTGCCCCAGGCAGTAATACGCCCAGCACCTAACCGGCCTCCACTCCACCGGCCAGGCACATCCCTTCGCCGTGCGGTAAATACAATCGCGTGCCGTCGCCTCGATCTCCCCAGGCAGCGTCGGCAGTGATCGGCCCAGCAGGGCCAATGCGATCGAGTCGAAAACACCAACGTGCGGTGACGCTTCCACCCGGCAGCATCGCCCACCGCACTGCCGGCAATAGGGGAATCGCTCCCACAGAACACGATTGTACTCCTGTACCAGGCAGGAGAGCGAACGCACGAACACCTGTGCCCGTTCGAACGTCCAGCGCAGCGAGCACGTTTCCTCCACAATTGATTCCCCGCTTGTTTTCCAGGCGGCTATGGCCTCTCGACACCGTTGATCGGTTTCCTTGTCCCGCTTATGGGCATGGTATTCAGGGTGTTGTGTCAGTTCCATTTCATTTCAAACCGTAACAGTTTTCCAACCGCCGCGCATGTAGAGGAAAAACATAATTAGCGCGCGCATGCTCCAATCTACAGTCGTCGCCAGCCAGACTCCCTTCAGCCCCGCATCCAGGGTAATCGCAAAGAGATAGGTCGTAGGAACGCGGAACAGAAGCGTGCCCGCTAGAGTGACGATCATCGGCGTACGGGTATCGCCCGCGCCTCGCAGACAACCGGCGATGATCATCACGGAGCAAAGGCCGAACAACTCCAAGCCAGAAATACGAATGACCGTGATCGCTATACCTGCCAATTCCGCATCCTGAATGCCAAAGAGACGGACAATCGCCGGGCCAAGCACGACAAACGCAGTGCCGAGCAGAGCCATCGCCCCGTTTCCCATCACCAACGTGCGCCGGATGCCTTGCTCGGCCACATCCACCTTCCGCGCGCCCAGCGCCTGCCCGACCAGGGCCGCCGCCGCTGTCGCCAGCCCCCATCCCGGCATAAAGGCCAACGACTCCACACGTATGGCAACCTGGTGCGCAGCCAGGGCAACCGTGCCCAGGGCAGAGATGATGCGAATAAAGAGCACATAGCCTGTACGGGAGATGATCGTCTCGCCGATGTTAGGTAGCGAAAGGCGGGTGATGCGCCAGACCAGACCCCAGTCCCACCGCCGGAGATGGGCCAGCCGGAGGCGGATCGGCGTTCTAGCCGAGAACAGGATGCCCGTCGCGATTAATCCCCCCAGCGTCCGCGCTGCACTGGTCGCCAGCGCGGCCCCTCGCAGTTCCAACCGCGGGATCGGCCCAAGGCCAAAGATCAGCACGTAGGCGAAAATTATGTTACACACGTTCATGATGCCGGTGATGAGCATCGGCTTTTGCGTATCGCCGGTGGCTCGCATGATGCTGTTGGCGACGGAGAGCGTAAAGCTGATGGGTGACGTTACCAGCAGGATATTCACGTACATCGCACCCAGCGCGACAACCTCCGGCTCACCACCCATCATCTGGAGAAAACGCTCAGACACAGGCATCGCAAGCGCCATCATTGCCAACGAGATCAGGACGCTCAGAACGAGAGCCTGCCCGGCGACCCGGCGCGCATTCTCAAAATCCTCCCCGCCCCAAAAACGGGCCACCATCGCCGACGAGCTGATCGAGATGGCCTGAAACAAGCCGTCGGCAATCCACATCAGTGTGCTGCTCAAGCCAACAGCGGCCAGCGCTGCCGGGTCGTTCAACTGGCCAATAAAGACCGCGGCGACGAAATAGACCATGGTAATCAGCACGCTTTCCGCCACAGACGGGACAGACAGCTTGAGAATCGTCCGGTTCAGATGCTTGATGCGCAGGTCAATAGTTTGGAGTTGTTCCACGGCAAGGCTCAATGAAAGCCTCCTACAGTCATACTCCCTACTCCACCAGCGACCAGAACCTCATCCACCGGCAATCAGATGGATCGCTCGCACGTCCGCACCATCGGGTATGGTGCGGGTGGGGTACTCCTCGCGGGGAATCACCTCCCCATTGATGGAGACGATGATGTGGGGGAAGGTGTAGTGCATCTTCTCCAGCAGGCCAGAGACAGTCAGACCCTCCTCCCACGCTACCTCGTCGCGGTTGTTGACCAGGATCACGTGCCCTGGCTCCTGAACTCTACCATCTTCTGCCACGGCGTCTCGAAGCGTTGGGGAAGATCCGGCTGCTCCAACACCTCGGCGAAGGCTCTTAGCCAGCGGCGGATAGTGGCGGCGTCTAGTGCTTGTCCCTGGCTAGACGACGCCTTCGACATCCCGCACGTCTTGGGGCCGCCCGGCCACCGCCTTGTGGATGATAAGGTCCTCGGCGGAACAGAGGCGAACGACTTTGGCCGGCTCCAGTTCCCAGTTCACTGCGCGGGTCATTACTTCTTCTTCGTAGCCCGGCAATCCCAGGGAGATGTCCAGCGGGACGCCGTTGGAGGCGCGGACGAGGAGAACGCGGTGGCGGCGGGCAAAGTTCACCGCGTCGGGGAGGCGGGGTGGGAAGTGGGCGCGGATAAACTACATCCGCCCGATCTTCTCCAGGAGAGGCACTCCTGTCATCCAGGAGGAACATCGCCGTCACGTCCACGTCCTGGGTGAAACGGGGCTCCCCCCACTGGCGCACGGCCAGCCCGCCGATGATCACGTAGGGAACGCCTGGCCGGGTCAGGAAGACGTAGAGTTCCCAGGCCGCGCGCTCCTGTTCACTCACTATTTCCTCCCCGGGCCAGGCGGGCCATCGCCTCCCGCACGGCGAGCAGCGTCTCCAGTCGCCATTGTTCCAGCCGCTCCAGGTCTTGGGCCTTTCCCCAGGTGCTCCAGGACCGGCAGAGGTCGTCATAGATAGCGCGCGTCTCCGCTGGCGTCATCCAGGCCAAGCGTTCCATCCGCTCTCGTTCCACGACGGCGGCGGCCTGGGCATAGCCGGAGAGGGTCTCGCGCACGGTGGCTCTGTGTCTCATAAGTCGGGCGATGCTCTGCTATTCATCACTCACTGGTATCCCCTGGTCGGCGGGCTATCCCATCCAGAACCCTTTGCGATGGCTGATCCCCAGCACTTTCTTGCAGGAGGGACAGAAGTACATGTATCTGTTCCCGAACTTGGATGCTACCTTGCGGAACCACACGGTGTGTAGCTCCTCCGAACAGTGCGGGCAGATGGGGACAAAGTCTGATTTCTCCACTGCGGCTATTTCTGACATGGCTACTCCTCTTATGGGCTACAGATACCGCTGGACGACAGCCACGACCTCGGGGAAGTCAATCCCCAGCCGTTTCAACGTCTCCGGCGTAGGGATGCCGTCGTTGGTCCAGCCGCGCCGCTCGTAGACGGCGTCCTTCAGTTTCTCGTATTGCTCCTCGCGGTACTCGCGCAGTGCGGCCATCTTCTCCTCGGTGGCCATCTTCTCTGGGTCCAGGCCCAGAATTTCCTGCAACTGCTTGTCGTACCGCTCGGCCCGTGACTCGTATTCCTCCACAGTCACCGGCCCCACGGAGCGGTAGGGGATATCGTCGTGATCCCGCCGGCCGTGGCCCAGGCGGACGTTGAAGACCCGCTGGAAGTTGTAGACCGCCTCGGACATGGTGATAATGTCCTCTTTGGTGATCTCCCGCCCGGTGACACCGGAGAAGACTTCGACATAGTTCTGGACGTGCTCGGGAATCTTGGCCGGTTCGTCGGTTTGGGCGTTATCTGGCGGGATGATGTCGTTCCAGAGGAGTTTGCAGAACCCGCACAGGCCGAACCATGTTCGGAACATCGGGAAGTAGTGTAGCGACTCCGCCTTGTCCTCGAAGGTGGGTAGGAGATTGCTCACCTGGTCCATAAAGATGAGCCAGGCCTCGTCGTGCTGGGGACCCTTGTTGGTCAGGCCGTAGCCTCCTTGTTGAGCCAGGGACTCTTTGGTGACGTACTCAGAGTACTCCAGCCCCTTGGCTTCCATCCCGATGTCCTGTAAGAAGGCGGGGTCGGCCCCGTATTCCTCGGTGAAAGTTTGCTTCATACAGCGGATGCCCTGTCCGGCGATCTTGCCGAACCCCTCGCCGCGGGCCATAAGGTGCAGCAACTCAATCGCCGCCTCACTGTTTCCGAACCGCAGTTCCAGTCCGCCGGTCTTTTCCTTATCCAGGACGCCGGCCTCGTAGCACTCCATGATGAAGGCGGTGAGGGTGCCGAAGGAGATGGTGTCCATGCCGTAGGTGTCGCAGTAAAAGTTCAGTTCCAGGATGGCGTCGGGGTCAAAGATGCCGCAGTTGGAGCCCACACCGGCGATCGTCTCGTACTCAGGGCCGTCCACGATAACCGTCTCTCCCTTGTAGGGGCCGGTGCGGACGGTGTAGCCGTCCACGGCGTGGGAGCAGGCCATGGTACAACTGTACCAGCAGCCGTCGGGCAATCCCTGGGTGAAGCGCTGCTCCCACACGTCCCCGTTGATCCTGGGCGCCTCTGGGTGGGAGCCGAACCTAAAGTTGTGGACCGGCAGCAGATCATAGTCGTCCATAATCTGCACCAGGTAGGAGGTGCCGCGCTTGCGCATACGGTTCTGCTCGTCGTCGTAGTCGTGGATCTCCTTGTGGAGTTTGGTGCCGACGCGGGCGATGCGGGCCGCGTCGGCCGGTTGGTTGGAGTCGGGCCGCACGGGGCCGCTCTTCACTACCAGCGCCTTGACCCGCTTATCGCGGAAGACGGTGCCGATGCCGCCCCGTCCGGCCTGCTTGAAGCGGGGGGCCTTGCGTCTGCGGTCGTAGAGGCTAAAGTTGAGGCAGCCGATCCGGGTGTTCTCGGCTCCGGTCCCGGCGGAGACCGTGGACATAAAGTAGCGGTCGGCCTCCTTCTCCGCCAGTTGCTCGATCAGCCAGTGACCCACCAGATGGGTGTCCACCGGGGCGTCGGGCGCTTCTTCAATCGTGATGCGTCCGCTGGGGCCGTCAATCACGACGATGACGTCCTTCTCCGCTTTCCCCTGAATCTCGATAGCGTCCCACCCGGCGAACTTTAAGAGCGGGCCGAAGTGGCCGCCGACGTTGCTATCTATCACCACGTTGGTCAGGGGAGAGATGGTGACTACTAGCGACTTGCCGGAGCCGGGGTACTGGGTGGTACCGCCGCAGGGACCGGACGAGATGATGATCTCGTTCTCCGGGTCGTTCCACTGTGTGTCGTCCTTGACACCGTGCCACAGGAGCCACAGGCCGAATCCCCGGCCACCGATGAACTTTTCCTTCATCACATCGGTGACCGGTTTGGCGGTGATGGTGTTGTCGGACAGGCTGACGTAGAGCGTCTGGCCGGTGTAGCCGCGCTCCACGGGCGAGGGTTCGTAGGTGTGCTCGGCCAGCACACCGCGAGTTGTCTGGGTCTTTTTGGACATGATTTTCCTTTCTTTCGTTGTTTGCTATTGATCAACGATGGCCAGGGCGTCGGCAGGACACTCCTCGACGCACTTCTCGCAGGAGATGCACTTGAAGGGCTCAGCTTGGTCGGGATGGTAGAACATCGCCTGGTATGGGCAAAAGCCGACGCAGGCGAGGCAGCCCACACACAGTCTCTTGCGCAGGCGGACGATGCCCTTCCGGTCCCTGGAGAGGGCTCCGGTGGGGCAGACCTCGATGCACTCACCACATTGGTTGCAGAAGACGGCGCTGAGGTTGCCATCGCCCTCGTCGTGGACGCGGATGCTGGATTTTTCCGCGTCGGTGACTTTGAACCAGGTGTCAGAACAGACCTCTTCGCAGATGTAGCACCCGACGCAGAGGTCCGGGTCGTAAGATAGGATTTTCATAGTGTTCTCTCTCCCTCAATATGTGGTGTTGTGTCCGGCCCGGGCGTTGGTTCTCAACCTTCGCCAGGTTCACAGGTTGCTATTTTATCACACCTGGGCGGGAAAGCCAAAGTCCGGTTTGCTGGTGATAGGGGAAGTTGAGACCCTGCCACAGGGCAGGGCCTCTTCGGCGATGTGCTGAGCCCCGGAGCGAGGCTACGAGTGGTTGCGGAGCACCAGCCCTTCGCCCCTTCGGCTAGTCTCAGGGCAAGTTCACCTCAGAACAAGCGGCAGGTAGAGACAGTGATACTCTACACTAGTGGCGACCACGACCGTACCCGCCACGCCCGGAATGCCTTGGGCCGTGGCCTGGTAGTCAGCGTTGGTGATGGTCTCGGTGGCAGTGACGGCGAAGGTGTGCGCGACCACACCACCGTTCGGCAGGACGTCGAAGGTGGGCCAGGAGATCACGCCGCTCGATTCTACACCGCCCCAGACGTGGAACGCGCCGGAGGGGAGGGCGTCGGTGAGGATGACGGTGTAGGCGGTGCCTACACCGGTGTTGGTGACGCGCAGGGTGTAGGTGATGGGCTCGCCCGGGTTGGCCTCTGCCGGGCCTGTCTTGGCGACGGTGATGACGGGTACGGCCTCGTCCGCGCCCAGGTCGGGCAGGCCGATGGCACGAGCGTCGCCGTCTATGTCGGTGATCAGGTCTGTGTTCACACCCTGGTCAATCGCCGCCGAGCCCGCGCCGAGGTGGTAGTCACCGCTATCGGCGTCCACGAAGGCCGGATCGCCTCGAACGTTCGTGGTGCCGGTGAAGACGCTGCTGCCCAACGTGTCGGTGATGTTGGCCCACTCGCCTGTGCCCCACAGGGTGGCGGTCAGCGTGACTCCCGCACTCGAATTCACCTGAATCCCCACCGTGTGACTGACGAGGATGGTGTTGGTCAGCCAGGAGGTATCGTTCAGCAGGTAGATTCCTTGCCCGCCCCCGCCGTTGTTGCGGGCCAGGGTGTTGTGCAGGAAGCAAATCTCCCTGTTCACGACGTAAACGCCGGCCCCGTTGCCGCTGCCAGCGAGACGGTTCCCGATCACCCAGTTGTTCGACAGCGTGGCGCTAGGGCTGATGGTGAGATAGAGCCCGCCGCCGTGCGAGCCGGCCGTGTTGCTGTAGACCTGATTGCTCATCAGCGTGGCATTGGGGCTGTTATAGAGATAGATTCCACCGCCGTTCTGCCCAGCCGCGTTGTCGGAGATCTGGTTATCTGTCAGCGTGGCATCGTCGCTGCCTGGGAAATCACCGCTGTAGACCCCGCCGCCGTTCTGATTGGCCGTGTTACTGTAGACCTGATTGTCCATCAGCGTGGCATTGGGGCTGTTGTAGAGATAGACTCCGCCGCCGTTCTGATTGGCCGTGTTGCTATAGACCTGATTACCCATCAGCGTGGCGGTGAGGCTTTGGTTGAGATAGATGCCACCACCGTCGTCAGCCGTGTTGCTGAAGACGTCATTGTGCTCTAGGCTGGCGTTGTTACTGTATACGAGGTAGACCCCGCCACCGAGGTTGAAGGCCGTGTTGCTGAAGACGTCGTTGTGCTCCAATGTGGCGCTGTGGCTCTCGTAGAGATAGACGCCGCCACCAGGCCCGCTGGTGGAAGTGTTGTTGTAGACCGTGTTGCGCGTTAGCACAGCGGCGGAGTTGGAACCGATGCCGACCCCGCCGGCATATACGGCTGTGTTACTGAAGACATTGTTGCGTTCCAGCGTGGCGTTGTCGCTGCCGGACATATAGATCCCACCGGCGCTCACGCTGGCCGAGTTGCTGAAGACATCGTTGTACTCCAACGTGGCGGTGTGGCTATTGAAGAGATAGACCCCGCCACCGTTCTTGGCCGTGTTGCTGAAGATGGCGTTGCTGATCAGCCTGGCATTGTCGCAGTTGTCGAGGAAAACTCCACCGCCCCCCATGGCGTCATCAGCCGTGTTGCTGTAAATCTGACAGCCGCTGATGACGGGAGAAGCGTCTATGGCATAGATGCCGCCGCCATTGAGGGTAGCCACGCCGTTGGTCATTCGCAACCCCTCCAGCGTGGGCGTATAGTCTCCGGAGATCAAGACCACCTGGCGCTGACCCTCCCCGTCCAGCGTGGTAGGCTGGGTGATGGGGTAGGGTGCATTCCAATTGGTGGTGGTGTAGCCGCCCCGGATGGTCACCGTCTCGCCGACGAAGAGCACCTGCCCCCCGCTGCTGGTGTAGATTCCCGTAGCAACGAGGATCTCGTCGCCGCTGCTGGCATTACTCACGGCATCCTGGATATAGGTGTAGCAGGTTCCACAGGGACCGCCGCATCCTCCGACCGGGTTAACACAGAGGATACCGGGGTCAGCTTGGGCGATCTGGACTGCCCCGCCCAGCATGAACAGCAGGAGCAGCGTCCCGACCCGCCGCTATGAGTGTGGCGGCGACAACAAGAGGAACCCGTTGACGTTTGGTCATCTTACACCTCCTATGAGATTGGATGGGGTCTCTTCTGCGGTGTGCTGAGTCCGATGTGGGAGCTACTGGTGGTTGCGGAGCACCAACGGAAGGTAGACATAGGTTATGAACTCATCGGCACCGAGATCAGGCGTGCCTATGCGGGTCTCGCCGTCAATGTCGGTGTCTACCTCCGTATCTACCCCGGCGTTCAGCGCCGCCGAACCGGGGCCGATGTGGTAATCACCGCCGGTGGGATCCACGAAAGCCGGGTTGCCCCGAATGTTTATGGTTCCGGTGAAGACGTTGCTGCCCACCGTAGCGGTGATGTTAGCCCAGGCGTCCGCGCCCCACAGGGTGGCGTTCAAGGTGGCCGTCGCTCCTGAAGTCACTTCAACCCCCACCGTGTGGCTGAGCAGGATGGTGTTGGTCGTCCAGGCGGTTGCTCCGTTGGTGACGTAGACGCCTTGTCCGCCCCCGCCGCTGTTGCCGGCAATGGTGGTGTGCAGGAAACGGCCCGTGAAATCCTCGAAGTAGATGCCAGCGCCGTTGCCGCTGATATCGGAGAGCCGGTTTTCCAGTACCATGTTATTCGCCAGTGTGGCGTTAGCGCTGCTGCTGATTTCAACCCCGCCACCTCTATATCGGGCTGTGTTGTTGTGGACTTTGTTGTCTGTCAGCGTGGTATTGCCGCTCTTATAGATGTGCGCCCCGCCACCTTCATATAGGGCTGTGTTGCTGTAGATCTCGCTGCCCGCCAGTGTGACGTTGGTGCTGCTGTCTACGTCGAGCCCGCCGCCAAAGTTGGCTGTGTTGCTGTAAATCCGATTTCCTGCCAGCACAACGTTGGCGCTGCCGTTGACGGCGATCCCCCCGCCACTCCAATCTGCCGTGTTGTTGTAGACCTGGCAGCCGCTGATGATGGGGTGTGCGCCGTCAATTTGGATACCGCCGCCATTACTGGCGGTCGTCGAGCCATTGGTCAGGCGCAACACCTCCAGCGTGGGGCTGATGTCGCCGGTGATGTAGATTACGCGCCCCTGTCCCCCCGCATCCAGCGTGGCGGGGTAAGTGTCGGGATCCCAGGCGGAGAGATCGGCGTTGTAGCCGCCCCGTATCGTCACCGATTTATTGACATAGACCACCTGGTTGTGGCCGTAGTAGTTATTGACATCAGTGTAAATCCCCGTAGCGACGAGGATCTCGTCGCCGCTGATGGCATTATTCACGGCATCCTGGACAGAGGCGTAACAGGTGGTGCCACAGACCCCTGGATCACAGCCGCCGCCGCCAGGAGCGACGCAGAGGGTGCCGGGGCTGGCTTGGACAAGCCGGGCTGCCCCGCCCAGCATGAACAGCAGGAGCAGCGTCCCGGCCGCCGCCACAAGGGCGGCGGCAAAGATGAACGGGACTCGTTGACGTCTGTGCATCTTGCATCTCCTTATAGAATTACCAAAAGATTTGCGTTATGTGCGAGAATTATGCAGCGGCGCGCAAGTAGGCATTTTGAATGATGCTTGCTTCCTTGACGAATTCTTCATCTTCAATCTTGACCTGAAAAAGTTCGCCCCGACGTGAAACGGCGGGTCAATGTAAATCAAGTCCACCTGCCCGGCAAACTCATCCAGCAGGGCGGACAGCACGTACTTCTTGTCGCCCCAAATCAAGCGGTTGCGCCACTCAGACGGGCGGCCCGTGCTGAACAGATCGAGCGCCCTATGCCGCTGTTGCGCGCTCTCGTTCACCGTCTCAATGGTCTGGAAGGGGAGCGCCAGGCGCAGGGGAGCGGCGCGTCTGCCGTCGGCGTCGTATTTGCCTTCCCAGATCAGTTCTACCATTGGGGGCCTCTTCACGTTTCACGCATCACGTTTCACACTCAACCGTCACCGTCACCCGCACCCGCTCCGGCAGGTCGCCGCCGGTCAGCTTGCGCAGCGCCCACTGTTGAACGTACAGCGTGCCAATGATCGGCGGGCCGTCGCTGGCCTCTTCCTGGTAGCGGCGCGTGTTCTTGGTGTCCTTCTCGACTTGGAAAGTCAGTTCCAGTTTGTCCATTGCTTGAGGCCTCCTGTGTTCTGTGCGAGGTGTTGGTCTTGGGTTTAGTATCTCAACTGTGGTTGGTTATCCTTTGTCTAGCCCAATTATACCCAGCATCGGCCCTCGCACAAACGAACACCGCCCGCCGCCCCGCTTCCCCCACCACAACCGGCACCGGTAGGCGAAAAACGCGAGGCCGCGTCCTGAGCCTGCCGAAGCGCCTGTCCCGCCTGTCCCGAGATGTTCTAAGTCTTGTCAAGAGCCTGAACCTTAAAAACCTGCGAATAGCAAC
>CAZMOT010000075.1:0-17508 GCA_964568065.1 uncultured Anaerolineales bacterium
GCGGCACGTATCGCTTCTTTAGCAGCACGGACGACGGCGTGCGCGTGTGGGTCGGCGATCAACTGGTGGTGGACGAGTGGCGCGACCGCTGGGCCACCCCGCTCTTCGTGGACCGCTACATCCCGGCCGGAAACCACCGGGTGCGGGTCGAGTACTACGATCGCAGCGGCGATGCCACCATCAGCATCAGTTGGAGCCGGCTGGTGGGCGGCGCGACCTGGCGCGGCGAGTACTTTGACAACCGCAATCTGGAGGGCTCGCCGGCACTCGTGCGCGACGATGGCGCCATTGACTTCGATTGGTCCACCGGTAGCCCCGACCCGGCCCTGCCCGCCGATGACTTCTCGGTGCGCTGGACGCGCAAGCTGAGTTTCAACGCCGGCACTTACCGCTTCCGCACCAGCACCGACGACGGCGTGCGCGTCTGGGTGAACGGCACGCTGGTGGTGGACGCCTGGCTGGATCAGAAACTACCCAACACCCACACCGGCGAGGTCTACCTGGCGGCCGGTTGGCACACGGTCACCGTCGAGTACTACGAGCACGGGGGCGAGGCCAGCGCCCACGTCTGGTGGGGGGCGCGAGAGCCCTTCGCCGCCTGGCGCGGCGAGTACTTCGACAACCGCCACCTGGTCGGCGGGCCGGCGTTAGAGCGGGACGATGTTGAGATTAACTTCGATTGGGGCGTGGGGCCGCCGGTGGACTGGATGCCCGACGATAGCTTCTCCGTCCGCTGGACGCGCACGGTGAACTTTACGCCCGGCCACTACCGCTTCTCGGTGCTGGGCGACGACGGCGTGCGGCTGTGGATTGACCAGTCCCTCCTCATTGACAAATGGCAGGATATGGACTACGAACTCCACTACAACGGTCTCTACCTGCAGGGAGTGCACACCATCCGGCTGGAATACTACGAGCACACCGGCCACGCTCGCGTGCGGATGTGGTGGGAGACCGACACTGCTGCTGCTCCACCCTCTGTGGGTGAGGTATCCGATGATCCCTGGGAGGCGGCCTACTTCGCCAACACCGACCTGAGAGGCGAGCCGGTACTGACGCGCATCGAGACGTCGTTGGATCACAACTGGGGCTGGGGCTCGCCTGGAGCCGGCGTGCCGAACGACCGCTTCTCCGCCCGTTGGACACAGCCGCTATACTTTCGCGCCGGCACTTATCGCTTCACGACCTACACCGACGACGGCGTGCAGTTGTGGGTGGACGGCCGGCTGCTGATCAGCTCCTGGCATTTGATGCGCGGCTATCGCAGCGCGACCGTTCGTTTGAGCGAGGGGATGCACGACGTAAAGATGGAGTACTATGAGCGCACCGGGATAGCGCTGGCGCGACTTACCTGGCGGCGCATCTCGCGCTGAGGTTCTTGGGACGCGGATTGGCAGGATTGAGCGGATTGATCTGGGCTATCCTGTCGATCGGTTCGTTACTCCCCATACCCCAATGAGCTAACGTACCGTGCGAGTTTGCGCCACGTGGCCTTGTACGAGGCGATGGCGTATTTGGAATCACTCACCTTGCGCTTGAACTCGATGAGAAACCACGGTTCGCCCATAAAGATCTCTGGCGAGAATGTATCGTGATAGCCATAGCTACATTCCAGCCAGCCGATACACCAACAGTTACTTTCGTGTTTGCGTACCGTGCGCTCAGAAAGCCCCGTCGTCTTCAGATAATCCATGAACTGAAACAGAAGCGCGCCCACTTGTCGGGCGAACTCGTGGGACGGTTCGTCCCAGTGCCAGTCCTGGATATACTCTTCCAATTCCTGTGTAGCGTCATCTGCCATTCAACGCCTCCGCTTCTTGCGCGGGCGAATCGTGAAGCGGGACGGCTTCCGCGACTCACCCGATCGCGCGATCCTTTGCGTCCGTTCCCTCTGATACGCACGAATCTCCTGCGCCAGCAGGTGACGGGGGTCAATCCGCAGGTGGGTAATGGAGACGACAATCGCCTCCTTGGCGTCTTTCAACGGTGTCACGCGAGATACCGCCCTCATCACCGAAGTAAAACACGCCCTGAATCTCTAGTTTCTGGTCGCGGGCAAACCGGGCGCCTCGCTCTCGCATCGAGCGGACCAGCGCGCTCGTCGGTCGCGCAGGGATGGGAAGCTGGGCTTCCATCTTGCGCATCAGTTCCATTGCCTTGTCATAGTCATCAATCATAAGGCTCTTCCTCCAGACCACACCTTACAAAATGACACGTGGGGCAGGCTTTCGAGCCTGCCAGAGTGCGACTCTCACTTCAACGCTAAATCGCGCCTTCTCGGCAAGAGGAATATGAGCGGCAGGCCCAAAAGCGTGATCACGGCGCTGACGGTGAAGGCCAGGCGCAGCCCGAACAGATCACCCAGCCCCCCCATTACCACCACGACCCCCGAGCGGAGGACGAAACTGAGCGACATGTAGACGCCGTTGGCCAGAGCACGGTTTTCGAGAAAGCTCTCCTGCACCAAGGCCATGACGACCGGGGTGACCGAAAGTGCGGTGAAGCCCATCACCAGCAGGAGAGAGAACTGAACCCAGCCCTTGACCGCCAGGAAGGCGAACATGAGAAGCGGCGTCGTCAGCATGGAGGCGAAGAAAACCACCCGCCGGCCCAACTGGTCGCTGACCCAGCCACCCAACAGCGCGCCCACCACGCCCGCCGCCTCCAGGATCGAGAGGGACGCACCGGCGAGCCAGAAATCGGCGCCCTCCTCGCTGAGGAAGGTGGGCAAGTAGGTGGTCAGCGCTGCGCTCATGAAGCAACGCGCCACGATGATGCCGGTCAGGGGGATCAGGAGCGGCCCCATGACCCGCAGCGCCCGCCACCAGGGGAGCCCCTGCCCGGCGTTCGGAGGACGCCCCGGCACATCCCTGAGCCGCAGGTAGAGGATGGCCGAGGCCAGGAGGCCCGCGATCATCAGCCAGGGCGTGCCCTCCAGCGTCAACAGTTCGACGGCGGTGACGACCAAGAGCGGGCCCAGAAAGCGGCCCAGCTCGCCGCCCACCATCCAGAAGCCCATGCCCCGGCCCAGGTTCCGCCCCGACAGTCGCCCGGCCATCACCGGCCCCACGGCGTGCATGCTGGCGGAACTCGCGCCGACCACCACCAGGAACAGGGCCAGCACGGCGTAACTCGGCGCGATGCCCAGCAAACTCATCATCACGGCGGTCACCGCGGGGGCCAGGATGACAAAGTAGCGCAGGCTGACCCGGTCGGCCAGGTGGCCGATGAAGGGCTGCAGCAGCGACGGCCCCTGCATAAAGACCGTCAGCAGGCCGGCCTCGGTCCTGGAGAGGGCCATATTGGCGATGAACGCCGGCAGCAGGGGAGCCAGAAAAGCAGTGTACGTATCGTGAACCGCGTGCCCGGCGCTGATGGTGAGCACGCGGTCCGTCTGGAATCGTTCGGCTTCGGCGGTCGGGGCCGCCGGCCGATTTTCGACTGTGGCACCGGTATGCGGCATATTGGACTTTACACCTTGTGATTTTGCACAGGACGCCCCGTAGATTCGTGGAACCAACCTCCCGACTAAGCGGCGGCTGATCATCCGTCAATACGTTGATGTTTGAGTCAGCCCAACCATATAGATCGACTACCCCTTTCTCTGGAAACCACCAGCCATAGTCGGCGGCGCTCACCCGTGGATCAACGCCAGTTGCAAGCGTCGCCTAGCGCCGGAACTGGATGCGCTTGAACGCCTCGGCGTGCTCGTAGCCGGGCTCCTCGCCCGCACGCTGGGTCCAGTCGCGGATGCGCTCGGCCAGCTTCTCGAAATCCACGCCCACCTGGCTGGCGTGGCGCGCCAGCGCGGAGATACGCGTTGCGATAGACTCTGAGATGTCCTCCCAATAATCGGCGTCACCGGTCCAGAATAGGTATGCCTCCTTGACACGCCACGGCTCCACCTCGCCCACCAATTGCTCGGGAAAGATGCGCCACTCGCGGGCGGCGTAGATGGCGTCCATCGCGGCCTGGCCCGCCGCGCGGTGGTCGGGGTGAAGTTGGTAGTGCCGCCACGGATCAATCGTCATCACGATGTGGGGCCTGTGCTGGCGAATGAGGCTGGATAGCTGGCGGCGCAGTTCCAGGGTGTTCTCCAGCAGGCCATCGGGGTAGCGCAAGAAGATCACCTGCTCGACTCCCAGATCACGTGCAGCCGCCCGCTGTTCTTCCTCCCGTAGGGCGGCCAGTTGACCGGGCCGCAAGTCGGGGTCGTGGCTGCCCTTATCGCCGCTGGTCAAGAACACATAGGTGATCACCTTGCCAGCCTGAGCCCACTTGACGACTGTCCCGGCGCAGCCGAACTCTGGGTCGTCGGGATGGGCACCGATCACCATCACGCGGTCGAGTGACTCTGATATTTCAGACGTTGCTTCAGACATAGAGCGCGGATCTCCTATCCGGGTATTCTGGGCAAGCGCCCATCTGCGAGTGCCAGGGAATAGTACCGCGCATTGCGTTACCTGTCAAATGGACGCCAAGCCTTGTGTTAGCCTTCGCCAGTCTCAGCGCTCCCCTTGCCAGAATCTTCCTCCTGCGGTAAACTCCTGCGATGACCGGCCGCACGCTGGACTGCCCACGGGGAGAGGAAATGTCGCAGCGCTCAACATTCACAACGGGAATGATCCTGGTCGCCGGCCTCGTGGCGACTGTGATGCTCGCCCGTGCCACTATCTCAACTCAAGTCCCCTCGCCCATGCCAGCGTCCACTCCAACCTCCGTGCCCACTCTCACGTCAGCGCCCACTGCGACCCCCACGCCAACCCCTGTGCCAGTCCACGTCTCTCCGCTCTTCGTCGGGCCGTCTGGGCAACTGGCCTACGTTGAGGACGGGCGGCTGATCGTCGTGGGGGCCGACGGCCAGAATACGGTGGTGGCGGAGGATGGCGTGGCGCACGACGAGTCCATCGCCTGGTCCCCCGATGGCCGCCGGTTGCTGTACGTAACAGGAGAGGACGGCGAAGAGGAATACCACGTTGGGGATGGCACAACAGGCGAGACGCTGCACCTGGATCATAAAGTCCCCGACTTCCCGCCAGAGGTGGAGGGCTTCGATGAGTATGCCTGGTCGCCCGACGGCACACATCTCTCATTTAGGGCATGGTGGCCTGACGAAAGCGGTGTTTGGGTGGTGGACGTGGAAGCGCGCAGCTTTTGGCGGGTGGCCGATGGGTTCAAAATTGTCGCGGCGACGTGGGTGGACACGAGTACGATCCTCTACCAGGAGCATCACGGGGCCGAGGTGGAGGCATTGCGCTTGGTGGACATCGCCGCGCCGATGGAGTTGCTCACGGACACGCTGGATGGCGTGGGCGAAAGCGGGTTCTATGCACTCTCCCCCGACCACCGCTACCTGGCCGGGATCGAGTTGTCCGGTGAGCCCAACCGCCGGCTGCGGGTGGCCCCTCTCCTGGGCCATCCACCGCTCACTCTGCCCACGCAGCCCACTGTCACTGCTTCCTTTGATAACGATCCCCTCTGGTCGCCGGACGGCCGCTGGATCGCCTACGGCGCGCTGGCCTTGGCCTCGCCTGATGAGGCGGGGATGTACAGCGTCGTAGTGGATACGACAGCCCTCAGCCCGACGCAGGTCATCGCTGGCCTGCTCCCACGGGCCTGGTCGCCGGACGGCCGCCTGCTGACCGGCCCCACCTGCCCCGACTTTAACTGCGGCCTGGCCGTGACCGACGTGTTCTTCGGCCAAGTCACAACTATCGCTTCAGGTGAGCAGGTTTACCTATGGGACCTGGCCTGGTCACCCCAGGGGACCTACCTGGCCTACAGCCTGACCGGGCCGGATGCCGACCTGGAGGGGCTGGTGCTATGGGACCGGGCCACGGGCGAGCGTCGTCTGTTGATGCCGGGCGGCGAGGATAGCCCCCTCACCGACCTCCAGTGGACGCCAGACGGTTGCCATCTCTACTTCGCCCAACGAGCGGAGGGAGAGTCGCCTGAGAATATTGGGCCAGTGGAAGCAATCTGGGGCCTGGGGCCGGATTGGGAACACCGCTGGCAGGTCGCGCCTGGGGAGTCGGAGGGGGGTCAAGATGACGGGCCGCCGCCGTGTCCCCCTTCGCTCCTGGCGGGCCGCCGCCTGATCGCCTACTATGGCACCCCGCTGGGACCGGGCCTGGGCATCCTGGGCCGCAACGACGTCACCGTCACGCTGGAGCTTCTGACCGAGCAGACCCAGGTCTACCGGGAGCTGGACCCCGACGTGGAAACCATTCCTGCCTTTCACATGGTGACCACCATCGCCGACGCCTACGCCGGCGACGACGAGGACTACAACCACCGCGTCCCCCACGAGACGATCCGCCACTGGATAGATGGCATCGGGGCGGCGGAGGGCTGGTCGGTGCTCGACGTCCAGCCGGGCCACGCCGACCTGGACACGGAACTGGACCTGATCGAGCCTCTCCTGTGGGAGTCGAACGTCCACCTGGCGCTTGATCCGGAGTTCATAGTGGGCGAGGAAGAAGTGCCAGGGGACCACCTGGGGCGGATCACCGGTCCGCAGATCAACCGGGTGCAGGCCCGGCTGGACCGGATCGGCCGCGCCACGGGGCAGCGCAAGATGCTCGTTGTGCACCAGTTCGACGACCGCATGATCGAGCAGAAGGACGAGATCCTGGACTATCCCCTGGTGGATCTGGTGTGGGACGCGGACGGCTTCGGCGGCCTCTGGTCGAAGACGGAGGACTACAACCAGTACAAAGAGGAGCCTGGCTTCGAATACGGCGGCCTCAAGATTTTCTACGACTACGACGAGCCCGTGATGACGCCGGAGCAGGTGCTGGCGCTGGAGCCGCCGCCGGTGCTGGTTATCTACCAGTAGGGGAACTGCCGGAGAGTGAAGCGTGAAACGTGGAACGTGAAACGTGAAGACGTAACTATCTTGACAATGTCACATTAACATAAAACTGCCTTCTGCAAGCTCCAAGCGGACGACAGTCCGCGTCTGGGGCGGATTACTGCCCCTTCACGTCCCTCGTGTCCTTTGTGTCCCTATTGTACCTATATATCCCAATCGGGCAGCCCCTCACAGAAGAAGAACCTGCATTCGGGGACGCGACGGCATTCCTCACAGACCACAAAGATGATGCGAAAGTTACGAGTGACGCGGACGCTGCGGCAGCCGCGCAGGTCCATCCCGCCTGGCACCTTGCCTGGATGCTCGGTGCCGGCGTAGGGGTCAGCGCAGATGCTTGCTGCGAAATGGTTTGTGTCATAGACATCACCTCATCTCCAATCACCGCTTACCCCTGATATTATACTGCCATCTTCGCAGATGCAACAGAGGATCAGGGAGCGTCACGCATTGGGGACAGGTGGAAACTGCGTTAGCAGGGGGTACGATCGCGCTGCCCTAGCGAAGGTTCCCAACCTGCGCTAGGGTTCAGAGAAATTCACCCTCCTGGCGACCCCACACATCGAAAACCGAAGTAGCAACTGCAACCGCCCGGCAGGATGTCGCCACGAAAGGCAGCACAGACGCTCATCCATTGCGGATTGCATTGGTCTCCTCTACGTGGGGCGGTAGCGCCGCGGGCACTTATCGCCTACTCCCGCCTTGTGCCGCCAGAAGTAGGTCACCTGCCCATCCATCCTCCGCCGCTTGCGCTTCCGCACCTGCCCCCCGCACTCCGGACAGGTGGCTTCGTCGGGAGCATCCGGGCCAGCCAGCACCAGCTTGCCGTTGACCATTGCATCGCGCATTAGTCCCTCCTGACGATGATGGGCTCCAGGGGGGCAGGATTGCTGAATTCCAGGTTAAGGGGCAACCACAAGGGTTGCTCCTACCAGATATGGCCGCACGCTGCGCGTGACCTGAGGAGGAATTCTCCCCCCTCAGTAGTTCAGGAGACAAAAGTCCAGAACCTGTCCTGAGCTTGCCGAAGGAACCAGCAGCCCAGACACTCACTGTCCTGGCGCAACACCAGCACACCGAAACCCGACGTAGTAGTAACGGGCGTCTGGGTCGCTGTGGCCGCGGGCCGCCACGCGGACGTACTTCCAACCGGTGACCCAGCCACCGCCGCGCGACACCTTGGAGGTCCCGCTGGCCGGGCCGGGCGGGTTGCTGTACGGCGAGACGCTGTAGTAGTCGCTCTGATACCAGTCGTTGACCCATTCCCAGACATTGCCGCTCATGTCCATCACCCCGTAAGGGCTGGCGCCGGTGGGGTAACTGCCCACCTGGCTGGTGTCGCCCACGCAATAGTCGCTGCCATCGTGATAGTTCAGCCGCGAGCAGTCGGGGCTCTCGTTCCCCCAGGGGTACACCCGCGTGTCGCTAGAGCCGCGGGCGGCCTTTTCCCATTCAGCCTCGGTGGGCAAGCGCTTGCCGGCCCAGGTGCAGTAGGCGGTGGCGCTGTACCAGGAGACGTAGATGACGGGGTAGTCGTCGTAGGTTGGGTTGCCGTAATATGGGTCTCATGTCCAGGAATAGTCATAAAGAGGCGGGTCGCAGGCCCCGGCGTCCACGCAGGCGCGGTACTGTCCGTTGGTCACCTCGTATTTGTCTATGTAGTAGGCGTCCAGGTAGACGGTGTGCAGGGGTTGTTCGTCGCTGTGGCAGTACTCGGACGGGTTGGTGCTGTCGCAGCCCATCTGGAAGATGCCAGCGGGGATGTAGACCATGTCGCCGGTGGGTACACACCGCTTTTCTTGCGAAAGGTTAAAATTGCTGGTCTCTCCCAGGCCAGGCTCGTATTTGCCGTTGCGGTTGGTGTCTTCGCAGCCGTCCACAGAGCCGCCCCCGTCGTTGTCGGGATCTACTTCCTTGCGCAAGCCGTCACCGTCCATGTCGGCCCCGGCCGTCTTGGGGGCGTGATTTCCGGCGGCGTTGAAGTAGACTTCGTAAAGGTCCCACTTGTCGTTGACTCCATCGTCGTCAGAGTCAGGGTCGCTGGAGCTGGTGTCAAAGCGGTTGATCTCGTCGAAATCGGTGACGCCGTCGCCGTCGCTGTCGGCGGAGAAACTGGCTTCGTCGGAGCGAGGCGTGTTCACCTCCGGGCAGTAGTACTCGGTGATGTTCCAGGTGGCGTAGCTCACCCAACTGCCGGTGGCCGTCCAGGGGTCAACGCGGTGGGCCAGGTTGCCGTCGGTGTCGTATCCGTCCAGGACCACGCTGTGCCGGTCGTTATTCTCCACCACGAGCAGGGGCCGTCCGGCGTCGATCCAGTCCCGAACCTGGGTGAACGTTGGCTTGCCCTGGCCACAGTCAATGGTCCCGCCGTTCATCGCCCAGGTAAACACGTCGTCATCACCGGCGGTGCCCGTGCCCCAGGTACACAACTCGTCGGGCCACAGACCAAGGCCGTGGCCCAGGTCGCCCTCCGGGGGGCCGCCATCATACTTGTAATAGGAGATACGGTCCTGGCTGAGACTGCCGCCATGGTAGTCCACGATCACAGAAATGGAGGCGCGGGTGCAGTAGTTTTCGTCGTGCGCGTTGCTGCGGATAGCGTTGCCGTTGCCTGCTACCCAGTCGCCATCGTCCTCGTGGGCCGAGTCCCAGCGGTCCTGACCGGTGCGGTGATGGCCGTCAACGCAGAGCATGAGCGAGTCTTTGTGTTGAAGCTGTGGTGTCACTCCCAGCAGGTTGACTACCTGGACGCCCACCTCTCCTCCGCCTCCGACAACAGTAAAGATCGTCACCTCGCCCACGGCCGAATAGGCGCTGAAACTGCCATCGGTGTGCTCGGCCCGGACGCGGTAGTAGTAGGTGCCGTCGTCCAGGTCGGTGGCAGGAATGAAAACTGTGGTGGTCAGCACCTCGCTGATGGTGGGCGAGTCGAAGGTGGTGGTGATAGCCAACTGGAAGTGATAGCCAACCGCATCGGCGACGTTGGACCAGCCAAAGGGGATGCGGTGGTCGGTGGTGTGGATGCCGTCGGGTGGGGTGTGGAAGCAAGGGGCCGGGGCCGGATTGGGCGCGCCCGGCGTTGTCTCGCCTGGCCTGTAAATGGTCCAATCGTCGAGGGCGTTGTTGTCCTCGCCCGGATACAGCCCGATAGACCCGCCCTGTTCCAGCACCTCGCCGCCGGGAATCTGTACAGTGGGGCCGGTGTAGAGCTCGTCGCTCCAGATACCGGCCGCCACTGCTGTTTCGTCGTCATCACCGGCGGCATCGCCGTAGGCCACAAAATCAACGATACCACTGTCGCTGTACAGAGCCACCTGATCGGCCTGATCGTCAAAGATGTCAACCAGGCCGGCCGGCGTGTGGAGCACGGCCACTCCATCAGAAAAGTCGTAATCGTCTGCCGTCGCGCCTTGTCCATCAAAGTAGATGAGAACGTAGCCGTCGGGCAGCACAGCGGGCAGGGCATCGGGGACGGTGTAAGTGTTGCCATCTCCGTCGGTGACCTGCCAGCCGCTGATGTCAATGTCAACGAGGCCGACCACTGCGGCTGAACCGCTGGCCGTCAACCTCGACACGCCAGCAGACACAGCGCCACCGCTGCTACTCTTCAGTACCAACGGGAGGTAAACCACGTGGTAGTCGGGATAAAGTTCCACCCACTCATAGTCCCCCTCCTGCGGCTTGGGCAGTACTTCGTTGATGATGATCGGTGTATTTCCAGCCTGAGCCGCCGCCACCACCGGATGAGATGCAGGCCAGTCAGGCGAGGTATCCGCCCCAGACCAGCGCGTGAACAGCAGGATGGGGACAGAGGCAAGGACTAATACCGCTATTCTGATGACTTTGGCTTTCATTTGTCACACTCCTTTCATCAAGGGCACAGCCCGCTGCACTGCTTGCCAACCCTGGCGAAGGTTGCGCATAGCCCCGGCAATGGGACGATTCCTGGTGGGCGAAAGCGCTCTCGGTCTGAAAGCCGCCCCTAACCTTCGCCAGGGTGCCCTCTGACACTATACCCCCATCCTTACACCAACGCAACAGCACATCACGCAGCCAACGCCGTCTCTTCCCCCGTCAGTCCCAAGCCGGTCAACTCGCGGTAGGCCAGCGTCCAGGAAGCAGGAGTGCACCTCCACCAACAACTCCCGCGCTAGCTGCTCCCAGCGAATGGCACTCACGCTGAGGCGCGTGCCCACCGTCCCCAGGCTGACCAGGAAGCCGAACAGCCACGGGGCCTTGTGCTGCCAGGTGATCTCCCACGCGCGGCGAAGGACGTAGCCAATGTCCATCACGTTGCCTCTCGGTAGGGGCGAGTGCCTGGCTGGGTCAGGGACCGGGCAGAGTCAACCCCGCCGCTGAGCCCGCACACCACGCGGCTCATTCCCACCTGAGCGCGGATCGCCACGCGCCCGGCGATCAGTTGCGTATATGCGAGCCAAAGTCGAGGATGGCGATAGCGTGGTTCATTATCGCTCCACCGTCACTCCAGCACGATCTTGCCGTCGCTCATGTCGGTGATGACAGCGAGCGAAACGATGGGCACGTTGAGGTGTGCCAGGTCCTCCCGTCCACCCTCGAATCGCTTCTCAATGGCCGTGCCGATGCCGACCAGCTTCGCCTCGGCATGCTCGACCAACCGTACCAGTGCCATGATCGTCGCACCCGAAGCCAGGAAATCGTCTACTATCAGCACCCGGTCGCTTGGCCCCAGGAAGTCCGCCGAGACCATCAGGAACACGTCGCTCCCCTTGGTGTGCGAGGGCGCAACCTCGACGAAAACCGGCCCCGTCATCGTGACCGGACGGATCTTACGTGCGTAGATGACCGGCACGTTCAGTCCATGGGCCGTCGCCAGCGCCGGGGCAATGCCAGAGATTTCGGCTGTGATGACCTTAGTCACGCCGGCGTCGGCGAAGCGACGGGCCAACTCCTGCCCGACACCGAACATCAGATGCGTATCAATCTGATGATTGATGAAGCTATCTACCTTGAGAATGCCCCGGCCCAGGTTCTTACCTTCGGCCAGGATGCGGCGCTTGAGTTCTTCCATCGCAGCCCCCTCCTGAGGGTTTGAACCATTCTACACGATGCGCTCATGTCTGACAAGTTCGTGATGGGTGCTGGCTTGCGGTTTATGGCAAACAGCCTATAATAGTAAGCACGCACCATGCGTGGGAGCAGATGGATGCCCGCTGAACTGATTGGATCCATTGGGAAAGAAACAACGGAGCCCTCTGCTGGGCAGGAGATGAATCCGATGGCAGAGATGCTCGATCATTATCTCTCCTGCCGGTACCTGGAGCGTGGACAGATCGTTTCTGGGGTAGTCGTCCGCGTCAGCCCCAATGAGATCATCGTAGACATCGGTGCTAAATGCGAGGGCGTCGTACCTGAGCGCGATTTAGAGAGAATGTCGCCTAGCGACCGCGATGCCGTCCAGGTGGGCGATGAAGTACTAGTCTACGTCGTCAACCCGGAGGATGACTATGACAATATTATCCTCTCCCTCTCACGTGCCCAACTAGCGCGCGATTGGCGTGAGGTACAGCGTCTCCTTGAAAGCCAGGAAATCATCGAAAGGCCGGTCGTCGGTTACAACAAGGGCGGCGTGATTGTACACGTCGGAGAGGTGCGAGGCTTCGTGCCAGGCTCGCAGTTAGACATCTCACACATTGCCGATCAACCGACTTCGGCGAGACCTCGGCCAGCTCAGACTTCGAGCTCAGTCGAGCCGTCCGCCGGCCCAGGCAGCGAGGATCGTTGGGCATCGCTGATCGGTGAGACCCTCCAACTCAAGGTCATCGAGGTTGACCAAGAGCGCAACCGGCTGATTTTCTCCGAGAGGGCAGCCTTGCGCGATTGGCGCAAGAGCCAGCGTGAGAGATTGTTAAAGGAATTGAACGAAGGAGATTTGCGTCAAGGTCGGGTCATCAACCTGGCTGACTTTGGCGCTTTTGTTGATATAGGCGGGATGGATGGACTGGTGCATCTGTCCGAACTCTCCTGGAAACGGGTCGCTCATCCACGTGAAGTGGTGGAGGTGGGACAGGAGGTCGAAGTCTACGTACTGAGGGTGGATCGGGAACGCCAGCGGGTGGCCCTGAGCCTCAAACGGTTGCAGCCCGACCCCTGGGTCTCTGTCGAAGAGCGGTACCAGGAAGGGCAATTAGTCGAAGGAGTCATCACGCGCCTCACCAAATGGGGAGCCTTTGCCAGTATCGCTGGCGATGAGGCCATTGAAGGACTGATCCACATTTCAGAACTGGACGACAGCCCCGTCGTTCATCCCCGCGACGTAGTACAGCCTGGGCAGGTCGTCACGTTGCGCGTGATCGGCGTGGATGAGACACGTCACCGCCTGGCACTAAGCCTCAAGCAAACTGCCCCAGGAGAATACATGGGTCGGGATTGGAAGGCTGCACTCGCGGTTGAGCAACCCGAATCCGAGAGCTCTCTCTCGGTCGCGCTTTCTGAGGCCATGGAGCCTTCAGAGGGGGCTGAGGGAAGAGACCCATTGTAGGCACGAGACGGAGCGAGTGATAAGACTATGGATAAGTTGATTAAATTCTTCACTGACAAAGCCCGACGGGTGCTCAAGCTTGCCCAGCAGGAGGCCGAGCACATGCACCATGCGCAGATCGGCACCGAGCACCTCTTGCTGGGACTTTTGCGTGAAGAGGAAGGGGTCGCCAGCCGCGTGCTGCGCGAACTGGGGCTGCAATCTGGCGACGTGCAGCACTGGGTCAAGCGGCTCAGCACCCTGCGACGGCGTTCATTCCTGCTCAACACAGAACTCGACCTCACGCCCCGTACCAAGAGGGTGCTGGAACTGGCGAAGGACGAGGCCCGACGACGGGGCGATTCTCGGATAGATACGCATCACATCCTGCTAGGACTGGTGCGCCAGGGCGATGGCACCGCCCTGGAGGTACTCGGTAACCTGGGCGTCACAGGCGAGCAAGTCCGCCACTATACCAAACGTATATTGCAGCGACAACCAGCCCTCGCTGGCAAGCAAAAACGCAAATCCGCCAAAACCCCACTGGTAGACCGATTAGCCATTGATCTGACCGCCCTGGCCGAACAGAGCAAACTGGATCCGGTCATTGGCCGGGAGCAGGAGATTGAGCGCGTGATCCAGATCCTGGCCCGGCGCAGGAAGAACAACCCGGCGCTCATCGGCGATCCCGGCGTGGGCAAGACAGCCATCGTCGAGGGACTGGCGCAGCGCATCGTCTCTGGCGAGACTCCTGAGCCGCTGCTGGATAAGCGCGTGCTTCAACTCGACGTCGGCTCGTTGGTCGCCGGGACAATGTACCGGGGACAATTTGAGGAACGCCTCAAGAGGGTCATCGCCGAACTCAAGAACAGCAGCAACATTCTGTTTATAGATGAAGTTCACATGCTCGTCGGGGCCGGATCGGCCGGCTCCTCGGTGGACGCGGCCAATATCCTCAAGCCCGCCCTGGCCCGGGGCGAATTGCAGTGCATCGGCGCGACCACGATGGAGGAATACCGCAAGCACGTCGAATCGGATGCGGCGTTGGAACGACGCTTCCAACCGATCACGGTTGAGGAGCCATCGGTCGAGGAGACAATCGAGATTTTGCGTGGCATCCGGCATGCTTATGAACAACATCACAAGCTGCGCATCAGCGACGAGGCGCTGGAGGCCGCAGCACGGCTTTCGGCCCGCTACATCTCTGATCGCTATCTCCCAGACAAGGCGATTGATGTGATAGACGAGACTTCCTCCCGCGTGCGGATGTACAAGGCTCCCCACGCCAGGAACCTACGGGAGATATTCACCCAGCTAAAAGACATTCAGCAGGCCAAGGATAAGGCTATCGAAGAGCATCGCTACGAGGATGCCGCCGCGCTGCGGGACCAGGAGATCGAATTGAGAGAGCAGATGGAGGCTCTGCGCGCCGATTGGGACACTGAAAGCGGAGTCGTCGTCAGCCCTGAGGACATCGCAGAAGTGGTCTCGATGTGGACCGGAATCCCACTGACCCAATTACACGGCAGTGAGACCAAGCGGTTGCTGCGCATGGAGGAAGAACTCCATCAGCGCATTGTGGGCCAGGACGAGGCCGTCTCAGCGATCGCCAAGGCGGTGCGCCGGGCACGGGCTGGGCTTAAGGACCCCCGCCGGCCCATCGGCTCCTTCATCTTCCTCGGCCCCACCGGTGTGGGGAAAACCGAACTGGCCAAGGCACTGGCCGAGTTCATGTTCGGCAGCGAGGACGCGCTGGTGCAACTGGACATGTCCGAGTTCATGGAGCGCCACACGGTGGCCCGACTGGTTGGAGCACCGCCAGGCTACGTGGGCTACGAGGACGCAGGGCAACTCACCGAAGACATACGTCGTCGCCCCTACTCCATCGTCGTCTTCGACGAGGTAGAGAAGGCACATCCTGAGGCCTTTAATATGTTGCTGCAGATTATGGAAGAAGGCAACCTCTCAGACGCCCGAGGGCGTAAGGTGGACTTTCGCAACGCGATCCTTGTCATGACCTCAAACATTGGGGCAGAGATGATCAAACGAGAGACGAGCCTGGGCTTTGCCATACCCCGCGATGAGGCCGCAGACGCTGCGGCAAATGCCAAGCGTGATTACGAGGAGATGCGCAAGAAGCTGTTGGAAGAACTGAAGCGTACCTTCCGCCCCGAGTTCATTAACCGCGTGGATAGCGTCATCGTCTTCCACGCCCTCAGCCGGGAAGAGATCGTTCAGATCGCAGACCTGGAGTTGGACAAGGTGCGCACGCGGCTGCTGGAATACGACATCGGGTTGGAAGTGACGGAAGCAGCCAAGGCACTGCTGGCCGATGAGGGGTACAACGAAGAATACGGCGCGCGGCCTTTGCGGCGCGTCATCCAGAACCGGATCGAGGATGCTCTTTCTGACGCGGTATTGGCGGGCAGATTCGCGGGCGGGGACACGGTGCTGGTGGATGCCGAGGAAGACGAAATTGTGCTCCGTCATACGGAGGAGGAGGCGGAAGAAGAACCCTCCGTAGAACTGGTTCCGGCCTGATGTGTCTGCACACACAAGACAGAGTCTTAGCCGCTGGTGCACACCAGCGGCTGTTTCGGTTTGAGTGTATGCAACCCTGCTCGGAACCTTGACATAGAACGTATGTTCGTGTATAATAGGACTGACTTAGGCCCTGCAATGTGAGATCGGAAACAAGGAGGCTTTTGATGGACGAGCGCCTTTCAAAAAGACAACAGAGGATTTTAGAGTTCCTCATCGAGTACGTCGAGGAAAATGGCTATCCGCCTTCCATCCGCGAAATCGGCGCTGCGGCGAGAATCAGTTCCACCTCCGTCGTAAGCTACAACCTGCGACGGCTGGAAGAAAGAGGCTACATTAGCCGGGATCGTGAGATTTCGCGCGGATTGAAGTTGACCACGGCGGCCCGCACGCAGATGATACCGGAGGCTGTGGTTCGGCTGCCGCTGCTGGGTCGTATCGTGGCCGGTGCGCCTATCCCGGTGCCCGCCAGCGACTTTCCCCTGATGGGTGACGAAACCATCGAGTTGACCCGCGACTTCCTGGGAGACCCGGAGGGGTTGTACGCCTTGCAGGTGGAAGGAAACTCGATGGTAGACGCACTGGTGCACGATGGCGACATCGTCGTTATGCGTCACCAGCAGCGAGTTGAGAACGGCGAGATGGCGGCGGTGTGGCTGAGGGACAGCGGGGAAATGACACTCAAACGTTTCTACCAGGAGGAAGGGGGGCGAGTGCGGCTCCAACCAGCCAACCCCACGATGAGGCCAATCTACGTGGATGATTCCCGCCAGGTAGAGGTGCAGGGCAAGGTAGTGATGGTCATCCGGCAGCTACAGTAACCAGCAGCGCACAGCGCCATACTTCAAAGGCCCAGCCGTAAGGTTGGGCCTTCTTTTTGTTGACATCATTATCCCAAGTTTTCCCAACTTTATTTGGGATAATGGTGCTTGACGGCACACAAATGTTCTGGTATGATATGACTGCTAATAGAACAACCGTTCTATTACTGCATGTTGTTTTGGCGCTTGCCTGTGGCAGATGCTGACAGGCGATTGACACCTTAGAAGGCAGTTCGCATAGGAGCAAACAAGGATGCGCAAGAAATTGGAGTTTCAGGCGGATAGGGTCGAGGCGGTATTGGCGTTGCACAAGGTGCCAGCGCGGGTGACCGGCGGCACGGTGACGCCCCGTTGGGTGCGCTTTCAGGTGCTGCCCGCCCTGGGAGCAAAGATATCAAAGATCAAGGGACTGAGTGAGGAACTGGCAGCCGCGCTGGACGCGCCCAGTTGCCGGGTATCGCGGCGTGGGGCAGCCGTGGCCGTCGAGGTACCCCGCGACGATCCACAGCCGGTGCGCTTGTTGCCTCTGTTTCGTCAGCTCAACGCGGACGCGGACTGCGGACAGTCCGACTCCAGTCCGACAGACGACGCCGAAGGTTTCGGCAGCATCCCACCGGTGACCGCGATCCTGGGCCTGGCCGAGGATGGCGCTCCTTTGCTCATCCGGTTGCCCTCGCCCGACGTGGCCCACATCCTGGTGGCCGGGACTACGGGATCTGGGAAGACAGTGCTCCTGCAAACGATGATCCTCAGCCTGGCGATGGCCAACTCCCCTC